>NZ_JAGAYD010000177.1 GCF_017940685.1 Butyrivibrio sp. | reverse complement strand
CAGATGAAAGAGATGAAGGCTCAGAGCAAGGGCGTTGCAGCAAGCGAAGTTAAGACTGCAGCAGACAGCCTTGTAAAGGTAAACGGCGCAGAGATCAAGCACATCGTATTTGCTTGTGATGCTGGAATGGGCTCATCAGCAATGGGTGCAACAGTACTTAAGAAGAAACTCGCAGATGTAGGTAGAGCAGATATCGATGTTAAGCATGCTTCAGTATCTGAGATCCCTGCAGAGGCACAGATCGTTGTTACTCATCAGGATCTGGCAGGCAGAGCAAAGAGCAGTGCTCCTAATGCAAGGATCATCACAATCAGCAACTTTATGTCAGCACCTGAGTATGACCAGTTGGCAGAGGAACTGAAAGCTTAAATATTTAATGGAGACGCAATGGAACTTACACCACGTATTAGACAAATAATCCTTTATTTGCTAAACGCAGAGCAGCCGGCGACAGACAGCGAGGTCGCTGATGCTCTGGGTGTGAGTAAGCGTACCATTTTGAGAGAGGCTGATTACATTTCAGAGATCCTTAAAGGGTACGGGCTTACCCTGGTCAGAAAAAAGGGTGAGGGCAGCCAGATAGAAGGAAGCGACGAGAACAAGGAGCGACTTTTAGAGGCTGTCAAGACACATCCCGACAGGATCGTTTCCGACAAGGAAAAGAGAAGAGAGCTACTTAAACTTGAGCTCCTTCGCAACAGAGAACCACAAAAGCTCTTTTACTACAGCGATATGTTTGGAGTGAGCGAAGCCACCATCAGCAATGACCTTGAGGCCATAAGTGAATGGGCAAAAGAGTGCCACCTTAGCATAATCAGGAAACCTGGCTATGGTATCGCTCTTTCTGGCAGCGAAAAGAGCTACAGAACTGCAATGCAGAGATTCGTCACCGAGAACATGAAAAATGAAAAGCGTGGAAACGCCGGTGACAACATATATCTTCTGATGAATGAAGAGATACTCTCAGATGTAGAAAAGGTTCTTGAAAGGCTTGAGGAACCATATCTTCATCTTCTTACCAACGACGCATATGTGGGGCTTCTTGTCCACCTTGCAGTTGCAGTTGAGAGGATAAAGGAAGGTGCTCTTGTTTCAATGGAGACCTACGACGCAAGGTTTGACAACGGCTATGACATAGCCAAAAACATTGCAGGAGCCCTTGAAGAAGAATTTGGGATCGAGATCCCTGAGTCAGAAGTAAACAACATTCTGCTCCACATAAAGGGAGCAAAACTTAACTACACAAGTGATGCCATCGGAGAAAGCGGGATCCTAACCGAAGAACTGATGGGGATTGTCAATGGAATGATAGATGTGATGGACCCTGACTTTGCCAGAGAACTTCGCTGTGAAGAGGACTTCATAAGAGGCCTTATGGTACATCTTGAGCCAGCTCTCTATCGCATGAAAAATGAAATGACCATAAGTAATCCTTTGCTCGCCGAGATAAAAAGTGAGTATCCTGACATCTACGCAGATTGTCAGAGAGCAGCAGAGGTGATCACTAAAAAGACAGGCCTTGTACCTGGAGATGCTGAAGTTGGCTATCTTGCCATGCACTTTGGCGCAGCCAAGGAAAAGATCGACTCCAGAAAGAAAAAGAAACGCACAGTCAACATTGGTGTTGTATGTGCCAGCGGTTTTGGGGTGGCGCAGCTTATGATGGCAAAGCTTAAGAGCCATTTTGCTGATTGGGACATCGT
>NZ_JAGAYD010000176.1 GCF_017940685.1 Butyrivibrio sp. | reverse complement strand
GGGACGGTTCTACTGTCTCATTGCGCGCAATGAGACAGTAGAACCGTCCCCGTGTCTTGTCCCCGTGTCTTGTACCAACAGAACCACTTTTTTTGACCGAATAGACACGAAAAACGACCGAATAGACAGGAAGTATTCAATTAATTACGATATTAGGTGACAATTGTATATACACAAATTTTAAAGGTGGTTAAAATGTCAGACTTACTAGATATAAAGCTTATCATCGATAAAGCCTGCGAAAAGCTCACTGTTACCATAAGAAATAATGAGCGGAATGACGACGTTGAGGGCGTTATTGCAGCAATTGAAGCCTATGCCAACAAAAAGATCCCAATGGTGCCAGCGTATTTTAAAGACAGCGTTGTAATGCTGCCCCAGGGACAGATCTTCAGACTCTATATTTCAAACAGAAAGGTTATGGTGCAGACCTCTGGAAGAGTGTATGAGGTCAGAAAAACCTTAAGGGAACTGGAAGCGATTCTAGATTCTGACAGGTTTGTTCGCATTTCCCAGTCAGAGATCATAAACCTTCGAAAGGTAAAGAGCTTTGACTTTTCAGCTACAGGCACCATCGGTGTTGAGATGGAGAACGGCGAAAGCACGTGGGTGGCCAGAAGAAGGATCAGGGATGTGAAGAGTGCCCTGATGAAAGGAGGCAGCCATGGATTTAAAAACTAAGTTTATCATTAGGGCGCTCCTGGGATTTTCTCTTGGGATGATAATAGGAGCCATCATGTATGTGCTAAGTGTAAACGACAATGAGCCTGTGGATAAAGTGTTCCTTCTTATGCAACTCTTCGGCTCCGGAATAATGGGCATTGTAGGCAACGGAGGAGCCATAGTATATGACTTTGAGGACTGGGGGCTTGGAAGAGCGACCTTCACTCACTATATAGTGACTTTTTTTACAATGCTTTCCATAAGCGAGATTCTGGGATGGTTTTCACATGACATCTTACTTATCGTTGTTTTGGCATTTTCTTTTGTGTATCTGATCATCTGGGGAACTGAGTACTTTGTCTGGAAAAAAGAGATAAGACAGATGAACAGGCAGCTTGGACTCTTAAAAGGAGAGCAGGAATAAGCGGACTATCCGCAAAAGGGAGAACGAAGTTATGACAGATATCAATTATGATGCCATCGGAATAGTGGTAATGCATCTTGGAGGCAGCCAGTACCAGGTCAAATTTGATGATGGTGCTGAGCTTGTTGCAACTTACCAGTCAGAAGGAGAGGTTCCTGATGGGGCCGGAGTGGGACTTTTGGCAGTTGACGGTGGTTGGACCATGCAGGTTTTAAAAGGGTGAATCTATGAAAAAGCTTAAGATCCTGGTAACTGGAAAAAACAAAAGAATTGCAGGAGACATCTGTAATCATCTTGCAGAGGATAAGGATTACTACGTTATAAAGTGCCCTGCCAAGCAGGATGAGCTTTTTGAAACCGTGCCCAATGAAAGACCAAGGGTAATAATCATATGTCTTGGAGATGAGACCAGGGACTCAGTAAAGACCTATGACATCTTAAAAGAATGCGCAAAACTCGGGGCTATTACTCTTATTGTGGTGGCCAACATCGAAGACAAGAACGTATTTATCAAATACACCGGACTTGAGAAAATGTTCTTTTTATCAAGACCAGTATCCCTTTACATGCTCTACGACAAGCTTGAAGAGGTGGAAAAGAAATATCTCGATGGCGAAGACGATGACGCTTTGTTGTCTGAGTATGTAAATCCTAATCCTGACAGAATCACGAGGAAGCATATCCTTGCGGTTGATGATTCCTCGCAGCAGCTTATGCAGATAAAAGAGCATTTAAAGGAGTTCTATGATGTTACCCTTGTGGGTTCCGGTAAGGATGCATTCAAGCTTCTGGCCAAAAAGAGGGTGGACCTTATCCTTCTTGATTATATGATGCCTGAGATGGACGGACCTGAGGTGTTTAAAAAGCTAAAAGAGGATCCGCTGTATGCATACATTCCAGTGATATTTCTTACCGGTGTCACGGAAAAAGATGTTGTCATAAAAACCTTAGTGGACCTTAAGCCCCAGGGATACATTGTTAAACCTTCGAAGAAATCTGAACTTGTAGCTAAGATAATTGACGTTTTAGGATAGGAGGTTTCTACGGATATGGATATTTCTTTTCTCGATGCAAAGGGCATAGATACAAGGACTGGAATAGAGTTTACGGGGGACAAAGAAAAGTACATCTCTGCCCTAAAGCGCTATTTTAACGGATTTGAAGATAACAGCAGGAAGATATCTGAGCTTTATGAAAAGGGTGACATGGACAACTACAGTATCACAGTCCATGCCCTTAAGAGTAATTCGAAAATGGTTGGAGCCATGGCCCTGGCGGATTTTTTTGAAAAACTTGAGATAGCTTCAAGGGAAGGTGGCATCACATATGTAAGGGAAAATCATAATAAAATGCTTGATGCATACAGGGACTTTACAGAGCTTATCCGTCCCATAGGGGAAGCTGATGTAGCGCCTCCTGCAGATGAGATTAGTGCAAAAAGAGCTAAAGAGATTGTAAGCGAGCTTCTTGAGGCTTTGGATGATTTTGATGATGAGAAATCAAAGGATCTTGCGGGAAAGCTATCAGGCTATCCATTCAGACTTACACAGAAAGATCTGTTAACTAAGGCTATAAAGCTTATTGACGATTTTATGTATGATGACGCAGCAGGGATCATAAAAGAAATATCTGAAACTATTGAGTGACAGGTGACAAGGCCTTAAATAGAGAGGTAAGCGACCGGATGAAATACGTAAGGATAGCTCTTTCAGTAATGCTGATACTTGTTTTTGGATACATTGTGATTGGGGAATTTGCGTTTCCATATGATTCTCCAAGAAGCGGATTCATCTGTGAAAATCTCCCGGTTGAGTGGTATAAGGTAGAATCTGATGGATCCAAGGAGCCATTTGAGATTCCTGGGCACACTGAGGGAGATGTGTTCCTTGAAGGCGTGTTGCCGAATGACATAGACAGGAACATGTCTTCACTATGCTTTCGCGGAATGGACATGGAAGTTTACATTGACGGAAGCCTTAGGGATGAGTTTAAGACTACGGATTATCATTTCTTGGGAGACCGTTCCGCCGAGTGCTATCTTTTTGTGCCTCTTTACCCCGAGGATTCAGGTAAGACCATCAGACTCTTTTACGAGTATAATTCAGGATTTGTCAATGAAGCATATTACGGAACCAGGGTTGGTATCATAAAAATGCTCCTTCATAACTATGGGGCAGAGCTCTATGTGGGACTTATGGTACTCAGTCTTGGCTTTATCTGCCTTGTGGCTTCAATAGTTTACAGGGTAATGTATAAAATGTACCTTGAGATGCAGCATCTGTCTATAGGAGTCCTGCTTGGAGGCTGCTGGGTCATGTCGAACTCTGTCTTTCGGCAGTTCTACACCAGGAATATTTCTGTAATGTCTGACATCCCATTCCTTATGGTGATGCTTCTACCTATTCCTTTTACGATTTTTATTGATTCTCTACAGCAAAAGAGATATACAAAGCTTCTTACATTTGCGGGTTTTATGGAGATAGCAGATTTTGTTATCTTAACGCTTCTTTTTGTTTTGGGCAGGGTACCACTGGCGAAGAGTTTTAACATAGCGGCCATCAGCTGCCTTATCTGCATTGGCATTATCGCCTACACCATCATAAAAGATTCAAGTAAAAAACTGACAAGAGACTACGAGTACGTGGCCGTGGGATTTATAGTCCTTGCTCTTGCAGGCATTGGACAGATCTTTTCCTATATGTTCGCCCACAATGGCGTTTTCTCCGGACTTCTTATGTCCATAGGACTTATGGGATTTTTAATCTGTGCGGCTATCCATACCATTAAACAGCTTATCGGAATAAGGCTATCAGCCAGTGAAGCCATGGTCGCAAACAAGGCCAAGGACCAGTTCCTGGCCAATATGTCCCATGAGATAAGAACACCACTTAACGGTATCCTTGGCATGGATGAGATGATCATAAGAGAGAGCAGGGAGTCTAAGATCAAACAGTATGCCCTGGAGATCAAGAGCGCAGGAAATACTCTTTTGTCCATAATCAACGATATCCTTGATATGTCCAAGATAGAATCGGGGAACTTCGAGATCCTGCCAATTGACTACGACCTGTCCTCTGTCCTTAACGATGTCCTTAACATGACCCGGCCAAGAGCCCAGAAAAAGGGACTTGAGTACAATTTTGTCGTAGCGGATGACATTCCTTCTGTCCTTAACGGAGATGAGATCAGAATAAGGCAGGTTACATTAAATATCATCAACAATGCCATCAAGTACACCAAAGAGGGCAGTGTCAATGTGACCATAACCTCAAGGCCGATACTGATGGGCAACTACATTGAGCTGGTCGTAAGTGTTTCAGACACCGGAATGGGCATCAGGGATGAGGACAAGGACAAACTCTTTAAGAGCTTTCAACGGCTTGATGAAAAGAAAAATCGAAATATTGAAGGAACTGGCCTTGGACTCCACATCACCCACAGTCTTCTTACCATGATGGGAGGAAAAATAGATATTGAAAGTGAGTACGGAGTAGGCAGCACTTTTACCATTACTGTCCCTCAAAAGGTTGTAAAAAAGGAGCCTATTGGCGATTTTTCTAAGGCTGTTAAACACTATCTGGATCATATCGAAACTGATGAAGTGGTTCTTTATGCTCCGGATGCAAATGTGCTTGTGGTGGATGACAATGCCATGAACCTTGAAGTTATGGAGGGGCTGCTTGGAGATACCAAGATAAAAGTTGATCTTGTTATTTCAGGAGATGAGTGTATAGAGAAGGTATCGGAAAAGAAATATGACATTATCCTTCTTGATCAGATGATGCCAGGTATGAACGGCGAGGAGACTCTTCTTAAGATGAAACAGATGGATATCCTTAAAGGAACGCCAGTTATTGCCCTTACGGCTGATGCCATAATCGGAGCCAAAGACAACTACCTTCAAAAGGGCTTTAACGACTATATCAGTAAACCTGTTAAATACTCGGTTTTAGAGCAGGTTTTAAAGGAGTATATCCCAAAGGAAAAGCAGCTGATCCCGGACAGAAACGCAGACCTTCCAGTGATGCTCATTTGGGGCAATGACTCAGACAGACTTAAGCTTGAAAAAGAGAAACTTGAGAGCATCTATAAATGCGTCTGTGTCGTTGGAGAAAAGGCAAGAGACAAATATCTTGAAAAGCATGATGCACAGGTTGTAATGCATGTAGTTTAACAAGACACGGGGACAAGACACGGGGACGGTTCTACTGTCTCATTGCGCGCAATGAGACAGTAGAACCGTCCCCGTGTCTTGTTATGAAAACTTTAGCTTGATTTTTCGTGAAGAGTGGTTATAATGAATATATAGATTGCACACAATCAAATAGCACAACACACAAACCGGAGGATAATTACAATGATCTATGATTACAAGGTAACTACAGGAACGGGAGAAGAGCTTGATCTTGCTACATTTAAGGGCAAGGTTATCCTGGTTGTAAACACAGCTACAGGATGCGGCTTCACACCACAGTACAAGCCAATTGAGGAGCTCTATGAGAACTATCATGAGCAGGGACTTGAGATCCTTGACATTCCTTGCAACCAGTTT
>NZ_JAGAYD010000175.1 GCF_017940685.1 Butyrivibrio sp. | reverse complement strand
AGTGGTTCATTGGGATGACTCCCAATGAACCACTAACCCCGTCCCCATGGTCCACCCCTGTCGCAGTAGAACCGTCCCCCTGTCTTGTATATGCCCCGACTGTTTTTAATGTATTTTTTATGATTTTCTAATACAAATATAATGAAATATCGCTAATTCCACGCCCCCTCCATGATAAAATTGTTTTATAAAGGGGGCGTACGCTATGGGCGATCTTTACAGCAAAAACCCTGATAATTCCGCCAAGAGTTACCTTGATGAGAGTCTCATAAGGGTAGCTATAGCTCTTTCTGCGGAAAAAGACACTTCTAAAGTTCTCGACATGATCCTGCAGGTCGCAATGAAGATATCAAACTGCGATGCAGGAACAGTCTATGTTGTCGAAAATGATACCCTGGTATTTCACAATTCATATACATACGGAAATTTCGATGATGACAGCAACCGGCATAAAATGCCGCCTGTCCCTCTAAGCCGCGAATATGTCAGCGCCTGTGCTGTGCTTGACCGCAAAAAGATCAACATCCCAGACGTATATACATCCAGGGAATACGACTTCTCTGGCGCCATGAAATATGACAAGATAAGCGGTTACAGGACCACCTCCATGCTGGTGATCCCAATGGAGGATGATCGCGGCGACATCATTGGCGTATTGCAGCTGATCAACGCACTTGATGGCAATGGTAAAGTTGTGGCCTTCCCCTCTGATGAGGAGGACATCATCTCAGCCCTTGCTTCCCTTGGCGCTGTGATCCTTACCAACAGGCGCTTGTCACAACAGGTTCTGGACACCCTTCATGCCTTCGTTCGTGTAATGGTAGAAGCAATTGAAACCCGTAGCTCCTACAACGCCAACCACACCAAGAACATGGTCTCCTACACTTCCAAGTTCCTTGACTATGTGGCTGAGCACGTGGATGAGCGGCCGCTTTCCGACGAGGAGCGAGATTCCTATCTGATGAGCGTATGGCTCCATGATATAGGCAAACTGGTAATCCCCCTGGAGATCATGGACAAGCCCGACAGGCTGGGGCCCCTGTATGACAAGATCCGGGGAAGAGTCACTGTTGCCTGCCTCATGGAAGAGATCGCAGGGTTAAAAGATCCTTCTAAAAAGCCTGAGTGCGATGCACACATAGAAAAGCTAAAAGAAGCCTTTGCTCTCATAGATGAATGCAACACCAAAGGCTTTTTGCCCGATGATGTTATCGCATCCCTTAATGGCATCGCTGCTCTCCCCTGCCAGGATGAAACCGGCGCGGTAAAAGCTCTTTTGACCGATGAAGAATTAACTGCCATAACCGTGAGAAAAGGCACCCTCACTGATGACGAGCGCTCCCAGATGCAGAGCCACGTTGTATATACCAAAAAGATGCTGGACAAGATGGAATTTCGCGGTCTGTACACCAAAGTTCCTTACTGGGCCGGCGGACACCATGAATTATTAGATGGTTCAGGATACCCAGATCACCTTACTGCCAATGATATTCCCAAGGAGATCCGCTTCCTGACCATAGTTGACGTATATGACGCCCTCACAGCCGAGGATCGGCCCTACAAGCCTCCAATGCCTCCGGAAAAAGCCTTTGGCATTCTCGAGAGCATGGCTGCGGAAGGCAAGATTGACGCCGATATCCTTAAGACCTTCAAGGACAGCAAGGCCTGGGTCAAGGATAGCGACTTGCAGCAGTAAACTGACACCAGATCATAGACAGTAACAGGAGGTGCCAAGCATGAGTAGTGAAAAGAAATCAAAGAAACCTATAGCTCTTTTAGCTATTGTCGCAGTTATCGTGGTAGCCATTATAGCTGTTGTGTTCATAAACAGCGGCAAACTAACAGCCAGCACCATGAGAATGCTGCGAATTGAGGGCGTTGTTAAGCTCTTCGAGCAGGAAAAAGAAAAGACAATTACCGATAACTTAAGGCTCAATGCTGGAAATGTCTTAAACACCGCAGACGCTTCCCTTGCTGGCATAGCCCTTGACGACACCAAGATTGTCACAATCAATGAGCTTTCCAATGCCAAGTTCGACAAAAAGGGTAAAAAGCTGGATATTAACCTGACTGATGGAAGTCTCTTTTTCGAAGTTACCAAAAAGCTTGATGCGGACGAGACTTTTGATATCAGGACTTCCACCATGGTGGTCGGTATCCGCGGAACTTCCGGCTATGTGGCCACTGATAAAAATGGCAACGATGTTGTTGTGATCACCGATGGCGAAGTTGTTGTAACAGGCACCAATCCTGTTACTGGGGAGACCAAGACCATTACCGTGAAAGCCGGTGAAATGGTAACCACCTATCTCTACAATGACAGAACCGTTGACAGCATCATGTTTGAGAAAGACGACCTCAAGGAAGAAGACCTTGACCTGTTCATTGTTAAGAGACTTGCGGAGAGCGAGAGGCTCATAACACTGGTATGCGAGGATACTGGCTGGTCCAGGGAAAAGATCCTTGGAATAGCCGATGGAAGTATTGATAGTAATACAATGTATGCAGATGCCAGCGGTGATGGAACTGGTGCTGAAAGTAGCGGTGATGGTTCTGGATCTGATGGCTCTGCAGGTGGTAATGGTGGCAATGCGGCTGCTAGTGCTGTAGGTAATGACGGTGGCAATGGTGATGCCAGTGTTGCAGGTAATGGGGATGGCAATGGTGATGCTGATCCGAATGCTGCAGGAAATGACGGCGGTAATGCTGTAGATAGCGCTGAAAGTAACGGCGGTGCCAGAGCTGCCTCAGCAGGGGCTGCTTCCAGTCAGGATACTGCCACTGCAAGCACAGCCTCTAAATCAGGCGTAGCATCCCAGGTTGTCAGCGTAGATTCAAACGGTGTTATGCACCTTACAAATGGAACCACATTTGATCCAGGGTATTATGCAACCAATAACCCCGACGTAGTTTCTGAGATTGGAAGCGACCCTTACAAGCTCCTTGAGCACTATCTGGCCTTTGGTTCCAACGAAAACCGCTATGGAACTGCTGCCCAGCAGCAACAGACAGAAGCCGCCAAGCAGGCTGCTTATCAAGAATTTATGAATGCCATCGAAAGATCTGATGCCGAAATTGCTGCCCAAGCAGCAAAAGAAGCTGATGCTCCATCTGATGATGATAATAAAAGCAGTAGCGGGTCATCTGGTCGCTACACCATTGTCGGAGGCACAGATGGTGTCCCGAATAAACCCACTTCCGAAGGCGGGCCATAAACTTAGGAGGGTTACGTGAAAAAAATAAGCTACAGGAAAGTTCTTTTCATCCTGATCATGTCTTTTCTCTATACCATGGCAGCCTATCTTGGTCTGTTCAACAGGATCGATAAATGGATCCAGGACGACATTCTCTTACATCCCCAGGCACTTACTGGGGATGTAGTTGTCATCGGAATTGATGACAATTCCTTAGAACGCCTTGGGCCCTACAACACCTGGGATCGAAATGTCATGGCTTCAGCACTTTGGAAACTGTCAGAAGATCCTTCAAGTGTTCCTGCAGTAGTCGCCATAGATACGCTATACTCTGGCACAACAGACCCTGCTGCCGACACAAATCTCGTAGATGCTGCAGCATCTCTTCCAAAAGTCATAACTGCTTCGGCTGCCGAATTTGGATCCGATTTTGTTGCAGAGGGCAATGGCTCTTTTTCCAGACAAGATCACCTTGTTCTAAGTTACGAAGAGCCTTTTGAAGATTTGAAGGCTGTTTCCACCCAAGGGCACATAAATGCCATGTACGACCTGGATGGAGTGCTTCGCCACGCCCTATTGTATTTTGATGTTGATGGCAAAAGGGTCTATTCCATGGCCTGGGAAACTGCCAAGGCTTTCGCAGAAGCAAATGGCCAGGAACTAACGCTCCCTGACACAGATAAAAGAGGTCACTACTACCTCTCCTACTCTGCTCTTCCAGGGACCTATTACGACGGCTGGAACATCGCTGACCTTATTGAGGGCAAGATCCCTTCTGACTATTATGCCGGGAAAATAGTTTTCCTTGGCCCTTACTGCGTGGGACTTCAGGACGAGTATTTTACGACCATTGATCAGGCGAAAAAGATGTACGGCGTGGAGGTTCAGGCCAATGCGGTAGAAGCTTTTTTGCGAAGCGACTATAAAACTGAGATGCCAGACTGGATCCAGGCCCTTATTACCTTTGTTGTGCTGGCAGCTCTTTTGACCATATTCCTGAGATTAAAACTCACGCCATCAAGCATCGTTGCTGGTGTTGTGTGCGTTTTGACATTTGGGATGGCTTATGTTCTGTACGTAAATGGAACGATCGTGCATCCACTGTGGCTGCCTCTTGGGGCGCTGTGCATGTATGTTTGCGCCATCGCGGTCCACTACGTCAGAGCATACCTTGAAAGAGTTCGGGTTACCAGGACCTTTGAGCGATATGTGGCTCCTGAGATAGTTGGAGAAATTTTGAAAGAAGGCGTTGAGAATCTGTCCCTTGGCGGCAAGAACTGCGACATTGCAGTGCTGTTCGTGGATGTCAGGGGATTCACCACCATGTCAGAGCGTCTGACCCCTGAGAAAGTCGTGTACATCCTTAACAAGTACCTGACCATGGCCAGCGACTGCGTGGAAAGAAACAAGGGAACTTTGGATAAATTCGTGGGAGATGCCATGATGGCCTTCTGGGGCGCTCCTCTCCCACAGGAAGATGCTATATATAACGCAGTAAGGACTGCCGTAGATATAATCGAAGGCGCTGCCAGAGTATCTGACGAGCTAAAGGCAGAGATCGGTGAAGAACTCCGTGTCGGCGTCGGCGTCAACTACGGCCCCGCCATCGTGGGCAACATGGGCGCAGAAAAGCACATGGACTACACCGCCATCGGCGATACGGTTAACACCGCCGCCCGCCTCGAGGCCAACGCCCCCGGCGGCTGCATCTACGTAAGCCGCGCAGTTGTTGATGGCCTCGGCGACCGCATCACCGTCGAGTCCCTTGGAAGCACTGTTAAGCTCAAGGGCAAGGCTGATGGGTTCGAGGTACTGAAGGTCCTGGAGCTAAAGTAAAACAAGACAGGGGGACGGTTCTAGTGACTTATTGTGCACAATAAGTCACTAGAACCGTCCCCCTGTCTTGTTTTTATATTCTATAGTAATCTACAATCTTCTTAACCGCAGTAATTACGGACTCTACATCCTCGTCTGTCATCATAGGGTACAGGGGGATGCTCATGATTCCCTATTTATGTCAATACTTAAACTACCATTTCCGTTTTCAGTCACTCTAAAGAATCTGCACGCATCATTTCGCCTTCACAGTATACATAAATGTCATACAATCCCTGACTTCCATATGGAACATTTAACGTATAATCAACACTCATAAACTCTTGCCCTGAAATTTCTCCTATCATTTTGTAGTCATATCTGTCTATGCGGAACACCTTTGTTATCATGTCAGAACGACCATCACCCACGCTCAAAAAAAGTAAAGTCTCTTCAATGTTGCCCAATTTAGCAAATGAAAGCTGTACATAATAGTTTTCCTTCAGTACACCCTCCTCATCAAAACATCCTAAAGAATCAATATCATAATAGAAATTATGCCCAGTATTTCCATCATGAGAACAAACTAGCAAAAACACTCCCTGTGATCCTTTTCCATAGCATACGTTAATAGTCCCATACCCTAAATCCACGCTAGTCGCCTTATAATCTTGCTCATATATATTTTTGTCTATGAATAAATAAAAAAGCAACCGTCCTCTAAGCAATAATTTTTCATAATTAAAATCAGGTTTATAGTCGCGAATCCATCCCGATCTCGGATGAACTCTTACCTCCTCAGACAACGACTGCAACACCAATCCTGCCAATTCCTCTGCAATAGCAAAAGAATGCCTCATCCTATTATTTTGAACTTCACATAAAAAATCACAGTAAGCTTTCATTGCAAATGGATCCGATTTATCGACAAATGGTTCTCCCGATTCATCTGTTTTCACAAAAACAATTACTGGAATATTCTTTTTTATCGCGTAATTGTACTCCATCCTCGTATAACTAATTCCCTTTTCTTTATCATAAAAGCTTCCACTATGACCTCCTAGAATAAGTATATAGTAATCTGCAGTATCTATAACTCTTTTAATATAATCAAATTGTTTTTGGTCAGTTGCAGGGAACTCTTCCATTCCAGTTGGGAAATATCCCATATCCAATATAGCTTTTATCACAATATTGCGTTCTTTCTTTAAGTCCAAATATGTAGAACTAACGAACACTTCATACCTCTTTATTTCTTTAAATTGTCTCATTTGTATACCTCATATACGTATTAAGTCTAAATTTTTATAGGAGTACCTTATAGCTAGTGTCTATCTAAGTTTATCAGTGATGGAATAATATGTATATCTTTGTCTGTTTAATGTCTTTTTCACATCAAGTATCTTTAATGGAGTTCCATCAAAATCATATCTGAACCCCAATGGAAGTATATTGATATTAAATGTCCTATACCCTATGTCAGTCCGCATTTTCAGTAATCTCTCGTCTGTGTTATCACGGATAAAATTGACTACTTCCCTAGATAAGTTATGACCTAGTATAATGCCTACCAACTCTCTTTCCTCAAAAGTAAGATATTCTTTTTGGGTTTTAAGCACTAGTCTCCATTCTTTTTCATATTGCCACCCTTTATTCTTTTTTACAAAACTCTTTCGCACATATCTTGTAAGTGATTTCGAGTCTTCAGAATGCACATTCTCTCTATTATCGCAATATTCGACGGCTTGAATTTTGCGAAACGCACCATCTGTTTTAAAGCACAAGCACACTCCTTCATAATTGTTTGCATAATGTGCCCACAGTTGAGATACATCTGGCTTTTCTGATAAAGAAAGAATCTTATACTCTCCCTTGCAAGCCTGAACATACTTATCCTCTTTATCAGCCATTAATGATAAACTGCATCCCATATATCCATCCAATTCAATGTTTATAATTTCGCCCTCAAGAGGATCGTTAAGCTGTGCGTAATTAGGAAGATATATTCTATGGTTATTAACTATATCTATAAGACGAATAAGGTCTTCTTTTGTATCAATACTTTTATATTTGTATACAAACATGGGCTTTTCCATCATTAGTTCTCCTATTAGCACATTATTGGGTATACGATATTTTAGCTGGTAAAATACAAATATTAAAATTTCTTATCACTCTGGATTACAAAGATAGATGTTCTTTTGATACCAGCAAATGGTTAATGGAAACATCATACCTTTTAATAGCCATCTCCGTTACGCAACAGGTCTACTAACTTCCACACATCCGTTCTAGGATTGCACTCTACGCTTGGCCAGCTATGGCCTTCAAAGTAATCTTCCAGTTTCTTTGCGTTTGCTATTGCACCATCCGTCAGTTCACTTATTTCCTGATATACATCGTAGTTCTTATCATACTTTGACACCTTTTTCTTTAATACACCAATTACCTCATCACAGTCTTTAAAGAATTTCGATGAATATCCAAAATGCATAAGAAACCATACTTCAAAACCCGGATTAGACACAATAAAATGAATACTATCATTTTTGTTTTTCTTTAAGGCTTTTGCGATTTTATCAAGTTTATCCTTGTCATTATCTCCATCAGCCACAACAAACCCTTTGTCACCTCTAGCTGCGCTAAGCTCCAGCTCTTTCCACTTTTTAGATAGTGCCAAATAAAGCGACTCCGCGTCAGTAGAATGGCCTGCTGATACAAATATAATGCGATAGTCCCTTCCCTGACCCTGAAAATTCGAAAAGTACATTGTCTCAGTTTTATTGGTTCCTTCTGCCACTATTAGGTATACAGATTTCTCTCGTCTTGTTCTAGCATCTCTCTTTTTATGCTTTATCTTTCTATTGGTCATTACAACGCCTCCCCTTTGATGTAAGGAATTGCGCCATATCTACCAAGAAGATATCCTTTTTCAATATTCTCAGTCTTCCTCACTGGGAATTCATCAAGAGAATACAGGTCTGATATTCCATTCTCATTATTTTTCTCAGTAAAATATATCTGGTCTCTTCTAAAGGTATTCAATGAAAGGAGTGATGTATCATGTGTAGTAAAGATCAGCTGAGCACCACCTTTATTAATCTCTTTATCACAAAACAACTTGATAAGATACTTAACGATAAAGGTGTGTAAACTCTTATCAATTTCGTCTATGACTACTGTCTTGCCATTTTCAAAAGCGTCTTTTAAAAATGGACCCATAAGAAACAGTTGGTTAGTTCCTAGGGATTCATCATTCATGTTAAGCTTATATACCTTTGTCTTATCTCCGTCATGAATGACATGATCTGTACTTACCTCAATCACCTCCTGGTAAGGGATCACTTGCTGTACAGGCTGTCCATTTATCATTAGCTGCGGCGCAACTGCTCCAAACTGCGGTTCCAATTTTGTAGTTTTTACTTTGATATGCACTTTTGAAATATTGATATCCGCCTGCTTAAGCAGGTGTTCAGTGAACGCTAAATAATCCGCCTGCTTAGCCCCCTTGTATGATTCAATAGCCATATTCATCAAGGAATTTGCTTCTGTAAAGGTATCTACATAACTTGCCAGCCATTCATAAGGAACCTTGGTGCATTCAGTATTCCAATTCGTTGCTGTTGCCAAAAAAAGCTTATTTGACGTATTAAATCTAACCAATGGCTCAAGCGCACTCTTTTGAGACTTAAAGGTATAATTGTTGATCTCGCTTCTTTCAAATATCAAAGTTGGTCTCTGACTCTTATACAGGTAAAGATACTCCTCATATATATTGAACTGATCCGCAGAGAAGCCATAAACATACCTGTTGTTATCACCTGCAACAAAAATAAATTCAAATTTGGATGGCTTTTTTCTACTGTTGCTATCAAATTCAAACGGCACAAAGTTTAAAGGCTGGTTAACCTGAATAACATTTGAATTTCTTATCAGATTAACAGCTTTTGTCATGGCTCTGAACAAACTTGTCTTTCCGGAAGCATTAGCTCCATAAATCGCTATGGTTTTTACAGCACTATAATCTCCTATATTTATGATGTTTTCTGGATGTTCTTTATCCTTAGATGGTTCTAATGAAAGTACCACCTTATTCTTAAATGGCATGAAGTTTTCTACAGAAAATTGAATAAGCATTGATTTACCCCGCTATCTTAAACGTACACCTTATAGTTTCAATAATAATCTTCTATCCAAAGAATAGAATAAAACTCCCGTTTAGTCAAATATATTTTTGGTATTTGTAATTTTTATGCAAATATCAAAATTATATTCAGATATACCTAATATTAAAAGCGCGAACGTAAACCAAATCCTTCGGCTTACGTTCGCGCTGCATTTATACATGTTATTTTCTATAATAATCCACGATTTTCTTCACTGCCTTGATAACTGACTCCACGTCCTCGTCTGTCATCATAGGATAAAGAGGGATACTCATGATTCCCTCGTAGATGGCTTCTGCGTTAGGGCAGAGGCCTTTTTTGTAGCCGCGCTCCTGGTAGAATGGGAAGTAATAAACTGGTACATAATGAACCTGGCACTGAACGTTCTCGGCGCTCATGGCATCAAAGAACTCACGTCTTGTGCAGGAGAGCTTGTCCTTGTTAAGGCGAATGATGTACAGGTGCCTTGTTGTGTCGGACTCAGGGATCTCTTTTTGCACTATGATCTCTGGCATGTCCTTGAAAGCTTCATTGTAACGGTTAACGATGGCCTTGCGGCGATCTGAAAACTCTTTAAGCTTGTGAAGCTGACTGGTAAGGAGCGCTGCCTGGAAGTCTGTCATCCTATAGTTAAAGCCAAGGGTCTGCATCTCATATACCCAAGGTCCTTCAGGGTTCTTGTCAACAAACTTCTCTTCGTCGTGCTCGATACCATGCTGACTAGCAAGATGGAGCTTATGGTAAAGTTCAGGGTCACTGGTAACAATAGCACCACCCTCTCCGGAAGTGATGGTCTTAACCGGGTGGAAGCTAAAGCAGGTCATATCTCCAAGGGAGCCCTCAGGCCTTCCCTTATATTTTGTTCCAATGGCGTGAGCTGCATCGATGATAAGAGTAAGGCCGTGCTTGTCACAGATCTCTCTTATCCTGTCGTGCTCAACAGCCTGACCTGTAAAGTCTACTGCAACAACAGCCTTGGTCTTAGGCGTGATATGTGCCTCGATTGAGTCTGGATCTATGTTGTAAGTCTCAGGGTTAACATCCGCAAAAACTGGTGTCGCGCCAACATATACAGCGCAGTTTGCGGAGGCAGCAAATGTAAGAGGTGTTGTTATGACCTCATCGCCAGGGCCAAGGCCTGCTGCGATCGCTGCGCAGTGAAGAGCTGCTGTTCCGTTGCATACAGATACTGCGTACTTAGCTCCTGTAACCTCTGCAATCTTATTCTCCAGTGCTGCTACTCTTGGACCGCATGTAATGTATGGACCAGTAAGAGCATCTGCCACAGCCTTCACATCGTCATCACCGATCCACTGACGGCCGTAGTATATCTTTTCACTTCTAACGGGAGTTCCCCCGTGTATTGCTAATTTTTCCATTTCATTCCTCTGTGATTCGTAACTGAATTTTTGTCAGTTGTTTTGCTCTATATATAGTAACATTTCCTGTCAAGTTTTTCGCCTTTTAAAACAAGACACAGGGACGGTTCTGCACTGACTCACAGCTTTAGCACCTCGCCCTCTTTGGCAAAGTGCATGTCATTTGATTCGCAGTTTTTTTCCATTTCATCAAGAAATGAATCTGTGTGGCCTGGAGCGTGGTGGACCAGGATAGTTTGTTTTATTTTACCCGCGAGCCTCAGCTCATTAGCTTTCTCGGCAGTGGAGTGGCCAAAGGTTTTGCACTTTTGGTATTCCTCAGGTGTGTACTGGGCGTCGTAAAGCAGAAGGTCTGCATTTTGAGAGAATGCGGTAAGGGCATCCAACGGAGAGCTCATCATCTGAGTGATCAGATCTTTTGTATCTAGGTCTTTTGCTAATGAAGTTGCAGCCTCAATTGCTGCTGTGTCCCATCGATCCGCTGGAAGTTCTTCATGTTCGAAATCTGAAGCATAAACGACGCTTGTTCCATGGCATTCAAGTTTGTATATTGTGGAGCCACCAGGATGATTGGATGGAACTGCAGTTACGGTGACATCGCCTATCTGCAAGGGAGCAGCGTTTTCTTTTACATCCACATAATTTATGTTGGCGGAAAAAGCGTCAAGGCCTACAGGCCACAGAGGGCGCTTAAGATAGGTATCAAGCTGTTGCCTTATTGTGAGCTGTTCGTGAGTTGCTCCGTAGATCGATAGCTCTTTTGCCCCCAAAGGACCAATGAACATGGGAAGACCCAGTATGTGGTCGATGTGGGAATGGGATATCAGGAGCGAAATGCGTCTGCTGCCGACGTCTGGTATGTTGAGAATGCCAGTGCCTGCGTCGATGATTATTGCCTCTTTGTCGGTCATGTATAAATAGCTGCTGGTGGCACCGCCGTACTTTGTAAAAGCAGGTCCTGAGATAGGCATGGAGCCGCGGCAGCCAAGGACATGCAGTGTTATATTCTGAGAGTTTGTCGTGTTTTCTTTTGACATTAGTTACCTCGTGATCTTGTATCAGGAACGTTTTGCTGACTTTATACAATATATTTTAATATGTATTTGTGATGTTCTCCATTATTTCTTTTGCCAGAAGCTGCACAAAAAATAATTTCACATTAATCAAAAAAAGGAATATAATATATTCCAATAGTTCACATTAATTTTCTTAAAGGGAGGAAATAGTGATGGCAGCTAAGGTTACAACCAAGATTGAGCTTCAGTTTGGTGACAAGGCAGTTAGCGAGGACGAGCTCGTTAGCAAGGCCAAGAAGGCATACGGTGGAAAGGATATCAAAAACCTTGACATCTATGTTAAACCAGAAGAAGGCAAAGCTTACTATGTTGTTAACAACGACGTTACTGGAAGCTTTGATCTTTAATTAGAAACTGATGGAAGGCTCCGCGGACAGCGGGGTCTTTTTTTGTGGGTTGGGATTGTGTAGGACATACAATATCGGTTGAGCGGTCAAGTTGCCACTAAAGTGGCGATCACGCTGCGACTTTTGCTGCGATGGCGCAGACTGCTGCCAGGATGACAGCGATGATGGCAAAGATGCGCATCCACTTGTAGGTCTCAGCCTCTTCCTCGTTGTCCTTGTTGAGGGTTCCTATGGTGAATATTACGACTCCCGCAATGAAGATAAGGGCAGCCAGGATTGCAAGCATTTTATTCATAAAGTAAAGTCTCCAAATATACTAGTGGGTGAAGCGGTTGCTGTGCCTGTGGTGTAGGCCTTGATGAGGGCCTTGGCAAGGTCTGAGGAGTTGGCGGATGAAGCTATATTGCCTGAAGCAGTAGCTGCTTCATTTATGATTTGCGTCAGTGCGGATGCATTTCCTGAGTTTGTGACTCCAGAGGAAAGTGCATTGGCCAGAAGCGAGTTAGTGTTGAGGTCTGACAGCGATACTCCATCAAATGCAGATGTAGCGCTGCTGGTGCTGCTACTATCTGAGCCGTTGTCTTCCTTGAACAAAGAATCCTGGATGAGGTTTGCAGAAAAGTACTGGGACTTGGATAAGTCCTGAAGCGCCTCTGTGCTGAGAGTTCCTCTGTAGGCGTCGCGGTTGGTGTTGGTGGCTGCGACCTGGCTTGCAAGAGACTTATTGGGTGACGACGTCGCTATTTGGTTTGCCAGAGATTTGTTGGCAGAGGCTGTTGCTGTATCCGTAGCCGCAACAGCGGTCTTGGTGCTGTCCTGAACCGCGCTTGTAACTCCGGCCTGTCTGATCTCCTCGAACGCACCATTTACTTGTTCAAATGTATTATCTATAGCACTTACAGCCTGCTTTATCTGGGTCTCCACAGTGTCCTGGACCTGATTACCTATGTCCGGTATCGTGACCTGATCCTGCATGCGGCTCTCTATGTTCTGCTGAATTGCAGTGGATAGCTCCGTTGAAAACTGGGTTCTATCAGCAATCTCCTGCTGGGCCTTTTGCGCAGCACTACTGATCTCAGATATTGAATTAAGGTATTTGTTGACAGCACTTGTCAGCTTGGAGATATCAAATGACATGTATTGTTACCCTTGCTCTATGGAATGTTGCGCTTATCTGTAATGATAATAACACAAGATATATGGTTCTATTTACTGCTATTATACTATATTTTTGGTTATGGTGTTAAAAATCCTGCATCCTTCATGTAGTTTTATTCCCCCCCTATCACTTTACTTCCTTTGAGCCATTTCACTATATTTGTACAAATGCTAACCCCAGGCCATTTCAAGCATTTTCGGGTATCCACTTGGGGAAATCTACTGATATGGCACAATTGCCAACACATTCCAGTATCAAGGGACTACTCCAAGGACGTAATTCTTTCTCTCTTGTGCCGCATCATTTAATTTGCACAAATGCTACCCCCAAAGCCTCCCAAGCACTTTCGGGTATCCACTTGGGAAAATCTACTAATATGGCACAATTGCCGGCAGATTTCCATCGCTAACGACTCTCCAAAAGTCTACTTCTGTCTTTCTTGTGCCATATCATTTAATTTGCACAAACGCCACCCCGAATTTCTCCTCACTCCTTCAGGGTGTCTATTTGTCAAAATCTTCAAGTATGGCACAGACCTCATCTTTCCTCCGTCCAATTCGCAATATCCCCCACATTTCTCCATGATTATGTTACAATTTCCCTATGGATACTAATTTTTCAATCGACAACTTAAGAAGGAAATTCCGCTACAACATAAGACAGCTTATGGACTTCGAGATGGAGGAGTCTGTCAGACAGCAGAAATACCACACCTCCATGATCCTGTTTGTGGGCTTTATTCTCTATTCCATCATAACTATTTACCCCTGCGTAAAGAGCGGCTACCCACATGGAATCGTAACAAACATCGCCATCATCATCCTGTTCTTGCTGGCGATACTACTGCTCAACCTGTACCACAACCACGTGACCGCGATTATCCTGGGGGCTTACGAGCTGTGTCTTATCCTGTTTTTCCACTTCATAATGGAGATAGATTGGACCATTGGAATGGATGCCTTCTGGCTTTTCATACTGACCATGCCCTTCATCACGGACTACATGGCAGGCGTTGTATATGGCACCATCGCAGCCTGCAGCGGCCTGATCCTGAGCTTTGTCTGCTTCCACACCAAGATGCTGAATTACCTGCAGCCCTACGGCAGCAACATGGTCCAGTGGTTCACCATTATCTATGTTGTTATGATGATGGCCGCAGCTGTCATTGAATACGAGCTTACAGCCTATCAGATCGACAAAAAAGCTTCCGATGAAAAGATCTCTTTTTACCAGAAAGAGCGCACCCAGAGGCTCCAGCGTCTTCTTGAGATCTACGAGAGCAACGAAGTGACCATCAGAAAATACAAGCATGACGTCAAGCACTTCAACCGCGTGCTGGCAAGCTTTATCCAAAACCAGGAGTACGAAAACGCCGCCAATTACCTCAAGGAATTTGATTCCATGTTAGAATCCGTGACAGCTGTCAGCTTTTGCGACAACAAGGTTGTCAACGAGCTTCTTTCCATTTATGCAAACCGCTGTCAGAAGATGGGCTTCAAGCCCCGTTTCAAGGTAGCAGTTCCGGAGCGCTTCCCCATAGAAGACACCGACCTTACCAGCCTTGTGGCCAACGCCCTTGAGAACGCCTGCGAGGCCCAGCATCTCATCGACGAGGAAAAGAGATCTCTCCAGTTTGAACTCTCCTACGATGGCAGGAAGCTTAAGCTCTTTACCAAGAACCCCTGCGCCGTAGAGACCACCTTTAATGAAAATGGTCTTCCAGTCAGCACCAGAGAAGTCCAGAGCGGCGTCGGAACCGCCCAGATCAAGGCAATTGCAGAAAAGTACGGCGGTGTTGCAAGCTTTGAGCAACATGAAGGCACCTTCACCGTAAAGGCTGTAATGACCTGCATGTGAGTCATTGGGGATGGACAAGACAGGTGGACGGTTCTGCTGGGACGAGACACGGGGACGGATAAGCCATGGGGACGGTTCTTTTGGCTTGTTTTATCTTGATAAAAAAAGCCAAAAGAACCGTCCCCATGGCTTATCTCCAGAACCGTCCCCCTGTCTTGTCAGCCCCCATGTCGCCAAAAGAGCACCTTAGCTTCATGCGCTAAGATGCTCTTTAATTTTGTCCTTGATTCTATTTTCCACCATGCTGGCGATCTCTTTGGTCTTCATGCCCTTGTACTCATCGTAGTAGATGGGGTCAAGGTAGTAAACATAGGTGGTAACCGGTCCCCTGTGTGGGCTGTTGTAAACCTTGTAGGAATCCACAAGGGCTACTGGAACAATGGGCGCCTTGGCCATCTGGGCAGCCTTAAAGCTTCCTGCCTTGAAACTTTCAACGATGTTCCTGTTGTTCTCCTTGTAGCCCCCTTCCGGGAAAAGGATGAACTTTCTGCCCTGCTCCTGTATCTCTTTTGCCATCTCCTGGAAAACCCTTATGGCGCCTCTTGCATCCGTAAGTCCAAAGGTCTTGCCGTCAACCAGCTTCAAAAACTCCGCCACCAGAATGATGTGGGCCTTGGCCTCGTCCATGATGAATGAACATGGCTCGTCGTGAACACTTAAAATTCCTGGCACGTCGTACTTGCCCTGATGGTTGGGATACATGATGTATCCGCCCTCCTTGGGGAGTTTCTCCTGGCCATAAGCTACAGTCTTGTAGCCCATTGACTTGTTCATCTTGAAAACCATCTGCCTGGCGATTTCGTAGCGCTCCTTAAGGCTGTGCCTCTCAGGATGCCTCATCCAGATCCGGGTCAGGACAACGTAGTAGATGATCCTATGTAGATTTATGAGAATTGTGCGAATGTAATTGCTCATCAACTAAGTCTTTCTAAACTGAAAAATGTATAACAATGAGGGATTATATCACATTTTCCATCGTCATTTCAATACCGCGAAAGCCCGCAGCAATTATGGCTTTACAGCTTCTCAATAAGCGACTTAAAGCCATACTCCATGAAAAGCTCCCTGGCTTTCTTGCTGTCAAACTTAAGCTCGTAGTCCTGAAGGTTCTCGGGTACCGGGAAATCCCTTCTGATCTGTGCCAGCTCTTTTGACAAAAAAGCCATATCCCTGTATTCAACCAGAGGCTTCATGGGGCTTCTTGTGATACCAAGTTCCTCCTTCCAGCTGCCTGCCAGGGCCTTAAGCGCCTTGTCATCTCCCGCTTCGTCGATGGCTTTGTAGATGCCCTCAACTGTGTCATATTTGGCCAAAAGAGGTATCGCCGCGCTGCTAACTCCCTTAACCCCTGGAATGTTGTCGCTGGTATCGCCCTGAATGCCCTTAAGATCAGGGATCTGCTCCGGGCGAACGCCGTACTCCTTAAGGCAAAGGTCAGGAGTTACTTCAAAAGCCTTGTCCGGAAGAGGCGCCAGTTTCTTGTTCCAGCCGTACTCTGCGCCGTACTTGTTCTGAAGCTCCTCCGCGGTCTCCTGCTTGGTCTGAACAAGCCAAACCCTTGTGTAGTCGGAAACCAGCTGCAGATAATCGTGGTCCTTGGTGATGATATAGGACGGGATCTCTTTTTCAAAGCGCGTAGCGACGCTGCCTACAATGTCGTCGGCCTCAAAACTGTTGTCATACATCACAACAAAGCCCAGCTCCTTAAGGAGATTCTCCATGTTCTCGAACTGCTCCTTTAAAGGCTCTGGCGTGTCGCCGCGGTTGCCCTTGTAGTCAGGAAACTTCTCCCTTCTAAAGGTGTCCCTGGTCTGGTCAAAGGCAAACATCATGTGAGTGGGCTTTTGCTCTGCCATGATCTTGAGAATTGTTCTCATCATGCTGTACATGGCGTTGGTGTACCTGCCCTTGTCGTCGTGCATTATCTGGTTGTATAGCGATTTCTTTTTTTCTGGATCTTTTTCGAACAAAAGAGCTTTAGGCAGATTTCCATAGTAGGCTGTCACCAGCATGGAGCTGCCGTCTATAAGAATGAATTTATCTGACATGTATCCCCCAGGAGGCAAGTGCTGTAAATCTCAAAAACACTGCCTTTTAGATTGAATTTTACTTTGAAATTTTACCATTTTAGCGGCGTTTATGCAAAATCTGGTTGTGTTCTAAAATTTACAATAAATTTATTATTTCAATGGGGTATTGTCTGAATATTTAATTTATTCTTTATAAACGCTTAAACTGAACAAGTTATAATTAATCTATGAATAACCGAATATTTATATAGTAAATATCATTATAGGAGGCGACATAATTATGAAGAAAGGTTTTTCAGTCAGACTTAAGATCTTAGCATTTACCGTGATTCCAGCTGTGGTTATT
>NZ_JAGAYD010000174.1 GCF_017940685.1 Butyrivibrio sp. | reverse complement strand
TGTATTCTTCAATGCTTGAGGAATATGAGATCACAGATATCGCCATGAGTGAAGATGGGAATGTTGCTACAGCCTATATCACCATGACAAACAGCTTCCCTTATGACGTTATTACCAATGAGTCATCTCAGAGTAAGTTTAGCAAGGCTTCAGAGCAATACAATAATGATAATCAGGAAGAGCTGCTGCAGATAACCAATGAGCAGGGTGCAGAGGCGGCGGTTGAGAAGGCATGTAACGACCTTATCCTCATTGCCCTTGATATCTATGAGGAAGAGATAAAGGCTGCTGAACCTGTTACTTATATGCTTGCTCTTACTCTTAACAAGAATGAAGAGACAGGAAACTGGTATGTAACTTCAGTACAGAGCTATGACAGCTCTATTGCAGGTACGGGAGCGCCGGCAACTGATACAGATACAACAGCAACAGAGGTCAGCACTGATACTGAGGCTGCAACTGAAGCCTTATCAGAAGAAACCAGTGGACAGTAAAAATATATAATCTTTTAATAATTGTCACCTGACATAAGTGCTATCATATATTTATCACACTGTTAACTTTTGATTGAAATATCAAATAGTCACAAGGAGGTAAATAATGCTTGTTCTTTTTAGTGAAGGTGTACTTAAAGATGTAAGTTCAGTAGAAGTTCAGCCACTTGATTTTGGCGATGGCAAGATCAGCGGAACACAGATCAACTTTGTATTGACCAACGGAGATGAGCTTAAATATATTTATAGTCAGAATGTGCCGATTGAGGAGTCCGGCCAGAGAGCTATTGATTTTGTGAGAAGCATTTATAAAGATGGCAAGGGTGATTTTACCCATGAGCCAGTTGAGATGCTCTGATCCTTATGTAAATGAAAAGGTCCTATGCCTTACACGCATAGGACCTTTAATATTGCTGTTCTTCCATTAGATTTCTCCATTCTTTGAATCAGCGCTTGCCGAGACGGCCTTGGTTTTTAAGTTCAATAAGATAATCAAAAACAACCCCCAATGGTAGTCCTGTAATATGAGCTACTCTTTCCGGGTCTGGATAATACTCATTTTCACAATCGTGAAGAATGCAGTCTATCACTTCCATTTTGACATCACATGTAGCTGTCATACACTTTTTTCCTCCTTTCCCAAATTGTAAAAATATTTAACAGTAGAACATATCTACCATCTACTATTATAACGGATTTGAGCGCATCAATATAACCCTTTTGTGCGAAAATTTAGAAAAATTTTCTAAAATTCCGCTTGAGATAAGGCTTTTTCGTGTAGGCTTACCAGCGTATTTGCCTCAGAGAACACATCTCCGAGAATTGTCTTGAATTCGTTGAATTTTTCATCGGCCTGATCAGTTGTGTCAAAACTTTGCTGCAGAAGAGAAGCAGCTTTGCTGTTGGATGAAGACAAAGAACCAATGCTGTCCCTTATTTCAGAGGAAGAGGACATGATCGACTCAATTTCCTGATGGGCACTGTTGTAGTTTGTAAGGACATCTGAAACCTTGTTCTCAAGACCAAGAAGGTTGTAGCCTACCTTATCTAGCATTTCGCTTTGTTTGGAAACAAGGTCAGCAGCATTTCCTGAGGCATTTATAATGTCCTGAACGCTAATAGAAAATGCGGCGATGATATCAGAAATCTTAGTTGCGGCAGTGGCATTCTTTTCTCCATATCCTCTTATGTCATTGGCCACAGCTACAAGGCCTGAGCCTTCAGCACCTGCCTTGGAGGCCTCTATGCTGGCATGCAGCGCAATGAGCTCAGCCTGCTTTGCCATACTTCCAAAGGCGTCAACAAGCTTTTTTACACTATCGACCTTGATCATAAGGGCTTTGGCTTTCTGGGCTGCAAGGTCGCTTTGCTGCGTCATGTCTTTGTAGCTTGATTTTACATCGTTCACCATATTAAGACTGTCTTTTACAGCTCTCTGGATGTCAGCAGAAGAGGATTCAAGATCCTGGCTTGCTACAGTTATGGCTGATTCTTTTTCGCTTACAACCTGGATCCTGCGAGTTTGGACATTGATAACGTTGGTATTTGAGTCGATGCTGCGGGACGCATCGGTAAGTACAAACTTCTGTGCTTCCATGAGCTTTGAAAGGTCAAAGAGGTTGTCTTTTGATTTGTCGATAAGAGCTGATATGTTTCCTGCTATGTCAGCCATATCACTGCCTGTCTTAAGAGTTTTTTCTGCTCCGGCGCTGACGTAGTAGTTATTCTCGTTTCTGAATTCATTAAGGCTTTTAATGGAAAAGATACATGCTACAAAGGACAGGGCTAGAATGACGACAGCTGGAAGCCAGGATATATCAAAACTTCCCTTTGCCACAATGTCTTTTACAAGGCTTATAACTAAAGAAATACTCATTACGATAATTTCATATCTGCAAATCTTAAGGTCCAGATAAACGATACTGCAAAGAAGAATAGGAAGGGCAAAGGAAAGACTGATCGGAGCATCAGACATTATTACGAAGATGGCAAAAAAGAAAGTAGCAGCTCCAACTATCTGAAGTGATCCCTTACTGCTTGTAGGATGTTTAAAGCCACCATTTATTGCCATAAGACCTAAAACAAGCGCGCTGATCACTATGATAAGCTTCGGAATTGTAAAGCCGTTAATTATTATATTTGCAATGGTGATGACCACTCCAAGGGCGATGGTAGTGATCACAATATAAAAACAATTTGTATTGGCCTTCTTTAACTGTTCAACATTCATAAGTTTACCCCAACCATAAATCATAGAATGGCGAAATTTTGTATATATACTCATTTTATCATAGTTGTTGTATTTATTATATATTCATCTGTTTTTATACTTTTTTAAGAACATTAATATGTTCTGTTGTAGTAAAATTAATTTGATTTCAAATAATTCAAACAATTTATTGAATTTATAATCAGTTTCTTATGAAAAGGGGTAACCAGATGAAAAAATTAAGTCTAAGAGCCAAGATGCTACTGTGTATCCTTCCAGTTATGGCAATAGCTATGGCAGGCCTGACCTATGTTTCAGCTAATCAGATCTCCACAACGATGCAGGAGATGAATACTGAAACAATGAATGAGACTGTTATTGCCAATGCGAACATTGTTGATGGTAAGCTGCAGATCATCAAGACTTCCTGTGTTGACATTGCTCAGATGATATCCACATCCTATCGTTTTGTTACGATGGATAACTACAAGGGCACTATCACCAAGATCATAACAAATAATGATTCTGTTCTTGGTTCTGGAATCTGGTTTGAGCCAAATGTTTTTGATCCGAATGAAAAGTATGTAGGCCCATACTGGTATAAAGATGGCGGTAATATCGTTGAAACATACGATTACAGCAATGCTGAGTATGACTACTTCAATCAGGAGTACTATCTGAACGCCAAGTCCCTTTCAGAGGGCCAGGCGATGATAACTGATCCTTACTATGACCCTACATCCGGAACAGTTATGGCCAGCTGCTCTGCACCAATTTACGACAATGGAACGTATGTTGGCTGTGTGACAGTTGATATGTCCCTTGCTGATATTGATGGTATGATCTCATCAATTAAGGTAGGCAAGACAGGAACGGCAATCCTTTTAGATTCAAAAGGAACATATTTGTATTGTGACGACTCTGAGAAGGTAGCAAATGGTGTACTTATCACCAATGATGACAATCCAAATCTTGCTGCAATGGGACAGGATATCATGACAAGAGATTCATCTTCACCTCAGATGGGTGCCTTCATGGAAAATGGCAATAACATCCTTCTGACATTTGTTACGATTCCTGATGTCAACTGGAAACTTCTCATCAGAATGGATATAGCTGAGCTTGAAGAACCTGTTCAGGCTGCCGGTATGAAACTGGCTATTATCTGTGCTATCGCTCTTATTGCTGGTGCGGTTATCATCTACATTTTCGTAATGAGTATTTCAAAGAGTATCAATAATGTTAAGGCCTTTGCAGGATCTCTTGCAAGCGGAGACTTTACGGTAAGTAAGATAGCGTCTAGGAGCGGAGATGAGCTTGGTCAGATGAGTGACTCCCTCAATAACATGTTTGAGAGTAACAGAGATGTTATCAGTAAGATCTCGAATGAGTCGGTTCAGGTATCAGAGACATCCTCAGGTCTTGCTAGCATGGCAAATGAACTTTCAGGTCAGTTCTCAAGTATCCAGACCAATATGTCAGGTGTTAACGACGCCATGATGTCATCTGGAGCAGCTACAGAACAGGTTAATGCTTCTGTAGAAGAAGTTAATGCATCTGTTCAGCAGCTTGCCAATGAGACTGAAAAGACAAGTACAGAAGCTGCAGATATCAAGGATAGAGCAAGAGAGATTGAAAAACAGTCCAAGCAGGCTTATGACAATGCTATCAATATAGCTGAGCAGAGAGAAGCAGATCTTGCAGAAGCAAGTGAAAAAGCTAAGGTAGTAGATCAGATCGGAACCCTTGCAGATACCATTGCTGAGATCGCAGATCAGATCAACCTTCTTTCACTTAACGCAAGTATTGAGGCTGCCAGAGCAGGAGACGCTGGTAAGGGCTTTGCAGTAGTTGCTTCTGAGATTAACAAACTTGCAAGCAGCACATCAGAGGCTGTAGAGCAGATCAGAGAAACAATCGATGGCGTACAGGAAGCGTTTGGAACTCTTTCCAATTCTTCAGGAGAGCTTCTTGAGTTTATTAAAGAAACAGTTACACCTGATTATGATAACTTCGTAAATGTAGCTAAGCAGTATGGTGATGACGCTGATTCCTTTGGCGGATCCTCAGAGAACATTGCACAGATGGTTGAGAATATCAGATCTGCAATGGAAGAGGTATCCAAGGCCATCCAGAATATTGCTGAATCTACTCAGGATACAGCTGATCTGTCCAGCAAAGTAAATGATTCTGTAATGGCTGCTGCAGATGTTGTAAGTAACGTAAACGACATGTCCAGCAAGCAGGAAGAAATAGCAGGAACTCTGGAAGAGATCGTAGGAAAGTTCAAGCTGAACTGATATACCAGGCCCTTTTCTTCAAAAGAAATAATTCAAAGCATAATAAAAGGTTCCATGATCGTCAGATCGTGGAACCTTTATTATTTTGTGCTTAAAGCGTATCGTTTCTCTTGATGTACTGAGGAGACTCTGCATCACCTCTGATGTTCTTGGCGTGAATGATATGTGCCCATTTATCTACAATGGCATTCTCAATATGTACGCCTTCCTCAATAACGGCGTAGGCCATTATGATGGAGTTCTTGATGGTGGCTCCCTTTTTGATCACAACACTACGACCAATGATGGATCCGTCAATTGTTCCTTCGATTGAGCAACCGTTACTTACAAAGGAATTGGTAACCTTAGCGCTGTCATAATACTGAGTAGGACAGGAGTCAGTGGTCCTTGTATAGATTGGCCAGTCTGCCTTAAACAGATCACTGGCAATGTCATAATCGATAAGTTCCATTGAGGAGTGGAAGTAATCCTCAAGGCTTGTAAGTGAAGCAAAGTAACCTTTGTGCTGATAAGCTCTGACATCCATCTGCTTGCACATGATATTGATGATATCAGCAAGAGTGTACATTGATGACATCCAGCTTGCGTCCTTGATCAGCTCAATGAAGATGTCTTTCTTCATGCAGTAAGTATCCATAAGGATGTTCTTGCTGTTGGCTGTTCCAAGGTTTTTGTCGATGGATGAAACGCCCTTTTGCTTGTTAACTGTAATGGTGTGGCAGTTCTTGAAATACTCTCTTGCATTATCTACCTTGTGATAGAGGAGAGTGATATCAGCGCCTGATGCAATGTGAGCATCAAGAAGCTGTTTGTAGTCCTGCTTGTAAACCATATAGCTTGGAGCGATGATGACGTAGTCCTGATGCATACGCTGAATGATATCAAGGTTCTCGTTGTAGGCGTTGATATCATTGTTGTAGATGGAACGGGCAGCAGAGTTGGTAGAGAATAAAAGCTGAATCTTACCTCTCTTACTGTTGATGTTGTAGTGTCTTCCTGATCCTACGTGCTCAGCGATAGATCTTGGACGTGAACGGACATAAACCTGAATACGGTCGATGCCTGAATTACTCATGTTTGAAATAGGGAAGTCGATGACACGAAATCTTCCAAGGAATGAGAAAGCGCCGATTGGACGATAGTCGTGAAGTCCCTCAACATGAATGGTGTTGTCTGCGGAGGAGACGATACCGAATGCGCTAGCTGCCATTACTTTGTTCCTCCTTTCACATTTTTAGCAACGAGTTCAATGTTCTCGCTGTTTTTTGAACCTATTTTAACCTTCTTGCCGATGCGGACATTTTCAGCCACAAGAGCTCTTGTGACTATTGCCCCTTCTTCAACAACGGCTCCTGGCATAAGTACTGAGTCGATTACCTTAGCTCCCTTGCCAACAACAGCTCCGGTAAAGAGAACAGAATTGGTTACAGAGCCTTCAACTCTTACGCCCTGGGTAATGTAAGCGCGTTTTATCTTGGCTTCCTTTCCAATGTACTGTGGAAGAGTAGATACGTCCTCAGTATAGATGAGCCATGAAGAGTCGTTAAGGTTAAGGGAGTTCTTGGGATCAAGCAGGTCCATATTGGCCTCCCAAAGGGAATCGATGGTTCCTACATCCTTCCAATAACCCTTGAATTCGTAAGCGAAAAGACCTCTCTTTTCGCCAAGCATCTTAGGAATAATGTCTTTTCCAAAGTCGTGGTCAGAATTAGGATTCTTCATATCCTCTACAAGGAGCTTGCGAAGTGGCTTCCATGTAAAGATATAGATACCCATAGAAGCTAAGTTGCTCTTTGGCTTTTTGGGCTTTTCTTCAAACTCTGTGATGCGGCCTTTGCCATCTGTGTTCATAATTCCAAAACGGCTTGCTTCCTTCATTGGAACACCGCGGACAGCGATAGTAGCGTCAGCATTCATCTGCTTGTGATAGTCAAGCATCTTGGAATAATTCATCTTGTAGATGTGATCTCCGGAAAGAATAAGGATGTACTCCGGATCATAGTTATCGATAAAGTCAATATTCTGAGAGATGGCATCTGCTGTGCCACGATAGACATCAAGTCCCTCATCGGCTTTTTCGCGAGGTGTGAGTACGTATACGCCACTGTCCTTGGAGTCAAGTCCCCAACGACCATCCTGTGCGACATAACTGTTAAGCAGTACGGATTCGTACTGAGTAAGTACACCGACTACGTCGATGCCACTGTTTGCGCAATTACTAAGTGGGAAGTCGATAATACGATACTTTCCACCAAAATAAACTGCAGGTTTGGCAACCTTGGTAGTCAGGTCTTTAAGCCTGCTTCCACGGCCACCAGCCAGAATCATAGCTAACATTTCATTCTGAGCCATATGGTGTTCCCCCTCTGCTAAATGTTTAAATACCTTAATAACTATGATATAATGAGCAATGACTTTTATCAAGCACGAAAGGAGCGCAAATTAAGTGCTTTCAGTGATTATTCCTGCTTACAATGAGGAGCAGATGATACCAAAAACAGTTTCTGTGATAGATGGGATTTTATGTGATGCGTGTATAGACCATGAGCTTTTATTTGTCAATGACGGTTCAAAGGACAGTACATGGGACAAGATAGAAGAGGCTGCATCAGGTAACGAGAGGATTAAGGGCGTTTGTTTTTCAAGAAACTTTGGAAAAGAATCCGCGATCTTCGCAGGCATATCCAAGGCGAAGGGTGATTGCTGCGTTGTTATTGACTGTGACCTTCAGCATCCACCAGAAAAGATCGTAGAGATGTACAGACTCTGGGAACAGGGCTATGAGATCGTAGAGGGAGTTAAGACCAGCAGAGGAAAAGAGAGTGGTTTCCACAAGTTTGCGGCTAAGAGCTTTTACGAGATCATGTCCAATTCCGTTGGATTTGACATGTCAAGAGCCTCAGACTTTAAGCTTCTTGACAGGAAGGCTATGAATGTACTTCTCAACATGAATGAGAAGAACGCATTCTTCAGAGCACTTTCTTCCTGGATCGGATTTAAGTCCACAGAGGTTGAGTACGACGTAAGAGAAAGAGAAGCAGGCACATCCAAGTGGAGCACCAGATCTCTTATAAAATATGCTGTTACCAACATCACATCCTTTACATCAGCACCTATGCAGCTGGTTACAATTCTTGGTGTGATCGTGTTCTTTGTGGGACTTGCAACAAGTATTGAGGCAATTGTGAGATTTTTCCAGGGCACAGCACAGCCTGGTTTCACAACAGTTATCATTTTGCAGTGCTTTATCGGTTCATTTACAATGATAGGTCTTGGAATCATCGGCTTTTATATTTCCAAGATATATGACGAGGTAAAAGGAAGACCTAAGTTCATAATAGATAAGACTATATAAGGTACATGTAGTCGGAATTTAATAAAAATATTATTTGTTTAATCAATAATTAGAGGTACAATATATGTAAGTGGGAGTTTGTCTTGGCACGAGTGAAAGGAGAAACATATGCTTGCTACGTTGATACCTCTTTTTGATGACAAAATGACTGTGTGCGCTTATTCTGTATTCGCGCGCAAGGAAAATCTCTTTTTAAACCCCGAGCTTATGGCTGGCGCAAGATTTGACGGAGCTGGAACAGTTCACGAACTTGAAGTTGTCAGCAGCATGGGTGTGTCTACACTTACTGGTGGCAAAGAAGTCTTTGTCCCAATCAATCAGTTCTCGCTTTTTGCAGAAATTTCCCTTCAGTGCACAGTACCTGCAAACAAGGTTGTGCTACTTATGGATAACTCAATACAGCCCACAGAAGAATTTGTTAAAAGGGTAAGAGAACTTAAGGAGCAGGGCTACAAGATGGCCATCCGTAAGCTCCCAATAAGCAGCTTTGAACCCTATAAGGAGATCATATCAAAGTGCGACTATATCCTTCTAGACCACGTAAAGATCGATATTTCAAAGGCTAAGATCTACTTTAAGAAGCAATATCCAGCTATCAAGCTCTGTGCTGTAAATGTTGATACCCAGGAGCAGTACGATGAACTTGTTAAGGATGGCGGCTACGACCTCTATGAGGGACGTTTCTTCAGAATGCCAATAACCTCTACTGAGACTGAAGTAAGTCCTTTGAAGGTCAACTACATAGAACTTTTAAATGTTGTTAACGCTCCGGATTTCGATCTGACAGAGGCGGCAGATGTCATTGGAAAAGACCCTGCCCTTGTAATATCTCTTTTGGAGATCGTTAACAGAATGGCTCTTAATTCTGAGATTACTTCCATTAGACACGCAGCAGCAATGCTTGGACAGAAGGAACTTAAGAGGTGGATCAATACTGCTGTTACCAAGGAACTTTGCGCAGACAAGCCAAGTGAACTCATAAGGCTTGTAATGATAAGAGCTAAGTTTGCAGAGAATCTTGCGTCTGAGTTTGAAATGGCCATGCAGGCTCCGGAGCTGTTTATCATGGGACTTTTCTCAGCTCTTGACCGGATGCTTGAGAAGACTATGGAAGAAGCACTTTCGATGGTTCAGGTTTCCAAGAACGTCAAAGAAGCTCTCCTTGAAAATAAGGGTGAATTTGCTCCTGTACTTGAGTTTATCAGGTGCTATGAGGATGCTGACTGGACGGAGGTTTCAAGGCTCCTTGTCCTTAGCAAGATGGATATGGATAAGATCTATGAGGCATACCTTGGAGCACTTAGATGGTACAGGGATCTGATCCCGGCTTAAGAGAAGCTTTGTAGCTGGCACCATGAGGGCAATCTATGATTAGTTCAAGAGGCATTGGAAGTGTTATTACCTTCAACCTTGCAGCTGTGATCATAGCCGTGACCTGCCTTTTCTATACCCTGGTCATGCGCAGAAAGCTCAGGCTGAAGAATAAGCTTTTTATTGCAAATATAACAATTGTCATTGTCAATGCACTGACAGTAATACTGGGGTACCTGGTATTGGGCAGTGGGCTTGCGGACAGCAGCAAGCTCATTTTGGCCGATGCCCTTCAGTTCATTTATTATTTTACACACTATGCCATTGCACCATTCTTTGCAATGTATATAATCCTTGTCTGCAATGTTTCCTACAGATTTCCCAAGCGGGCAAGGGTTATTCTCATCTTGCCATTTTACGTTCTTGAGTTTTTTGTTCTCATAAATCCTTTAACTCACCTTGTATATACCTATGACAGCAATCTGGTCCTTCACAGGCATTTTGGTGTTTATCTGGCCTATATCCAGGCTGCCTTCTACATCCTTTTTGCTATTGTTGCGCTGCTTCTTTACTGGAATACTCTTAACAGGTTAAAAAAGATAGCGCTTCTATATTTCTTTTTCATAGTTGTAGTTGGAACTATTGTCCAGATGGCGTTTATTGATATCAAGTGCGAGCTCATGTGTGAAGCTATAGGCTTTATGGGCATCATGATCGTCCTCGAAAATGACGATGACAGGATCGATACTCCGACTGGAGCCTTTAATAGAAATGCATTTACCCGTGATATTACCAGCTATTTTAAGTATGGAAGAAATTTTAATGTGATCTGCCTAAGAATCCTTAACGCAGATGTATATCGCAAGATCACAGGATATGAAACCTTTGAAAAAGTACTGGCTGCAGCCGTTAACCTTGCAGGGAGCCAGAACAGCAAGATTGATGTCTATAGATCTTCGGCGGACAGCCTTATGGTTGTATGCCCTGACATTGCTTTTGATGAGGCGAGGCGCATAGCAAGCACTCTCTTTATCGAGGCCAACAGTGACTGGCCTGTAGAGGGCAATAGAGTACATCTTAAAACAGCAGTGCTGCTGGCAAAGTGCCCTGAGCAGTTTAGTGCCCTTGATCAGTTATACCTGCTTTCTGATTCAGCCTTTGATGCGTCTGATGAAAAAGTACTTTGCTGCAATGATCTTAACTTCCTGTTGAGAAGGGGAGAGATAGAGAATGCTGTAAGGAGAGGAATCAGGGAAAAGAGCTTTAGAGTATACTTTGAGCCTATCTATAAAAAAGAGGATCTTTCAATCTGCGGTGCACAGGCAACGCTTAAATTTGAAGACAAGGACCTTGGTGTAATTGAGCCTTCAGAGTTCATTCCGATAGCAGAGCAGACAGGCATGATCGAGAACCTTGGCTGGTTTGTTATTGACGAAGCCTTGTACTTCCTTGGTGGTATGACTCAGGAACTGGGCCTTGAGTTTATTGAGATCAGCCTTTCATCAGTCCAGCTCATTAAGTCTGACTTTGTTCTTAAGACAAGGACTTTATTTGAAGAACACGGCGTTGTTCCTTCTCAGATAATATTTGACATAACGGAATCCGCAGCAGCCACAGACCAGGACGTGCTTGGCAATGTCATGAAACAGCTTGATGAAGATGGCATAAGATTTTTCATGGATGAGTATGGCACTGGTTTCTTTAACATGCAGTCAGCATCTTCGCTTATCTTTGAAGGTGTCAAGATGGATGCCGGGCTCCTTAAGATGGTTGGCAATCAGGGTCAGAATAAGATCATCCTTGAGAACAGGCTTAAGATGATGAACCAGATGGGCAAGAAGGTTGTCCTTGACCACATCGATTCTCAGGAGCTTATGGACATTACTTCCGGAATAAAGTCAGACTTCTTAAAGGGAAGCTACTTCTCAGAGGCAGTCAGCAAAACTGAGTTTGTTGCAATCCTTCGTGCAACTGAACTTGCCAAGATGGAGGAGAGAAGAGCTAAAGCTGCCAATGACGCCAAGAGTAATTTCCTTGCAAATATGTCCCATGAGATCAGGACTCCTATCAATGCAGTGCTTGGTATGAACGAAGTTATCCTTCGTGAATGCCAGGATGAAAAAATCCTTGAGTACGCCCAGAACATTGAAGGCGCAGGAAGGACTCTTTTGTCCCTCATAAACGATATCCTGGACTTTTCCAAGATCGAAGCTGGAAGTATGGAGATCCATGAGGCTGAGTATGACTTTAGTACAGTCTTAAATGACATATTCAATATGGTGCACATCAAGGCAGAGCAAAAGGTCATAGACCTTGTTTTTGATGTTGATGAGAACATACCAAATTCCATGATGGGCGATGAGATGAGACTTCGCCAGATCATGGTTAATGTCCTTAATAACGCCATCAAGTACACCTCCCAGGGAAGTGTAACCTTAAGAATAAAAGGTGAGCGTAGCTTTAACGACAGGATCATTCTGCACATTGATGTAATAGATACAGGTATTGGAATAAAGCCAGAGGACATGCATTCGCTGTTTGATAAGTTCAAGCGCCTTGATATCGACAAGAACAAGACTGTTGAAGGGAGCGGACTTGGTCTTGCCATCACATCGTCACTTCTTGAACTTATGGGCGGAACCATCGATGTTGAAAGTGAGTATGGCAAGGGATCAACCTTCAGGATGTCACTTCCTCAAAAGATTGTTAAGGATGTTCCGATTGGAGACTTTAAGACAAGACTTCAGGCTTCGCTAAAAGAGAGAAAGACTTACAAGGAGAAGTTTACAGCTCCAGACGCCCGGGTTCTTGTAGTTGACGACACACCAATGAATCACGTGGTAATAAGGGAGCTATTAAAGCATACACTCCTTCAGATAGAATCTGCCAGAAGCGGACAGGAGTGTCTGGAAAAGCAGCACAGTAAAAAGTATGACCTGATCCTTTTGGACTACCGTATGCCAGGTATGGACGGTATTGAAACCCTTCAGACCATGAAGAAGGATGACACCTCAGCAAATGTTGATACACCTGTTATCGTCCTTACTGCCAATGCAATTTCCGGAGCAAGAGAGAACTTTATCAGGGAAGGCTTTGACGATTACTTAAGTAAGCCTATTGAGAGCGATAAGCTTGAGGAAGCCCTCATTAAATATCTTCCAAAGAATAAGGTCCTAATCAGTGAATCTTCTGATGCCACGCCGGAAAATGAAAAAGAAAGCATGGCCAAGGAAGAGATTCCTGACTATCTTAATGACCTTGAGAAGGTTGACGCGAAAGAAGGACTTAAAAACTGCGGAAGCGTGGACAGCTATTTAAGCATCCTTAAGGTCTACTACGAGTCAGCAGAGATGACAAGGGACAACATAGAATCTGCCTATGCTGACAAGAATATAAAAGATTACACAAGCTATGTTCACTCTTTAAAGAGCACCTCAAGGACCATCGGAGCGACGGAGCTGTCGAAGCTTTCAGAGATGCTTGAAAAGGCAGGTAATGATCACGACGCGGATACAATAGAAGAGTATCACAACGAGCTTCTAAACCTCTATTCCATAGTGATCTATTCACTGTCTAAGCTTCCTGACTTTGATGATGGACCATCAGAGGATGGAGATGAGACAAAAGAGCTGATAAGCAAAGCCCAGATGATCGATGCATATCAGACCATCATTGAGGTGAGCAAGTCTCTTGACTATGACACTCTTACCTTTATCCTGGATTCCATTAAACAGTACAGGTTAAAGCCACACGATAAGGACCTGGTAAAGAGGATCGGGGATATGGCTTACAAATTGCAGTGGGAAGAGATTAGTGAGCTTGCATCTACAGGATTAAAAGAGCTACAGGAATAAGATATGTTTAATAAAAAGATTGTGCTTGTAAGAAATGAAGAGACCTTTCTTGTGAACGCCATTAAAAATGCAATGATCGCTGCCAAGTATAACGTGGTGGAATCAACCTATTCCATTGCAGATCTGTCCAGTAAAAAAAGCGGGGCCAGCCTGATCCTTCTTTATACTGATTCAGAGTTTGAAGAACACAGGGACGCAATGGTCTACTTTAAGGACCTATGCGTCGAGGAAAGGATGATCATGATGGTCATTGGAGATAAATTTGCCTTTGACCTTGTGCATCAGTATATACCAAAAGAGGATATAGCCTTTGAGGTTACAAGGCCCCTTGAAATGGGAGATCTTATGAGCAAGATCGCCATAGCTACTGACGATGAATTTGAGATGCAAAGAAGAAAATGCATCCTCATAGTTGATGATGATCTTACTTTCCTTCAGATGATCAGGGAATGGCTTAAAGACACTTACAGAGTTGGAATGGCTAATTCCGGAACTCAGGCTGTGGCATGGCTTGCCACCAATAAGGCGGATCTTATCCTCCTTGACTATGACATGCCGGTTCTTGACGGACCAAAGGTAATGGAAATGCTAAAGAGTGAGTCCTTTTCAAACTCTACTCCAGTTATGTTCTTAACTGGTAAAAACGACAGGGAGAGCGTTACAAACGTCATCTCTTTAAAACCAGTTGATTATCTCCTTAAGTCTATTTCAAAGGACAAGCTTCTTGCGACGCTTGATGCATTCTTTAGATCGGGGAAGAGTATTAAATGAACTACGCTGTAATAGGTGGATTGTCATTTAGAATAGCGGCGGCACTTATTTGTGTTACCTGTATTTTTTATACGGCTGTGATGCGCAGATCAAGCAAAAAACGTCTTCGCAGCCACCTTTTCCTTGCAATGCTTTTGATAATCTTTATCAACTGCTTGACGGGACTGATATCCACCTTTGTGGCACCATCAGGCCTTCCATATACGCTGCGCCTTGTTGTGACCTATTTATGTAACTTTTTATATTATCTTACTCACCTTGCACTTATTCCTATATTCTGCATATACATCATTGTTGTGTGCGAGGTATTCCACAAGTTAAGCAAAAGAAATATCGTGATCTTTTTGGCTCCCTTTCTTATCCTGGAGCTTGTTGTCTTAACAAATCCCATCACCCATTTTTATTTCTACTATGACGAAAACCTGTTTTACGGAAGAGGTACAGGCATTTATATTGCCTACATAGTGTGTATTGCCTATGTTCTTTTTTGTGTGTATCTGATAAAGCGATTCTGGAACACCATGAACAACCTTCAGAAGGTTGCCATGTTCTATTTCATGTTCCTTGCTACAAGCGCTACAATAATACAGATGCTGTTCCCAGCTGTGGTGTGCGAGCTTATGGGTGAAGCTCTTGGCCTTATGGGACTTATGATCATGATAGAAAAAGATGACTATAGACTTGACTACAGGACCAATGCCTATAATAAGTCAGCCCTTTTGCACGATATGAACGTGTACTTTGGGGTGAAAAGAGATTTCTATGTGATCTGTGTAAGAGTAATAAATGACAATCTGTACAGGAGAATCGTGGGACATGAAGGGTACGACAGCCTCATGGCTGAGATCTCAGATTTCCTTGAAAAGCTTGATGACAGATATGACTCCTACAGATCAAGTGGTGGAAACTTCTTTCTTGTTTGTCCAGAAGCTACCAAAGAGGACGTTGATGCGATATTATTAAATATCGAGGACAGATTTCAAAAGAGTTTTTCAGCTGGTGGCGGTATCACCAATGTTAAGATAAAGGTTTTGTGCGCCAAGTGTCCGGATGAGCTTAGCGATTCCAGTGACATCATCCTGCTGGCGGAAGCTGAAATTGAAAATATCGACAAGATGGTGCTCAGGGGCAATGATCTTGACTTCATTCTGAGGAAGATCAGTATTGAGAAAGCTATCACCAAGGGCATGGCAGAGAACAGTTTTAAGGTCATGTATCAGCCGGTGTACGACAAGAATACTCACAAGATCGCATCAGCAGAGGCTTTCCTGACATTAAAAGAGCTTGAATCTTTAAAGGCAAGTTTTCCAGAATTTATGTCTGTGGCAGAAAATACAGGCTTTGTAACTGAGCTGGAATTTCGTATGATAGATTCAGTGTGCAAGTTTATCAGTGAAGGACTTGCCCACACAGTTACAACGAGATTTTCCATTGTCATTCATATTATGTCTGTTCAGGTCCTTACCCATGAGCTTGTAAAGAGGGTAAAAGAGAGTATAGAAAAATATAATGTGGATCCAAAGTTTTTGGTGTTTGATGTGGGCGATACTATAGCCATGCAGGCAGAGGATGAACTTGAGTATGTCATTGATGAGTTTAGTAAACTTGGGCTTCCCTTTGTGCTGGCTACTGATGACGCGGGACTACTTGGTCTTGACAGCCGCATGGTTGCCAAGTTTGACGGCGTTTCCATCAATGTAAAAAAACACTATGAATCCATACATCATGGCCAGGAAGATATCATCTTAAAGAACAGGACCACAATGATCAGTCAGCTTGGCATGATAATGATCCTCTCTGGAATAGATTCGGAAGACCTCTATAAAAAAGCAAGCAAGGTCAATGGAAATTATATTGTTGGTACCTATCTTGGAGGGCTCTGCTCAAAGAATGAGCTCCAGAATAAATTCTGGCACGAAGATACATTTAACAGGGAATGGTAATTACTAGTTTATGAAATACGTATATGAGACACATCTGCACACTGTAGAAGCCAGTGCATGCGCAAGGACTAAAGGGGAAGACTACATTGACTATATGAAGGGGCTGGGATATTCAGGGATCATTGTTACAGACCACTTTTTTACAGGAAACAGCTGTGTTCCCAAAAACCTTCCCTGGGAGGAGAGGGTAAATATCTACTGCAGCGGCTATGAGCATGCGCTGGAAAAAGCAGGAACAGATTTCACAGTACTCTTTGGGATAGAGTATAACTTTTATGGTGATGAGTTCCTTATATATGGAGTAGATAAGAAATGGCTGTTAGATAATCCTGATCTGGAGGATAGGAGCGACAGGTACAGGATCTACGACAAGGTACATGAGGCTGGAGGAATAATGATCCAGGCTCATCCCTACAGGGAGAGAGGGTACCTGTCTGAGATCAACATCACTCCGGGAGTAAGTGACGGCGTGGAAGTTTATAATGCTGCCAATCCGGACGAACAGAACGCAAGAGCCTATATGTATGCAAAAAGCCGGGGATTTAAG
>NZ_JAGAYD010000173.1 GCF_017940685.1 Butyrivibrio sp. | reverse complement strand
GGTGATATCGTATGCTTTGAGCCAAATGCAAGGGTTACAAAGAGCGGATACATCAAATCCCGCTTCCTTGACGACAAGCTTAGCGTTGGAATCCTTCTTGGCCTTGCCAGGTACATCAAGGACAACAAGATAACTCCAAAGCGCGCTCTTTACGCCCACATCACCTGTTTTGAGGAAGTTGGACACGGCGGATGTGGAAGCGTTCCTGAAAACTGCACAGAGGCCATTTCAATCGACATGGGCTGCGTAGGCGAGGGACTTACCTGCACAGAAAAGCAGGTATCCATCTGTGCCAAGGACAGCGGCGGACCTTACAGCTACGCCATGGTACAGGGTCTTATCAAGGCCGCCAAGGACAGCGGCGCTGACTACGCTGTAGACATCTATCCACACTATGGAAGTGACGTTGAAGCCACTCTCCGCGCAGGAAATGACCTTAAACACGGCCTTATAGGCGCTGGCGTCTACGCTTCCCATGGATATGAAAGAAGCCATAAGGACGGCGCTGAGAACGTCTTACGGCTTCTGATCGCATATGCATTATAAGAACCACTAAAACTGTATATCGGGCTCTAAAAAGACAAGCAGCTATTAAGATTCCTGTCCGTTTATGATCTGTAGCTGCTTTTCTACGCCCACAAGGTGTTCCTGGCACTTTGTGGCAAGGATTGTTCCCTCGTTGTAGAGCTTTATCGAGTCGTCTAAGGAAATATCCTTTGCTGAGAGCTTCTTGTTGATCTCCTCAAGCTGATTTAATGCTTCGTCTATGTTGAATTCCTGATTTTCTGCCATTTTAAACTCCTTTATCCTTCTGATTTTATGATCTCATCTACTGTTGCAGCGATCTGTCCGTCGTGGATCCTGATGTTTACTGAATCTCCCTTCTTGACGTCATCAACGCTGACAATAGGCACATCGCCAGTTGTGATGTATCCAAAGCCCCTTACAAGCTTGGCTGTGGGCGATAGCCCGTGAAGCTCTGTGATAAGGACCTTGCAGCGGGTTTTCGTAGCTTCAAGTATCACCTGGATCTTCTGTTTAAGCCCATCTGACAGTACAGTAAGCTTTTCTTTTCGCTCTTTTAAGATCCGCACAGGATCATGGCCCTCAAGCTTGGCCTTCTGGGTCTGTAAAAGAAGCTTTCTCTCATTGAGGCGGCTCCTCATATTGTCGCCTATTCCGCGCCGCAGCTGCTCAAGGCGATGGATTGTGGTCATGATGTCAGGAACAGCCTCTTCTGCAGCTTCTGACGGGGTTGCTGCGCGCTTATCCGACACATAATCAATAAGGGACCAGTTGCCCTCGTGGCCCACAGCCGAGATTATAGGCGTTTTTGCCTCATAGACAGCCCTTGCCAGAGCTTCGTCGTTGTAGGCAATGAGCTCTTCGTCTGAACCTCCGCCCCTTCCAACAATGATGGTATCAAGCCCCATCTCGTCCAGGGCCTTTATACCCTTAAGGATGGTGCTCACAGCATTTACGCCCTGTACGTTTACGTGATACAGGATCAGCTGGATATAGGGATTTCTCTTTTTTGCGACCTTCTCGATATCGTTCCTTGCCTGTCCATTCATGGAAGTAACAATTCCCACCTTCTCAGGGAATTTGGGGATAGGCTTTTTATGCTCAGGGGCGAAAAGACCTTCTGACTCAAGCTTGGCTTTCAGCTCGAGGTACTTAAGGTTTGCTTCTCCTGCGCCCATGTCTGCTATCTGCCTGACGATGAGGTTCGTTTTTCCGCTCTTTTCTGAATAGTTAAGGCTTCCGGCGATGGCTACCTGTTTTCCCGCTTCAAGCTGAAATTTCAAGGCACTCTGAGCTGTGCTCCTCCACAAAATACAGGAAAGAAG
>NZ_JAGAYD010000172.1 GCF_017940685.1 Butyrivibrio sp. | reverse complement strand
GGGGCGGAAGATTACATATGGCGAGCTCTTTGAAAACATAGATAAGACGGCGGCAGCTTTTCTGAAGGCTGGTGTCAAAGAAAAAGAGATTGTTACAGTTGCCCTTCCAAGCATTCCAGAAGCGCTTTACTGTGTGTATGCACTTAATAAGATTGGTGCTGTTGCGAATATGATCCATCCGCTGGCGGGAACAGAAGAGACTCTTTATTATTTTAATGAGGTTAAGGGTAGGATTGCTGTAATCTTTGATGGTGCATTCGATGCTATTGTTAGTGATATAGCAAAATCTACAGTTGAAAAGGTTATTGTTGCATCACCAGGAGATTCGCTTCCTCTACATTTGAAAGCTGCATATAATCTGAAGGTTAAGAAACCTAAACTAGGCGGAAAAGTTTTCCAAAGCTGGAAAAGTTTTATAAAAGATGGAGACGGTACAGAAGTCAGAGAAGTCAAAAAAGACTGCCATGAGATGGCAATTATTTCTCATACAGGCGGAACGACAGGCACACCCAAGGGGGTTATGTGCTCGGATTATAGCCTGAATGCTCTCATGTACCAGATTGTATGCGGATTTGAGCATGATCGTAATGGATGCTCCCTTGTGGTTTTGCCACCGTTTGTCAATTATAGTCTTGTAGAAGGAACACTTGCTATGCTCAGCATAGGTTATAAGTGCGTTCTTTTACCGAAGTATGACTCTGATAGATTTGCAAGTTATGTAAATAAGTATAAGCCATCCGTAGTCCTTTCAATTCCTGCGTATTGGATGGCTGCATTGGATAAAAATGAACGCGCCGATATGTCATGCTTTGAGCATATATACTACGGTGGAGAGGGCATGACAGAAGAAAAAGAAGATGAGATAAACCGTTACTTGTTAAGTTGCGGTTCCAAAACAAAACTTTGTAAGGGCCTGGGCTCCACAGAACTTATGGCTGCTGCGTCTCAATCTTTTCCTGAGTGTAATCCATTGGGAAGTGTGGGAATTCCCCTGGTTAAAATCAATTGTCGTGTTGAGGATCCAGAGACCGGAAAAGAACTACCTTATGGAAAAGAGGGAGAACTATGTTTCAATGGACCTACAATGATGCTGGGGTATTTCAACAATCAGGAGGCCACTGACAGCGTCGTTAGAATACATTCTGATGGTGATAGATGGCTTCATACGGGAGACTTGGGATATGTTGACTCTGACGGAATCATATACGTTACCGGTAGAATTAAACGAATCATAATGACAAAAGGCCGTGATGGGCAGGTGACAAAGATGTTCCCAGACCGGATAGAGAAAGTAATAGACGCGCTTGAGATGGTAGAACTATGCTGCGTAGTGGGCGTGCCTGACAAAAACCGTATATATTACCCTAAAGCATTTGTTCTGCTTGGAGAAAAGGCCGATAAAGGCAAAGCGAAAAAAGAGATCCAGGAAGCATGTGTACAAAACTTACCCGAATATATGGTACCAGAAGAGCTAGAATTTGTTGATGATCTGCCACGTACCCCAAGAGGAAAAGTGGACTATCGAGCCCTGGAAAAAGAGGCTATGTAACTTAAAATGCCTATTTAGGAGTAGCGACAAAAACATGAATGTTTTACGAGACCTGAAATCATTTATTTACATGCTTTCGCTAGATCAGAAAGCTTGTGAAGAATATTGTCGCAGACAGCGCATTGAAAGATTCAGAGAAGGCAAGGGCGGGGTAAAAAGAATCCCGCTTCATTCTGTTGCACACCGCATACTTATGCCACTTCTGTGGTGTGATCAGTATATTGCTGGAAAGAGACTGACGGTTATTAACGATGCCCGTACAAAAACAAAAAAGCCAATCATATTCTGTGCGACCCATATTGGTGGAGCTGATGCAGAGATGTCTCTTTTAACAATCCATGATCCATGCTGGGTGGTTGTTGGTGACCCAAGGGAACTATACAAAAACTTCGATGGAGCGCTACTTGAGATAAATGGGGCGATAATGCTTGATACCCAGTACAAAGAGGATCGAAAGGCAGCAAAAGCAAGGATGGCAGATCTGCTTAAGAAGGGAGGCAATCTCCTGATATATCCTGAGGGAGCACAGGATATAAGCCCCAATGCGCTTCTGAATCATCTGTATGCAGGCGCTGTTGAACTTGCAATAACCTGCGGGGCTGACATTGTTCCTATTGCATTACATCGGGATAAAAACAAGTATTATGCAAATGTAGGTGCCAACATCAGCTACGAGGGATGTGACTACACTGAAAGATATAAGCTGACAAGCGAACTCAGGGATAGAATGGCAACCCTTAAGTGGGAGATAATCGAAGCTTTACCAAGTGTCAGCAGGCAGGATGTTGAGGACACGGCATATGATGACTTCCTGCATGATGTATTTGCTATGGATGCCTCATACACTTGGACTATGGATGACGTGAAGGCAAGTATGTTCAAGCCGGAGGGCTTTGTTGATGCAGATGATGTGTATTCATTCATGGACAGGATCCAGCCAAACATCAATAATGCTTTCTTGTTTGGGAAATAGTGGGCTTGGCAGTAATGCCAAACGACTTCATTTTGAAACCATTTCTCATGGAACATATGGCGGAGGTAGCAAATATGTTGTCAGAAGAATTACAGGAACTTAATGCAAAACAGCTTATTGCAAGAGCAAATTATAAAAAAGGTCAGCTTCATGGTGAGAAAATAGGCGAAAAGAAAGGTGAAAAGAAAGGTGAAAAGAAAGGCATAACTAACATGTCCAGTCTTATCAACTGGCTCTTTTCCCAAAACCGTGATGAAGACGTTAAGAAGGTAGCATCTGACCCAGAGTATTTGGATAAGCTGTTTGCTGAATATCATGCTGCGAATAAAGAGGACTAAATAAAACAGTTCCCACCGGGTAAGGACTTTGATCCTTACCCGTTTTTTGATGCGATTAAAATGGCAGGACGATTGTGTTATACTATATGAGATTGATTTAAACCAATAGAAAAAGTAAAACAAATTACGAAAGGTGAAACACGCTTTGAATATTATTTTGTTATCAGGTGGATCAGGCAAGCGCCTGTGGCCACTTTCCAATGACGTAAGAAGTAAACAGTTCATCAAGATCTTTAAGAATGAAGATGGAACCTATGAGTCCATGGTCCAAAGGATGTATGGCAAGATCAAAAAGATTGACTCGGATGCAACTGTAACCATCGCAACCAGTAAGAGTCAGATCTCTGCCATCCACAACCAGATTGGAACTGAGGTGGGCATCAGCGTAGAGCCTTGCAGAAGAGATACTTTCCCTGCAATTGCTCTGGCGACTGCATACCTTGTTGACGTTATGGGAGTTGATCCAAATGAGCCAGTGGTGGTATGCCCTGTAGACCCTTATGTTGAGGACGACTATTTTGAGGCTCTTAAGAAGCTCTCTGACCAGGCAGCTAAGGGAGAGGCAAACCTTGTCCTTATGGGAATTGAGCCAACTTATCCAAGTGAGAAGTACGGCTATATCATCCCCAAGACCAAGGACGATACTTCAGATGTTGAGACTTTTAAAGAAAAGCCAACAGTAGAAGTTGCCAAGGACTACATTTCAAAGGGCGCTTTGTGGAACGGCGGCGTATTTGCCTACAAGCTTTCGTATGTACTTAAAAGAGCTCACGAGCTCATTGACTTTACAGACTACCAGGATCTCTTTTCAAAATATGAGACCTTAGAGAAAATCTCTTTTGACTATGCTGTTGTAGAAAAAGAGGACAAGATTCAGGTTTTGAGATTTGCAGGAGAGTGGAAGGATCTTGGAACATGGAATACTCTGACTGAAGCCATGACTGAGAACGTTGTGGGCAAGGGTATCATGAATGACAACTGCGAGGGCGTTCACATCCTCAATGAGCTCAATGTGCCTATTATCGCCATGGGCCTTCATGACGTTGTCATTTCGGCTTCTCCAGAGGGAATCCTGGTTTCAGACAAGGAGCAGAGTTCCTACATCAAGCCATACGTTGATGGCATCGATCAGCAGATCATGTTTGCGGAAAAGAGCTGGGGCAGCTATCAGGTAATGGACGTTGAGCCCACAGCCATGACCATCAAGGTTATCCTCAATCCTGGCCACTCCATGAACTACCACAGCCACAAGAACAGGGATGAGGTGTGGGTTGTTCTCTCAGGCACAGGTCGCACAGTCGTTGACGGCATGGAGCAGAACATTGCTCCCGGCGATGTGATCACCATGAGCGCAGGTTGCAGACACACTGTATTTGCGGACACTGAGCTCAAGCTGGTGGAGATACAGCTTGGAAGTGACATCTCTGTAGAGGACAAGCAGAAGTTCGAGCTTGAGTGATAGGATCATATGGGAAAAGAAAGATCGGGCGCCATTCCGTTTCTCCTTAAGCCTGCAGGTAAGGACTATCTGTGGGGCGGACAGAGACTTAATGACGACTTTAGCAAAAAAATAAATATGGATCCACTGGCGGAAACCTGGGAGTGCTCAACTCACCCGGACGGCCTTAGCACAGTGTCAGGCGGAGAGTTTGATGGAAAGACCCTGAAAGATGTCATTAGTATGCATCCTGAGTTTTTGGGACAGCACTATGAGGCGCTAAAAGAGATACCAATCCTCATCAAGTTTATTGACGCTAGGTCTGATCTGTCAGTGCAGGTTCATCCAAGTGATGAATATGCCTTCGAGCATGAGAATGGCCAAAGGGGCAAGACCGAGATGTGGTACGTCCTTGATGCATCTGCAGGAGCAAGGCTGGTGTACGGTCTTAGACATGACTGCACAAAAGAAGAATTTCTTTCATATATAAATGAAGGAAAACTTGAGAGACATCTTCAGTATGTCCCAATCAAAAAGAACGATGTATTTTATATAGAATCAGGAACTATCCATGCTATCGGAGCGGGAGCTCTGGTTGCGGAGATCCAGGAGAGCAGCAACTTGACCTATAGGATCTACGACTATAACCGTGTCGACAAAAATGGCAAGCTGCGTGAGCTTCACATAGACAAGGCACTGGAGGTATCCAATCTAAAGGGGCTGCAGGAGCCCAGGCAGAAGCTCCGCGTTCTGAGGTACGGTCCGGGAGTCGCAAGAGAGCTTTTATCAAGATGCAAGTACTTCGAAGTAAACAGGATGCTGGTCAACACTGAGAGAAGACAGGATGTCTTTTACGAGTCTGACGAGCTCTCCTTCAAAGTTTTGCTTTGCTTTGATGGCTGCGGAACAGTGTGCTATGAGGATGAAGATGAAAGACGCCACTACATAGATATCTATAAAGGTGACTGTCTTTTTGTTCCGGCTAATTCAAGGAGACTCAAGCTAAATGGCAGGTTTGATTTCCTCGATGTAAGGTGCTAAAAATTTTTTCAAAAAATTTTGAATAATTTGCAACATATCATTCCCTTCAGTTGTGTACATGGTAGAAAGGCAATTACCAAAACACAATTGGAGGGAATTTATTATGAAAAAGAACTACAGACTAATTGGCACATTAACAATGGCAGCACTTCTGGCAGGTAATCTGTCTGGATGCGGATCAGCCAGAAACTATCAGACTGAAACTGCTGCTGAGTACCCCGTACAGGATAACGGCTACTACAGCACTGCTACATCAGAAAGCTATAGTGACTACAGCGCAGAAGTCTGCGAGGAACCTGTGATGGCAGCCCCATCTTCACCAGCAAGTTCATTATTCGATTCCTTGGGAGCTTCCAAGGCTGCTGAAACTGAAGGGTGCTATGTTTACGAAGATAGCGACTACTGCGTAGTTGTTCCTGAGTACAACACCGAGTCCTACGACAAGCCTGACGAGAACGGTTTTTTCTTATCCCAGGGTCAGCCTCTTTCAACCTTTGCAGCAGATGTGGACACAGCATCCTACGCCAATGTAAGGCGCATGATCGAGGATGGATATGGGAAAAGAAATATCCCAAGCGATGCTGTAAGACCTGAGGAATTCCTTAACTACTTTTCTTATGATCTTAAGAGTCCCAAGAAGGGTGAGAAGTTTGCGGTTACAACTGAAGTTTCAAAGTGCCCATGGGATGAGGACCACGAGCTTATGTTTGTGGGAGTAAAGGCAGAGGATAAGCTTGACGGACAGCTTCCAAAGAGCAATCTTGTATTCCTCATCGATGTATCCGGTTCAATGGACGACGAGGACAAGCTTGGGCTCTTAAAGAAGGGATTTAACGAGCTTGTTGATAATCTTCCTGGAGAAGGTACAGTATCTATCGTAACCTACGCAAGCAAGGAAAAAGTCGTTCTTGACGGCGCTGATATGTCTGAAAAAAGAAAGATCAAAGAAGCCATCAGATCTCTTGAAGCTAATGGTTCAACTGCAGGTGAGAGAGGCATGGAGATGGCCTATGAGATAGCAAAAGAGAATTTCATCGATGGTGGAAACAACCGTATCATCATGGCAACAGACGGAGATCTAAACGTTGGTATCTCAGATCCTGATGAGCTTGAAGACTTCATTTCAAAAAAGAAGGATCAGGGAATCTATCTTTCAGTCCTTGGTTTTGGCGAAGGCAATTACAAGGATGACAAGATGGAAAGACTTGCTGACTGTGGAAACGGCAACTACTCCTACATTGACTCTCTTATAGAGGCAAGAAAGGTCCTTGTAGAAGAGATGACATCAACACTTGTAACAGTTGCAAAAGATGTTAAGTTCCAGGTTGAGTTTAACCCTGCTACAGTTAATTCCTACAGGCTCATTGGCTACGAAAACAGAGAGATGGACGCAGTTGACTTTAACAATGATAAGAAGGATGGCGGTGAGCTTGGATCAGGTCACAGTGTTGTTGCTCTCTATGAGATCGTTCCAGCTGGCAGCGAAAGCGCAATCGATCTTAAGTACCAGCCTGCAGGAAACAGCGATGAATCAGATGACTATGCAACTATCAAGATCCGCTACAAAGAGCCTGAAAAGGATAAGTCTGAGCTTTTGTCATATGTTGTTGGTGCCAATGCTTATCGCGAGAATGTAAGTGAGAACTTTAAGTTTGCAAGCCTTGTATCTGAGTTTGCTATGATCCTTGGGGACAGCGACTATGCAGGAACTATGACTTACAGAGACATCATCAATGGTTACAAAGAGCTTGATAACACGGATGATTACAAGGATGAGTTTATTTCACTGGTGAGAATGGTGGAAAAGAGAAGCTGATAT
>NZ_JAGAYD010000171.1 GCF_017940685.1 Butyrivibrio sp. | reverse complement strand
GGTGATTAACCGTCAGCAGTTATTTATTGTGCTGTCAAGGGTGGCGTCCGGTTACCTCAATGTAAATATCTGCGATTTTCAAGGTTCATCTGAGCCTATTTTTTTGACTCAGTTTTTTCATAGATCATTTGACACTATCTACTGCGGACACAGTGTAATTAAGACTTTTCTTAATCTAGCGCCCCTGATTTATTGTGAAATAAATATATCAATTTGCTTTTTTTGATAACACAGGGTATTATTTTAGAAAATCCGATGTTTTTTTAGTTACCGTTTGTATGTTTTTTCTAAAACAAAGTTTAATTATTTATGAATTATTTATAAAAACAGAACTCTGAAGGCAAAATATATATGCAAATAACCTACATTGCACGCAGAAAGAAGGCTTTGATCAGATGAGAGTTTATATTTCAGAAGCACAGATTTCCGACAAAATTTTACAGCTTTTTTCAGAAACCAGACACCGTCCAATGATGGTAGATGTGCTTGAGTCACTCATTGAGGAACATTCATACAGGACTGATTCCCCAAATCACAATATTGCGGATAGGATTCTGTCGGAATCGCCGGATTTTTTCCTTGATGAAAGAAAGAAACTCTGTTGGGAAGTTGATACAGACAATGTAAGGTCTCATCTTCTGGGGCTCGAGGAGAATCCTGACGCAGGATGGAGCAAAGGCTATCCATCACACATGTTTATGAACAGCGTATTTTACATGGAAAAATCAGAACTACATGTTGAAGATCGTTATTTCGAGTTCAACTATGTTTACTGCGGTTGTTGTGACTTTTTCTTTGAGAAGACAAAGCGTGAGCTAGGCGCCGGAGACATGCTTATAATCTCACCAAAAGCCAATCATAACGTAAAGATAAAAGACGATTCCACCTTCCTCATACAGTTTTATCTGAACTACAATACCTTTTATTCAGCATTTGTTTCGCTCCTGTCAGATGACAATATACTCTCAAATTTTTTCAGGGCAATCCTTCTGAATAAAGATCAGGCCAATTATCTTCTTTTACAGACAGGTGATTCAGCACAGATAAAGCGTCTTGCCAGGATGATGTATCTTGAATATTTCAGATACGACTCCTATGCGCCAAATTGCACCGATGAGTGGATGAGGCTCTTATTCGCATATGTCCTAAGGGATGCCGCCCGGAATTATTCGTTTATAAGTCCAAGCGAGGGTGTTGACTTTGCTCCGATAGTGAAGTACCTGAACACCAACTACCGCTCTGCTTCACTTTCTGATGTTGCCGAACACTTCCACTACTCAATCTCATATTTGTCTATAATGATAAAAAAACTCACGGGCAAGAACTTTACAGATCTTATCCGTGAGCTTAAGATGACTGACGCCGCTCATTATTTAACCACTACCACGAAGTCCATTGAAGAGATTGCGACTCTGACAGGCTACAACTCCTCAGATCAATTCACCAGAACTTTCCGCGAATACTATGGTATTACACCTTCCAAGTACAGAAAAAGAGCCTGAACTTACATTAATCCATATATCATCTGTGCATTTTTACACAGCATCAGCTCTTTGTCATCATCTGATACGTCAAGGTTTTTCACAAAATCAGGTCCACCTGTCATCCATACCTGTTTTACTGGATAGGAGGAGCCATAGATAATATGATCGGATCCCAGGATTTTGATCGCTGCCTTAAGATTTTCCTCACCCCAGGGTTGTGCGTGAGACATCTCAAAAAAGATATTTTCAGTAAGATATTTTCTGACAGCATCAGTACCTGTATCAAACCTTCCACCTCCTGAATCCCTGGGCATAAGCATATCCTTAAAGGTAAAATATCCTCCCCCCAACATGGAATGTACCATCTTAAGGTGTGGGAGCTCTGCAAACATTCCCGAAAACAGCTCTCTTCCTATGGCAGTTATCTGATCCTGACACCTTCCAAAGGAGCGCCTTAGGTTATTGTAATCAAGAAGTGATACGTGATCCACCGGAATTGGCGTGTGGTGAACATATACAGGTATCTCAAGTTCATTAATGGCACTTAGCATATCTCTGAACATCGGGTGATCCAAGTAGTGATTGCCGTAATGGGCAGACATTTGGACTCCTGTCATATGCAGATCATTTATACATCTATTAAGTTCATTTATAGAAGCCCTGTCGCCAAAAGGCGGAACTACAGCAAGAGCCTTGAGTCTTCCTCCACTTTCCTTTGCATGCCGTGCAGTAGCATCGTTTATAAATTTGCACAGTTCCAGAGTCAGCCATTCCTGACAGCCCGGAAGTTTCATGATTGCAGCGTCAACTCCTGCAGCATCCATGTCTGAAAGCTGCTTTTCAAGGTCGTAGTCCGACGCAAAGTAATTCAGGTTTTCGCAGCCATGGGGCTTTTCTATACTGATTGCAGCATCACCTTTTTCATTAACGTAACTTTTGGCGATCACATCATACTCCCTGGGAACCGCTCTGATAAAAGCATCAAGAATTTCCCTGTCTGTAAATAGTTCCCTCGGAAGCCAGTAAACATTTGCATCTATAACCATATCTGCCTCTCTTTCTCATCCAATCCCAAGCCGATTAAGTGCATCTATAGCAGGCTGTGCGATCTTATCTCCCCGCTTGGCGGATATCTTGTACCATCTTATTGCTTCGTCCATGTTCTTCTCAGTACCAACGCCGTTTTCATACATCTCTCCAAGATAAAACTGACTGGTAATGTCGCCTCTTTCCGCTCCTTTCCTGAACCATTCAAGAGCTTCTCTATGCCCATCCTCCGACCGGATTTTTCCATCTCTGAATAACAGTCCCATATATCTTGGTGCTTTCATATCACCAGCATCCGCTGCCTGCATGAACAGTTTTTCTGCTTCTGCGATGTTCCGCTCTACTGCATTTCCATCCATATATATTATTCCCAGTACAGTCATTGAGCGAACATTGCCCAAATCCGACGCTTTTTTACTCCATTCGTATGCAAGCTCATAGTCTTTATTAAGCCCCATATTCCCATGAAGATAGTTTTCACCCAGGATTCCCATTGCTTTAACATCGCCATTTTGAGCTTTTTTCTTTATTTCTTCAATATCCATTGCTTTCTCCTTCTCAATTATTTACAACCCCGTCAAAAAAATATTATCAAAAATAATCCGTATTTTTTTTATATCTAATCCGCCCTTTTTTTGGAGATTCTTTTTTCCAAATAATTTACCTTTCATTTTTACTGGAGTCATGCTAGTATTTAGAAAAAGAGAGCAGCTCATTTAAGAGGCGTAAGACCATCTTGAGTGAACTGCTCTTTTTATTTATTCAAACATTATGGAGGGATTGTAAAAATGAGCAACAAAAAAGCCAGAAAACTCTGGACCAGAGACTTCACACTTATCATCGTGATCAATTTTCTGGTCTTCATGAACCACATAATGATCCTGAATACATTCCCAATGTTCCTGGAAACGCTGGGAATGGACGAGGGAGTAGCAGGAGGATGTGCCTTCGCATTTTCAGCTGTGGCAGTTGTTTTAAGGCCCTTTATAGGCTGGCTGCTTAACAATGGGCGAAGGAAAAGCATCCTTATAATAGGAATAACAGGCATGTTCCTGATGCCGCTTGGATACATGACATCAGGCATTATGGCCGGGATGGGTTACGCAGCAGTTTCAGCTGTTGTTTTGGCTATTGTTTGCAGAATGCTGCAGGGAGCAGCCCTTGCTTTTTCCAACACCACGACAGCAACTATAGCAAGCGATGCTCTTCCTCAGAGTCGTTTTGCAGAGGGTATGGGATACTTTGGCATGGCCACAGCTTTAGCAACATCCATAGCGCCAGCCCTTAGCCTTAAGCTCATGAGTGTAAGCTTCTCTATTATGTTCATCGTGTCCTCGGCCTTTATGGTGGTTGCGTTTATGTTGTATCTATTTATGAACACAAGCGCAAAAAAACCGGAAGCACCGGTCTCTCTCAACTTAAGAGGACTCATTGATTCCGATGCAGTTCCGGCTTCCGTAATATGTCTGGTATTTCTTTTAACCTGGGGAGCACTTGAAAACTTCCTTTCTAAATTTGCAGCCGAAAACAATCTTCCATCCGGCGGAACTTTCTTTCTCATAACTGCAGTTATGCTGATTGTAGTTCGTTTCACCCTTGGATCACTGGCAGACAAAATGGGGGAAGGAATTTTTGTGTACTCCTGTAATGCAGCCATGCTGATTGCGTTTCTGTTGCTTGCCGTTGCTCCCTGCAGGACCACCTTCTATATAGCCGCCATTCTGGCGGGTTACGCATTCGGAGGTATTGAGCCTGCACTCCAGTCAATGGCAGTCCACATTGCACCGCCGGAAAGAAGAGGCAGCGCAAACTCCACATTCCTTTGCGCATATGATATAGGTCTTGGCGGAGGCGGCGGAATTGCAGGGGTGCTCATTTCAAGACTTGGTTACAGCAAAATGTTCCTCATCGTAGCCATGGCCACCGTGGCGTCAATCCTTCTCTACTTCTTCTGGGGGAGCAGACACCCGTCATCCCTTAAGTATAAAAGAGGATAATTTGACAAACAGCTCCTTTATTTGTTCTTCGGTTATATTATCAACATGAAAGCCGCCGGTACAGACGACAGTACAGTTCTCGCTGGCGGCTATTTTTTCTGCAATTCTTCTGCAGATTTCCTCGTCTTTGTGGCCTGTTACATTTAAAACAGAGGATGTAGCAGAAATGCTTCCATCCCCTGTTAGAGAAGGCCTTGGAATTGACATGACTGCGCAGCCTATATGGGGCATTTCTCCCCCATGGACCATCACCAGTTTGTCATCACCAATATCCTGAATATCTACAAATAATTCTGAAAACGACAGTTCAATTCTATATCTTTTCATAGAAAGCTCCTAATTGCTGCATCACATTCATTCATCCCCTCACCGTGCCAAGTCTTGAAGCTTTTAATTTCAACTCCAAACTGCATAAGAACCTTTCCCACAACGTGAATTACCATATCCTCTATAGTCTGTGGATCATTATAGAAGGTGAGCACAGGAGGTATAATGCTGCATCCCAGATCCGCTGCCTCTGAAAGATTACGTAGATGTACTTTTGACAGCGGCATTTCCCTGGGAACAAGGACAAGCTTTCTGTTCTCCTTAAGGCACACGTCAGCGGCCCTTTGCACAAGATTATCAGCATATCCTGAGACGATACCGGCAAGAGTCTTCATGCTGCAGGGCATAATGATCATGCCATCTGTCAGAAAGGATCCGCTGGAAATGGCGGCTGCCAGATTCTTTTCATCGTGAACATAGTCAGCTAGATCCGAAAGATCAGAGAGGGACCTTTTGCTCTCATACTCCCAGGTTGTTTTCGCTCCCTCTGTCACGATCAGATGGATTTCAATATTATCTTTTTCCCGAAGACACCTTAAGAGATAATAGCTCATCTCTACGCCGGATGCCCCGGTTACGGCAACGATAAGTCGCATAAAATATCTCCTTAAGCTGCATTAGCAAAAGTCAGGAAGCCACTTCTTAGGATCTACTTCCAAAAACTTGCAGCGCTCAAACTCATTCTTCATATTGTATGGAACAGTACAGTCAAAAATGGATTTGCATGCTATTCCGTGAACTGCTATGGAGGGAGCGTACTTCGGATCATTACTGGGATCAAGAACATGAGTATGAACTCCTGGAATTGGTATAAAGTCCACATCTCCCTGGAACCTTGTTGTCATGGCCCACATAACATCGCTCATATCAAAAATATCAACATCTTCATCCACAAGGAATACATGCTTCATCTCGGAGAAGGCAGAAAAAGCCAGAAGTGCTGCCTGACGCTGTCGGCCCTCGTCATTTATGTTGTTTTTCCTGAACTGAATCACGGTAACGAACTTTCCACCGCCGCATGGAGCAGCATGTACATTTACAAGTCTCCCCGGCATTGCCCTTTCAACCAGATCAATTACACTTGCTTCTGTGGGGATTCCCGCCATAGATACATGTTCATGGCTTGGGCCTATGCAGCTTTCCATTATTGGATTATTTCTTGTGGCAACTGCCTTTACTTTGATCACCGGCAGGTAATTGGGAAGATCATCGCCCTTGGCCTCCCCTGTATATCCCGGGAATTCCGGCATAGCCTTTCCTGTATTGGAATTGATATCCTCTCTCATGGTAAGGCCGGGAATGAGTTCACCTTCTATGACATATTCCGCATGGGCAATGCAGGTTTCATCAATGCTTACGCATCTTGCAAGCTCCACAGGCTTTCCGCGAAGTGCTCCCGCAATCTGTAGTTCATTAAATCCATAGGGTGTTGTTGGAGGCTCAAATCCGGCACACATGTAAATTGCAGGATCAAGGCCAATTGAAACTGAAATCGGCAATGGTTTATTCATTTTTAGTGCCTTATCCCACATGGCGCCAATATGCCTGCTCCCAGGGGTGATCCACATAGTCATCTCATCCCTGGACTGGATGCACAGACGGTGAATTGTAACGTCGGTGATATTCCTATCCTCCGGATCGGTTGCCGAGCAAAGCCCCATGGTAATATATGGGCCTGCATCTTCCGGAGTATTGGTTGGAGCCAGAACAAGTTTTCTTAAATCAAAATCCGGATCACTTGCAAGATATACGTTTTCCTGACAGACCGGAGCAGATTCTTTTATAATCGGTGGTATTACGTTCTTCACGGCATCTCGTAAATGCCAGCCTAATCGTTTGTAGTCGGTGTCAAGAAGAAGACCTACTCTTTTTCTGCTTGCAAGTACTCCCGTTATTACTCTACAATCAGGGAATCCTTTCACGTTGTTAAACAGCATTGCAGGCCCGTCTTCCCTTGTTGGACGCATCACTGTTCCGCCAGCACCGACATACCTGTATATTCCTGAAATCTCTGCATTTGGATCCGCTTCAACTGATGTTTCAACCAGTTGTCCTTCATTATCTCTAAGAACTTCTATAGCACTTCTTAAATCGTATATTTCTCTCATGGATTACCTCCTGGATTGTTTCTATTTCATCTTTCATGTTCATTATAAAATGGCAAAAAGAGGCCGGTAATTCCATTTTTTGAATTACCGGCTTATAGAAGTCTTTATTCAGCTCATTTACAGAGCCTGTCTATCCATTCAAAAAGCTCCTCGGTGTCATAATCACCACTGTGGGGTAATCCCCAAGGGAGTGCAAAATCTACATCATATCCCTTGTTCTGTAAAAGAGTTGCAAGTATCACAGGAATTGCAAGGGATGTATCCCTGTCAAAAGCGCCGTGTCTTATGCGCCAGTGCTTTGTTGTGTCAGCTTCTCCAACGAATCTTACGGGATTAAGAAGTTTTATCATCTTCTCATCAGCCATGCTTCCATTTGCTGTATCATGCTCCAGGCTGAACTTCGTAAAGTGCCTTGCAAATACGTCACTATCGCCAAACTCTTCATTTTCAGGTGAATCAAGGTTTACCGCATCAAAAGCCGGAGTGGTCTTCATTCTTGTGATCTTTTCAACAAACTTATCCCAGTCAAGGTCAAGAACCTTGCCATCCTCTATTTTCAGATAATCCTGCTTTTCTATCTCACTTCCGGGAACTGCCAGCTTTGACAATCTTGTGCCGCTGTCATGGGTATCAAGTTCTTTCTGGGCTGAGTAAATAACCCACTTCTTAACGAAGTCTTTAAAAGAACCTTCTCCCTTTTCATCAAGCAAAATCTCATTTCCATCACTGTCCTTAAGCCCGAGGGAATTGACATATGCAGGAAAAAGTTTTTTCAGTTCAGCGGACATCTTAATCTGCTCGCCTGTCATGGTGCCTTCCACGGGAACAGGAACAACCTTGCCGCCCCTGTTTTCAAATCTCATCTTGTGATAGTCGTTGCATCCGTTAAACAGCCACTCATAGGCGCTGTCCGCATTTTCAAGATTGTGAATTGGGCAATAGCAATTTGAGGCAAAAATATCATCTTTTTCATCAGCGGCACCAATTTCTTTAAGGAACTCTTCATAGTCCTCGGCATTTCCTGTGGCTCCGGCTAGGGCAGAAAGAGCTCCGCCCGCTGAAGTTCCGCTGGTTATTATACGATCTGTATTCCCAGGAATTACTGCCTTATTGTGCTTTAAGTATCTGACAACCGCCTTCATATCCACAATAAGAGCAGGTGCTTTTCCAACGGCCTTTCCTTCAAACTCCGGCTTTGGCGGCATCTTTGGCACTCTCTCATCAGCTTTACCGCCTACAAAGAACTCTTTAGTAACAAGCCCAGTATTTCTTCCTCTGATACCAGGCGCTACAACAACGTATCCGTGTTTAAGTCCCTTAAATATGGTGTTAGTTCTTCCAAGAAAGTCCGCTCCCGGCTCATCAAGGCCACCTTCCATATATCCTCCGACAGTATTAGGGATAAATATGGGAGCACTCTTAAGACTATATCCATTTATCTCTTTTCCCTCATAGTATTCTTCGGGTACAAAGAGATTTAACCTCTGGATATCACTTACAGGCTTTTCGCAATACACTATACCGGTAAATGCCCTGTATCTGATGATTTCACCATCTCTTTCGCATGTCTTAACCTCATATTTGTCGGCATTAAATTGTAAACTATCTGACATCTTAATTCCTCTCTTTTCTGTACTGATCAGCGTATTTTTCAACATTGAGCATAAGTACTACAACAAGGATTACTACACTGATAATGGCGCCCAGCCATGTGAAATCAAACTTTACTGCATTGACAACAGCTTCTGACTGCTCCATAACTGTCGGATCATAGTGTACTGCTGCAAGTATCCACCCTGTAAGAGCTGAACCAAGGCCAATGCCAACCTTGGATCCTACGGACTGTGCTGAGCTGATAAGCCCCTCAGATCTGATTCCAAACTTCCAGTAGCCATACTCTACTACATCTGGAACAAGGGCAAACACTGCAGAAAGAAGCGGACCTGCTCCAAGGGATCTAACTACCGTACCGATTACCAGGAGTGCGGTATCTGTGTAATACTGCAAAAGAAATGCTGCCGCAATCTGACTGAACACATTTCCTCCGCCGGTTCCAAGTGCATAGGCTATTTTGTTGAGCATTGGTACTTTTTTCTTTGTTTCCATTGTTTTCCTCTCCATCTTAAAAAGAATTCTAATGTGGGGGAACTGCGCGCTTTTCCAACCTCATTGATTATCTGGTTGATTGTATTATAATTTAGCTATAACAATTTGGTCATTCTGTTTTTTGAATCATTAGGGGATATTATTATGGACATGGAAAGGTTAAAAGAATTTTTGATTATAGTTGAGACTGGGTCCTTCAAAGAAGCTTCCGCCATTCTTGGCATTGCCCCCAGTGTTCTTTCTACCAGGTTTTCTGCCTTTGAAGAATCTCTCGGAACAAAGCTTCTTGAAAGAAACAACCGCCTTGTCGTGCCAACAGAAAGCGGCAAAATTCTACTGGGTAACGCACATGAAATTGTATCATCCTGGGAAACCATAAAGACTTCCCTAAAGGCTTCCAAGCGCACAATTAATACCCTAACTATTCAGCTGTGCGCCCGTACCATGCCCTCCGAGCTTGGTCCCTTCATGGATAAATACTGCAGAAGTCATCCCGGATTATTCCTGAATCTGTATGATGAGAACAGCTGCAGGATCAAAGAAGGTCTTATGACTGGCCAGACCGATATAGTATTCGTTCCCGGCCTTGAAAATGATTTTATAGATATTAATGGACGGGTTGTAGTCAGTTATTATGACCGCTTAAGCGTCCATCTTCCCATAGACCACAGACTCTCATCCAGAGCTTCAATCCGTTTTGAAGAACTATCCGGAGAAACCTTTATCCTCTATCCCAATATGCTGGAGGATCACATAAGAAAGCTTCAGACAACTCTTTTGGATCAGTCCGGAATATACTACAAGATTTATGACAACAACTGTTCTCCACTTTACTATGATCTTTTAGTACCTATTGGCATGGGAATAGAATTTTGGAACTGGAGTGATCTGTCAACCCCGAACACAGTTAAAGTGGCAATAAAAGACAAAGGCTATGGCACATGCTATTACATGCTCTATGATCCTGACAATACCAATCCGATTGTAAATGAGTTTATTCAACTATTTCTCGCTTATAGAAAGGACCGTTTATGAAAACTGAAAGATTACAGGAATTCATCGTTCTGGCCAAAAGCCTAAATTACACCAAAGCCGCAGAGAGCCTTTTCATTTCACAGTCTATACTCAGCAAGCATATTAAGGAACTGGAAAAGGAGCTCCAGGTCGACCTGTTTCACAGATCCACCCACAGTGTTACGCTGACAGATGAAGGGAAGCTACTCCTTAGAAGCGCAGACTCTTTTATGGTGAAAATAGAAAAAGCAACCTCACTTCTTGCCCAAAACACCCACCGCACAGAAGGAACAATACATCTTAACTGTCACGAACAGACTCTTTGTGAGCGAGTTCTGGCACTTATTAAAGATTTTAATAAAAACTATGACTCCGTTGACATAGATATTCACGTTATAGAATCGGCTCCGGATATAACAGCCATAGAAGGTGCTGACCTGCTTATAAGCCCCTGCGATTTCATGAGCAGGATCTCAGATAAATTTATGGGAAAAAAGATATATGAACAGAGTGCTCTTCTGGCTATTCCCCCATATCATCATTTAGGAGACCGACAGGAGATCAATCTTGAAGAACTGTCAGACGAGAATCTCATTGTGCCATTCTCAGATGAGTTGTTTGGTCCCTATTCAAGGAACTTTTTCCTGGCATTTAGAAAATCAAAAGGAAATATCAGAAAAATCCCGGCCTTTTCCCCTCAGGATGCACTACTAAAGGTAGAGCTTGGCGAAGGAATCATGATAATCCCTCATCATTTAAAGCGACGACTGTATGCCCAATCTAGGCCTCTTAGAATAATTGACGAAGAATGCAAATTCCCTGTGTATGCATATACAAAGGCGGAGAATACAGGAAGCGCTCCCAGCCTTTTTTACAATAGTTTATAGAGAGCCTTTTTCTCCTTTTCTAAGTGAAATGATGTATTTTGTTCTTGGGCAAAGCCCTTTAAAAATGTGCTTTCTAGATTCAGATCCTTTTCTGGAGGGGAGCGCTCCTTTTTTCGTGCGAGATTTTCCATTGTGTTTTTCCTCCTTTCTGTGTTAAAAAATGTGCCTTCTGAGTTCTTCACCTATCTTTCGGGTTTGCGTGCATCTTCAGGAGCCCGGACGGGACACTCTGCAAGGGACAAGCATGCGAGACGCCGTAGGGCAGCCCTTGCAGAGGGGACCGGGAGGGCTACGATGCACTCTCGCAAACCGATAGGTGAAGGACTCTGGAGGGACATTTTTACAGAAAGGTGGAAAACACTTTGGAAAATCCGCACGAAAAAAGAGGGGGTTCCTTTGCGGAACCCGTTCGAGGAGGGGACTAAGATCATTCCTTGTATGCCCTGCATTCAGAGCTTCTCGGTGAAGCTCAAGGGCATATTGGTCTGGGAGCTCGGACAGACCTGCGAAGCTGCTCGGAATGGTACCTGGAAAAACTAACTGCCACCGCTTATGAAACTGCTCCAAATGCAAAAGAAAATACTCCAGGTCAGCCAAAAACCAAGAGGATCTTTCTAAAAAAGAGCCGAAACCATCTCCTCCCTCTCCATAAAACAGCACTAAAATTTTAAAATTTCCGCCCTGTTTCCCATAAAACAGATATTCCTCTGACCACTTATGCAAAAAGGCAAACAATATCCCTGAAAGGCAAAATACATTGAAAAAATGCAAGATCAGAAGATCATCCTCGGCCTGAAATTGTACACCTGACTTCTGAGTTCAAAACCGCGTAGGACCTGCATCAAAAGAACTCCCCAAAAACATCGAGAGCTCAAAACAAAACTGAAAAATCTTGTGAGAGGAAAAGCGGTAAAATGACCGGAAACCTTCAGGACCATTCACCAAGACCAGAAAATACCAAGAAAAATGACGGGCATGAGACACTTCTTGAAATGAATTAGTCAAAATTGAAAAAGCAGAGAAACCAACCATAATGGAGCCAAAAAGACAGACAAAAAGACATGAATAAAGCTGCTGATGGCAAATAAGCTGCGGCAGCTTTTGTGCAAATTTACGGTGGGGGTTTCAGGGGACGGGCTGGTTGGAAGGTGTCCCCTGATATATTCAAAGGCACAGCTTCATTCTCCCCTACCTGTGCCTTCCTTTTCTTTTAGATCCAGGAAAAAAGTTACCCCGAAGCATTTTCAGCTCCGGGGTAAATACATCATTTTCACTAAAGACTTACGTCTATAGGAAATCACTAAAGATATTATAGCATGAAAAGCCAGTAAATTACAGCCTTTCAGCCAAAAAACAAATAAATAACACGTGTAACTGTTATATAAAAGGGAATGGTAACATATTGGGGAAGGGCTTGGGGAACGGGCAAGGGAGTATGGGGTTCCCCAATATATTCAAAGGCGCGCCTAATTATCCCGTACCGCGCCTTCATTTGCTTTTAAACTTAACCTTTGACACTTCCAGCTGTAAGTCCCTGTACAAAGAACCTTTGACAGGAAATGAACACGATCAGTATCGGTATCAAGCTGAGTACTGATAATGCAAACACATATCCCCACTGAGTGAACTGATGCTGTCCAAAGAATCCTGAAATAGCAATAGGTAGCGTCCTTTTAAGATCATCATTGATGACTGTATTAGCCCAGGGGAATTCCTCCCAGGCAGTAAGGAAGTTAAAGATCGATACTGATGCTATTCCGGGCTTTGCAAGTGGTATCGCAACGTTAAAGAACACAACAAGTATGCTTCCGCCGTCCATGTAGGTCGCTTCATCAAGCTCTTTGGGGATATTCTCAACAAAGCCTTTTATCATAAAGGTTGAGTATGGGATAACCCATGCTACATAGAATGGGATCAGTCCCCATATACTGTTGATGGTATTTAGCTTTACAGCCAGCTCGTACTGTGGAACGATCATTGTAGTTCCGGGAATGATCATTGTAAGGATGATAAATCCAAAGAGTAAACTCCTTCCGGGGAACTTAAACCTGGCTATACAAAAAGCAAGTGCTGATGAAACGATAGCAGACAGTATAACTGTCAAAACAGATACCAGTATGCTGTTGCCAAAATTTCCTATGAATTTCTTTTGACCAAGTATATATGCGTAGTTCTCTAGAGTTATCTCTCTCAGCTTAGGGAAAAACCTGGGCGGATACTCATAAAGCGCTCCATTGGGCTTAAGAGAGGTACTCACCATATATATCATTGGCATCATCACGACAACCAGTCCGGCAATAAGAAGAATGTAAATCACCAGCTGGGATAATCTTCGTTTCGACATAATCTCTTTTCACCCCTCATCCTTATTCTGCATGAGCCTGAACTGCAATACCGCCAGGATAGCCAGCACTATTGCAATGATGAACGACAATGCAGCGGAATATCCGAACTTTCCATTACTGAAAGCTTTATAGTACATCCAGCTAAGTACTACTTCCGTATCATGACCGGGCTTACCGCCTGTAATGAGCTTGGTGGATGTATAAACGTTAAATCCGCCGATAGTAAGCATTACAAGGGCAAAAAGTATCGTTCCCCTTATCCCCGGAAGTGTTATATGAATAAACTTCTGCCATGATCCGGCACCATCAAGAGATGCGCTTTCATACAATTCCAGAGGAACAGTCTGCAGAGCTGCAAGGAATACGACCATGTTCCAGCCGATACCCTTCCATATGCCAAGGAGCATAGCTACTGTCATGCCACTCCATCTGGAATCCAGCCACCTCACATTCTGTGAGGTGACATGGATAACATTTGTAAGAAAATAGTTAAGGAGACCTTCCGTGTTGAAAACATACTTGAACACTAGGGATGCGATAACCCAGGATGTGATAACAGGCAGATAGTAAGCTACCCTGAAGCCGATCTTCACATGGTTTATGGAATTTATGAGCATTGCTACTAACAAGCCTATCGCCATCTGGGCAGGAACTGTGATGAGTGTATATACAATAGTATTGGTAAACGCGATCCTGAAATTCTCATCAGCTAATACTGTCCTGTAGTTTTCAAGGGCAATAAATTCCTGATCAAGAAATGAACCAAAATCCCATTTGAAAAAACTCATCCAGAAGAGCCTGATTATGGGATACACCGTAAAGATCCCAAATACCAAAAGCCCCGGCAATAGCAGAAGTAGTATCTGCATTCTGCTCTTAGCATTAAACTTCATTTTCTTACTCCAGAAATTATCTTATTTATTCAGCAAGGAGCGCATCTACCTTTGTAGCAAGCTCATCCATTGCTTCCTGTGCTGTCTTGTCGCCATTTACAACCTCAGTAACTGCAGCTGCAAGCTCAGAATCAAATTCTGACCAGCATGCTACGGTAGGACGTGACTTAGCTGTCTGAAGTTGCTCGATGTATGGTGCAAAATCTGCAGCCTTAACTGTATCTGTCTCAAGGGCAGTCTTGTTTACAGGAATCTGACCACACTTAGCCATCTCAACCTGCGCATACTCGCTTGTCATGAACTTCATGAACTTCCATGCTGCATCCTTGTTGGCTGAATTAAACATTGAAATATCCTCGCCACCAAGGACTGAGATTGATCCGCCGTCTCCTGCAGGTACTGGCGCTGTCTCGTACTTAAAGTCAGGATACGCGCCTGCAAGCTCTGCAACCTTCCATGGTCCTTCAAGGAGCATCGCATATCTTCCTGTTCCAAAACCATCTGTCATAGGGATATCACCACTGTTCCATCCTGTAATGGCATTTTCTTTGTAAAGATTAGCAAACATCTCGATTGCTGCAACTGTCTCTTTGCTGTTAAGATATCCCGTTGCCTTGGTCTGTTCCTCATTTGTAAGGCTTCCGCCCATACTCCAGATAAATGGGCAAAGATTCCATCCTGAAAGACCGGGTTCATCATATCCCCATACCTGCTGACCATTTGCATTTGTTCCTGAAAGCTTCTTGCAGGCATCAGCAAACTCATCCATGGTCTTAGGAACTGCAATTCCGGCCTCAGAAAACATTTCAACATTGTAATAAAGAATCTTGGTGTTTGTGTTGAGTGCAAGGCCGTAGTTGTCGCCACCGATCTCTGCTGTGGACATTGCGCTTTCCAGAAGTCCTCCTGCAACATCATTAAAATCACTCATTTCCTTGTTAAGAGGAACAAGTATGCCCATCTTCTGAAATTCCGGGATCCATGCACTGTCAAGACGTGCAACATCAGGAAGGGTATCAGACTGTGCACTGATAAGAATCTTGTCATGAAGATCTGCCCACTCGTGTGATACTGCATTCACCTTTATTCCAGGGTTTTCTTCCTCGAATTTAGGAATAAGAACTGTGGTTAATGTTTCATTTTCTGGTGATTGTGCGCTATAATGATGCCAGAAGTTAATTGTAACTTCCTCAGTAGATGCCTCTTCTTTAGTTTCATTTGTAGAAGCAGGCGCCTGCGTTGCTGTTTCCTGGCTCTTAGAGTCAGATTCAGATGTTGCTGGTGATTGTCCGCATCCCGTTATAGCTGCCAGGCTTGTTACAGATGCTAGTATGATTGCCAGCAATTTTTTTCTCTCTTTCATTTTTATTTCCTCCTTAGTTCTTTACTTTTATCACCTTGACTGAGCAAGGGTTAATGGCTGTTTTGCCATCAGGGTCTGTTGTTACTATTTCATTTGAGATAAGGTCAATAGCACCTTCAAGGCCTTCTACCCTTACCTTTTTATCAGATGATCCTTTTCTGATGATCACTCTGATCCTTTCTTTATCATCCGATCTTTCAAATACCAGAAGATCCTCTTCATCACTGCAGTTTATGGTCTTATATGAACCCTTTCTGATACACTCGTGGTCTTTTCTAAGCTTTATCAGGACCTTATACCAGTCAAATAGCTCCTTATTCTGCCTGCTTTTATCCCACTCCATGCACTTTCTGCAATCAGGATCGTTATCTCCAGTAATTCCCACCTCATCTCCGTAGTAGATAGCAGGTGAACCCTTGAAAAGAAGCTGAAACGCTACTGCAAGCTTAAGTCTTTTAACATCACCACCGCAGTAGAACAGGAACCTTTCGGTATCGTGGCTGTCCAACGGATTGTACAGAACATCAGCCGTTTCGCTCTTGTACAGAGCCAGCATCCTGTTGATCCTGGCATCAAACTCCGTGGCTGTTATCTTCTCAAAGCCAAAGTAATCTCTTGCCGCATCCCTGAACATGTAATTCATCACGCTATCAAGGCGTTTCCCTGATACGAGAGTTCCACCATAACCCCAGGTCTCTCCAAGAAGTATGAGCTGCGGATACTTTTCTTTTAAAAGAGTCCTCGCTGCCTGCCAGACAGCTGAGTCCACCTCGTCAGCCACATCAAGCCTCCAGCCATCAATTCCGTATTCCCTGACCCAGAAATCCATCACATCAAGGATGAACGCTCTTACCTCAGGATTTGAGGAATTGAGCTTTGGCATGTACTTGTATGCTCCAACACATTCGTAATCTTTATGGGTTACCGAGATTTCTTTTTCCTTATTTGGAAGAAACCAGTCATAATACTTTGACTGAGAACCTTTCTCAATGACATCCTCGAACTGTTTAAAATGGATACCCGTGTGATTGAACACTCCGTCAAGGACTACTCTTATACCGGCTTTATGCAGCTCTTTTACAAGAGTCCCAAAATCTTCATTGGTTCCAAAGATTGGATCTATCTTGTAGTAATCAGTGGTCGCATACTTGTGATTGAAGTCAGCTTCAAAGATCGGATTGAAATAGATCACTTCTATACCAAGATCTTTCAGGTATGGGATATTGTCCTGTACGCCCTTTAGATCTCCACCCATGTAATTCTCTCTTGTAGGATCTGTGCCCCAGGGCATCGTCTCCGGCGGATCATTTGAAGTATCTCCGTTAGCAAATCTCTCAGGAAAGATCTGATAATAGATGATTCCCTTAGCCCATTCCGGGTAATCAATCACATCACCCTGATTGGCATATAGGAATTCAAAATATCCATCTTCCGGAGCTTCCCGAGAAAACCCTGTAGCTGAGTAATACTCTTCTTTGCTGCCATTATCCGTAAGTTTAAAGTAATACTTCTGATATCTTGCAACCTTGGAAAACTCTATCTTCCCTTCATAGTAGTCAAACAGGTCATCACTGTACTTTTTTTCAAGCTCAAGGTCATTTTTTAAGTCCGGCTTGGTCCTACAAAAGTAGATGATCCTACAATCAGACATATCATCTTTTGCTGTACGTAGTTTAACGACCAGTACGTTCCTTGCTACGGGGTAAATAAAGTCTTCGGTATTAAGATGCAAAACCGCTTCCCTTTTCACCATATCTCCTTTCTCTATTTTGTTTTTCGCTTGGTCGATTCCCTTTCAATGATGGCTGCGTCAACAAGCCTGCTCTTTATCTTCTTTTCTTTACCCCTGATAGACCTTAATAAGAGCTCTGCTGCTGTCTCACCCATCTTGTATGTATCAACGTCTACGACGCTAAGCGCTGGTTCCATGTACTCAGCCAGAGGATAATTATCAAAAGTGATAACACCGATCTGCTTTGGCACGCTGATCTTTCTTGCCTTTATTGCCTTTAAAACCTTAAATGCAATGACATTATTGGAGCAGATAAAACTGTCTGTATCCCTTTCCTTTTTCTGTATCTCATCGATCAGCATTTCAATCTTCTCTTCACTAAATGTATGGATGCCGGAAGTCTTTATCTTCTGAGCTTTGCACTCATCCTCAAAGCCTTTGATACGCTTGCTCTCAAATATAGTATTTCTGTTCTCCACAAGGAGCATCGGGCTCTTATATCCTGACTTTATAAGGCACTCTACCGCCTGGCGGCTACCCTGCTCATTGTCAACATCCACCCAGCTGATGTCAGATCTCTTTTCCTGAGGCTCGCCCATTACCACAAATGGAAAATCACTTGAAGTCATCAGATCTATCAGCTCTCCTGTCATGCATTGGACCGGGAGAATGATCCCATCAACCTTCCTCTCCTGTACCAGGTTCTTGATGTTGCTGCTATCTGAAAGCGAATGATTGGTGATCAACACACTGTAGCCTTTTGACTGAGCCACAGACTCAATGGCAATCACACTCTGTATAAAGAAAGCATTGGAGAAGGCATCCTTGTTCCCGGCATCGATTACAAGTCCGATAGTAAAGGTACTTCCATTTACAAGGCTTCTTGCCAGACTGTTGGGATGATAATCAAGCTCTTTCATTACCTGTAAAATCTTTTCTTTGGTCTCTTCTGAGATGCTGGCAGTACCATTTATTACTCTGGATACCGTAGAAGGGTTTACGCCTACTGCCTTTGCGATGTCTTTAATCGTAACTGTCATATTCTTCTCCTATGCAAACGTTTGCACAACTGCTTCAAAGTTTGGCAATGCAAACGTTTGCATTGCCTATATTCAATGTACTCTCTTTGATTTATATTGTCAACCCATTAGTTTATTGCCTCCCAAACAACAGTAAAGATCTGCCTTTTCGCATCTTTCACCCACACAAAAAGAGCGTCACATGAAAGCAACGCTCCTTAAACTTCATCACTTCTCTGCAAAAAGACCCGGTACATTGTACCGAGTCTTCTGTAATCTGCAAGCCAAAACCAGAACAAGAGAAAGTGGCTGCCTTTCTTAGCAGCCACTTTCTAACTTAGTGTTTCTTTGTATCAAGGGATTTATAGGGTTTTGTTTTTACGCTTCTTTTCTTTTAGCAAGTAGTACTACGAGTGTACCGGCTGCTACAAGTATAATTGCTACTGATGCTGCCATGTTTGATGTATCCCCTGTTGCACCTCTTCTTGCTCCGAGCACCGCTGCGCCGTTAGCTGCCTCTCTTGTTGCTCCGAGAACCTGAGCTTCAGGCTGTACAGGAGTCGGTGCTAATGCAACGGGTGTCTCTTCAATAACTACAGGTGTAGGTGTTGGATCCGGTGTAGGTGTTGGATCTGGATCCGGTGTTGTGCTGCTGGAAGGAATAGAACCATTTCCGTTTACATCTGCAGTAAATACATTGGATACCTTTGTGTAGTTGATGCTTGCATTGATGCTTTTTACTACGCCGAGAACAATATTTTCTATAAAGCTCCATGCAGTGCCTTGATAGAAATTATCTGTAGCTTCGCCATCAAGGAGAACTTTAACGTTGAAATCCAAAGGTGTTTCATCTTCAAGCTTTAAGTTGTCAAATAATGAATTTCCTGTCTGTTCTTGACCATCTGCAACGTAACTGGTCTGCCATGCTCTTTCATTAAAGTTATCTGCCCACGCCTTTGCTACATCTGTGTAAGGTTCTTCAGGATCAAGAACAGAGTTGTAATACTCAAGTATCTGCTCAAGAGTCATGTTCTTTGCATTATCGTATCTATCCCAGTAGTTTGGCCAAAAATACTTAGCAGCTTCGGTTGTTTTAAGGTCTAATAACCTTCCGTTGAGATAGCGGATATCATTTGGAACGTAGTAAGTTCTGCCGTTTTCTTCGGATACCACTGTTCCCCATTCCTCTTTAAATTTGGATGTTGCGCAATATCTGTATGGTCCGTCGGTTCCTGTATTATACTCTGTTGTTTCATAGACATCCCCGGACTCATTTATGATACTTACGCTGTATCCTGTTCCGTCTCCGGGCTCCGGATCTCCCCACATATCTCTGACAAATGCATCTTCTGCAAGCCATGACAGGTCAATAGTAATAGTCTCAACGCCGCCTGTAATAACTATATTGTAACTGTCATTTCCGTTATACTGAACATAATAGCCATTGTAATAGTAGATTCCCTCATCATCAGAACTCTCTGTTACGGTTCCATCTTCATTTACATGATATCCGTCAAAATCAACTTGTTCAGCAGTAACGCCCTGCTCTGTTGTAACTATCTCAATGTTCTTTATATCTTCCTGAGTAGCCAGCTCTGTTACATAATCATCGAGCTTCTCCTGGCTTTCAAAGGACTTCTCTTCTGTTACGTCCTCTTCCTTCTCTTCAACCTTAGTAGTAATTTCATAGGTATATGTTCCATTCTGACTTTCTACGTCGCTCTTTATCTCTTCCTGCTCAGTAGTCTTCTCATCTACCACTTTCTGTAAGCTTTCCTCTGATGTCATTCCTGTAACACTTAAATCATACTCAACAGTCTTGGATCCGTCAGAATTATCTGTTTTAACAAGGCCATTCCCTGTCTCAGTTATATTCTCTTCGGCTGCCACTTCTTCTGCTGCAGGTTCAGCGCTCTCTGTTACAGGTGTTGTACTCTCTGCTACAGGTGTTGTACTCTCTGCTACAGGTGCTGTATTTTCTGCTACAGGTACTGTGCTTTCTGCTACAGGTGCTGTATTCTCTGCTACAGGTGTTGTGTTTTCTGCTGCAGGTGCGCCTTCGGTTCCCTCTGCAAAAGCTGTAACCTTAATTCCTGCAACAGAAGTAATTACCATTGCCATCGTAAGAATTGTTACAATGAATCTTTTGATCATTTCCACACTAAGTTTTTTCATATTTTATACCCTTTCCTTTTAATTTTCCCTTGTTTGCCTTCCTTATAGGTTCATGATAGCGGTTGAACAATCATATGTTCCATCATAAAATGCATTTATTTTGTTGTTTAATGGTTTCTTTATTGTTCTTAATGATTTGTTTATAATTTTCTTACAATTCCAAAAAAATGCAGTAAAACCAATACTAATGCTGCAAACAGCTTATTCCTCAAAAATAATCCATTTATTGTTCCGCCACTACAGAAAACAGGGGCGTTTTCACGCCCCTGCCTACTTGATTGCTTTTATTAGAGTATTCAGCTCTCCGGTCTATTTCATGTCGCGCTGTTGCGCTATAAGTATTCTCCGCCATGCCGACAGACTCGGGATGCTTCGCATCCCTCGTTGTCGCGGCATTCGCCGTATGCTTGCAAAAAAAGACATCCCGGTCTGAATGCAAGCATTTTTGATAGTTGCATTTACCAGCCTATCTTGAAAAGTATTATCCTTATAGAAATTAAACAGATCATCTGTAAAAAACAATCTGGTTACGTCGTTTATAATGACATTGGCAGGGATTTGTGTAAACACACATAACCCGACGGTTAATATGTAAAATAAAACCTCAATCAGGGTATGTTCTGTTATCGAAGCTGTGTACTTGAATATCATCATTTCCAGGAATCATGAATACATAATCCCATACAAAGCAGAAAATAAAAGCAGATCAGAGGTTGCACGGGAAAAATTTGGTGACATATTCATAGCAGCATATGAGAAAAGATGTGCAGGCACTTATACAAAATAGGACCAGGAGGAACAAGGCTTCAATAGATAAGTATACCGGATGTTTTGAAAATCCTGATAATTTTAAAGGATGCTTTGGACATTTGGGCAAAAGTGTAGGAATTCTGTAGCCTTAAAGCACCCTTTTTTTAACCCTAAATGGAGCATACGGGACTTGAACCCTCAAGTCTCCTATTGCGCGCCATTTCATAAATCCCTCTAAACCACTGATTTTTTGCGGCCTTTGGCCTTTTTAACCATGAGTGTATCTATACATCCTATAAACCTGTAATGCACCTCGACCCTCATGACGATCTGCTTGCCCCATTGCTCCTTCTCATGTACAAAAATTTTGTCTAAAAGATTATGCGTGATGTTACTATCCAGCTCGCCAATGTTCTCATAGGCACTGATCAGATTAACAAAGCTCTCAACATCTTTCCTGTTATTGCTGTTTTTCACAATGTTCTCTTTGAGCTTTTTTACTTTATCCTCAAGAGTTGTGGCTTCTGCTTCATAATCTGAAACAAAGATTTTGTACCGTTCTGCCGAGATCACACCAAGGGCCTGATCTTCATAGAGCTTTTTTATGATGATGTTTAATTCCTCAATCCTTTTGATTG
>NZ_JAGAYD010000170.1 GCF_017940685.1 Butyrivibrio sp. | reverse complement strand
GGTCTATGCTCTTCCTTATCTTAGGATCTACATGCTTGGAACGATCTTTTCCATGATCTCCACAGGAATGAATCCCTTTATAACAGCCCAGGGCTATGCAGTTATAGGAATGACCACAATTGTGGTGGGGGCAGCAGCCAACATCATCCTTGACCCCATCTTTATCTTTGTCTTTGGCCTTGGCCCGGAGGGGGCAGCTATTGCAACTGTGATCTCACAGGCCCTTTCTGCCATATATGTTCTGAGATTCTTTTTTGGAGACAGATGTACATATAACCTTAAGATCATGTCAGCTTCTGAGATAAAAAACTGTGGCAAGACAGCAAGAAGCATCATAGGTCTTGGAACAGCAGCCTTTATCATGCAGTTTACCAATGCAATGGTATCAGTGTCCTGCAACAGTGTCCTTTCAAACGTAGGTGGCGATCTGTATGTCTCTGTGATGACAATGGTAAACTCTGCCCGCCAGATGATGGAAACACCGATTCTTGCCATATCTGAGGGAACCTCTCCCATTATCAGCTACAACTATGGCGCAAGGCGTTTTGATAAAATCAAGCGCTCCATAGCCATCATGGTGGCCATGGAATTTGGCTATACCTTTATCGTATGGATGTTCATCCGGATGTTCCCTGCGGCAGTTATTGGCATTTTCAGCAATGACAAGACCATTCTTGCGGATGCCATCCCTGCATTTAACCTGTATTTTTCGACATTTATCTTCATGACCTTCCAGCACTCGGGACAGGTTGTATTTAAGTCATTAGGACGAAAGGGACACGCAATTTTCTTTTCACTGTTCCGAAAGGCATTTATTGTTGTGCCACTGACTTACATACTTCCTTATTTCTTCCATATGGGCACTGACGGAGTCTTTGCAGCTGAGCCCATCAGTAACGTTATTGGTGGTACAGCCTGCTTTGTGACTATGTTATTTACGGTCAGGAAAATGGCAAAAAATAAAAATTAATAAAAACACTTTTAGGGGTTTACTTAAAGGAAGTTTTATCAGTATACTATTAGCGCAACGAAAACGTTTAAGCTTTTAGATATTGGAGGATTTAATGGCTGGAAAAGTATTTGACGCCGATAAATTTGCAGAAGTTGCACGCCGCAGTGTTGCAGAGGGTGCAGTACTTCTTAAGAATGATGGAAATGTTCTTCCCCTTGCGGAAGGCACTAAGATAGCTCTTTTTGGAAGAAGCCAGTACAACTACTATAAGAGTGGTACTGGCTCAGGAGGTATGGTCAACACCAAGTACGTGATCGGTGTTAAGGAGGCTCTTTTAGAGGATAAGAGATTTACTCTAAATCAGGAGCTTGTTGATACCTACGACGCCTGGATTGGGGACCATCCATTTGATAAGGGCGAGGGCTGGGCTTCAGAGCCATGGTTCCAGGAAGAGATGGACATCACACCTGAGTTTGCAAAAAAGATCGCAGCAGGCTCAGATGTTGCCGTTGTCCTTATTGGAAGAACCGCAGGAGAGGACCAGGACAACAGCTCAAAGAGCGGAAGTTTTCTTTTGACAGATAAAGAGAATGCTATGCTTGAGGCTGTAACAGGCGCCTTTGAAAAGACAGTAGTTCTTTTAAATGTGGGCAATATCATAGATATGAAGTGGGTTTCACAATATAACCCATCTGCAGTAATGTACATCTGGCAGGGCGGTCAGGTAGGCGGATACGGCGCTGTTGACGTTTTATCAGGAGACGTTAATCCTTCCGGAAGGCTCACAGATACAATTGCAAAAGACATCAAGGACTACCCTTCAGATTCATCCTTTGGCAGCAAGGAGAGGAATATCCAGCAGGAAGACATCTACGTTGGATACCGCTACTTTGAGACCTTTGCAAAAGACAAGGTCCTCTACCCCTTTGGATTTGGACTTTCATACACTACTTTTGATATAGCTGTTAAGTCTTTTAAATGTGATGAGAACGGAGCTTCCATCGAAGTTACAGTCACCAACACAGGGGACAGAAAGGGCCAGCAGGTTGTTCAGGTTTACGCAGGTAAGCCACAGGGCGGACTTGGCAATCCAGCAAGAGAGCTTATTGCTTTTGACAAGACAAAAGAGCTTGAGCCAGGCCAGTTTGAGAGCTTTGTATTTGATATTTCAGCTTATGACCTTGCAAGCTTTGATGACAGCGGCGTGACAGGTCACAAGAACGCTTATGTACTTGAGAAGGGCAACTACTCCTTCTATGTTGGAAGCGATGTAAGAAGTGCAGTAAAGGCCGCTGATCAGGAAATTGATGAAACAGTAGTTGTTGAGCAGCTTACAGAGACTCTTGCCCCAACTATTGCCTATAAGAGAATGAAGGCCGTGGCTGCAGGCGATGGGTACGTTGTTGAATATGAGGATGTACCAGTTGCCACAGTTGATCCAGAGCAGGTGCGCATAGCTGAGCTTCCAAAAGAAATAGCTCAGACTGGCGATAAGGGATACAAGCTGACTGATGTATACCATGGCAAGGTATCCATGGATGACTTCATTGCACAGCTCTCTGATAAGGATCTTGCCTGCATCTGCAGAGGTGAGGGGATGAGCTCACCTAAGGTTACACCAGGATGCGGCGGAGCATTTGGCGGCGTGACAGATTCTCTTTTAGGCTACGGAATTCCTGTAGCATGCTGTTCAGATGGCCCTTCCGGGATCAGAATGGACTCAGGTAAGACAGCCTTTGCTATGCCAAATGGAACCTGCCTTACATCAACCTGGAATATGGACCTTCTTGAAGATCTGTATAAGTGGGAAGGTCTTGAACTTAGAAAGAACAAGATAGATGTCCTTTTGGGACCTGGAATGAACCTTCACAGACATCCCCTTAACGGCAGGAACTTTGAGTATTTCTCAGAGGATCCATTCCTTACAGGAAAGAGCGCAGCAGCACAGCTTAAGGGCATGCACCAGATCGGTGTTACAGGAACCATCAAGCACTTTGCCCTGAACACTCAGGAAACAGGAAGGCGTTTTGTTGAGCACGTTGCATCCCAGAGAGCTATCAGACAGATATACCTTAAGGGATATGAGATTGCAGTAAAAGAGGCTGGTGCTCACGCTGTAATGAGCTCCTATGGCGTAGTTAACGGATATTACACCTCATCAAGCTATGACCTGATCACCAGGATCCTCAGAAACGAATGGGGATTTGAAGGCATCATCATGACCGACTGGTGGGCTGAGGCTGGTAAGTTCGGACAGGGAAAAAGAACTGACACCGCATCTGTAGTAAGAGCACAGAATGATCTTTACATGGTATGCGGTGATTCTGAGAATAACTCAAACGGCGATAACTCTGACGAGGCTCTGGCTGCAGGAGATGTAACAAGAGCAGAATTCCAGAGATGCGCAGCAAACATCTGCAGGTTCGTCATGAACAAGCCTGTATTTGCAAGATATATTGGAGAGGGCAATGAACTGGATCTCAAACTTGAAGAGGATGCAGATGAGGAAGAGCTTCTCTTTGATAAGATGATCGACTGCAGAGTTGGCGATGACGGCGTTGGAAAGGTTGATGTAAGCAGTATAGTAACCGCTAGAAATACCACCAACATGGTATCTGTGGCCTTCAAGAAGTGGGGCTATTACAAGCTTACAATGACAGTAAGAGCCAACACCAAGAGTGATCTTGCCCAGATTCCTCTTACCATCACCAAGGACAAAGAGGTTGTAGGAATGATTACTCTTGCAGGCCATGAGAAAGAGTGGAAGACTATCGAAATGGATATCAGTCCCAGCTTTTCAACCTTCTACTTGAAGCTCTATTTTGCTCAGGACGGAATGGAGATAAAAGACATGACCATCACCCTTGAAAAAGCTCTGGATGTATGGCTCGATGATATGGACTAAGTATTAGTTTTAGTGAAATAATTTGCTTATTTGACATAATAAAAAAACCTACCTGCCGAGGTCAAGCGATGAGCCTTAAGGCAGGAGGGTTTTTTGTTATGTTGTAAATAATGAAAATTATTCTGGTTACTCTTTTCCGCTCCAGCAGTATGTGCAGAGCTTGCATGGCTCTATAGGAATAGCTTCAACCATGTCATCAAGTCTGTGGTAGTGCAGGGATGTGAAATTAAGTTCTTTTCTGATCTCCTCAAGCATTGCTGCGTACTGAGGTGAATCAGGATCTGTGTATTTTCTTACGGTCTCCTCATTAGGTGAAGGATAACCTTCGAGCTTCTCAATTACTCTTCTTGTGATGAGCTCCATCTCAGTATTGGACCTTGAGAAGTTAAGGTACTTACAGCCGTAGATAAGAGGTGGGCATGCAGGTCTTATATGAACTTCGCTGGCGCCGCTCTTATAAAGGAATTCTGTGGTTTCACGCAGCTGAGTTCCCCTTACGATCGAATCATCAATAAGAAGAAGGCTCCTGTTCTTGATGAGCTGGTTAACAGGGATCAGCTTCATCTTGGCGATAAGGTCACGCCTTGACTGGATAGTAGGCATAAATGACCTTGGCCATGTGGGAGTATATTTTACAAATGGTCTTGAATAAGGGATTCCTGAAGTGTTGGAATATCCGATGGCGTGGGCTACTCCTGAATCAGGTACTCCTGCAACAAGGTCAGGATGTAAGCCTCTTTGCATATCGCGCTCTGCAAGCTTGGCGCCGCAGCCGTACCTCATTGTCTCTACGCTGAGTCCCTCGTAGGTTGATGCAGGGAATCCATAGTAGATCCACAGGAAAGTACAGATCCTCATGTCGTCAAAGGCAGGAGCAACGATCTCAACTGACTCGGGAGTAATATACGCGATCTCTCCAGGGCCAAGTTCCTTGTATGGGTCATATCCAAGATTTAAATAGGAAAAACTTTCAAAGCAGACACAGTAACCTTCGTCCTTGTGACCAATTTCCACAGGTGTTCTTCCGTAGCGGTCTCGTGCAGCGTAGATACCCTCTGTTGTCATCAGAAGCAAGGACATTGAGCCCTTGATGATCTCCTGGGCATATCTGATACCCTCTACAATGGTTACCTTTTGATTGATGATAGAAGCTACAAGCTCAGTAGGATTGATGTCGCCGCCGCTCATCTCAAGGAAGTGTGAGCGATTATCGGCAAAGAGCTTGTTTGTGATCTCGTCGATGTTGTTGATCTTGCCAACTGTTGTTATGGCATAAGTTCCGTGATGGGAGCGAACAATAAGCGGCTGTGGCTCAAAGTCTGAAATACAGCCAATTCCTAAATGCCCCTCCATTTTCATCATATCGTCTTCGAATTTCGGTCTGAAATAAGAGCGCTCAATGTTGTGGATAGAGCGATCGAACCCTTTTTTCTTGTCGTACACAGCCATTCCTGCGCGACGGGTTCCTAAATGTGAGTGATAGTCGGTTCCGTAGAACAGGTCAAAAACCGCACTTTCACGAGATGCAACGCCAAAAAATCCTCCCATGGAATCCTCCTGTTGGTACCTTATGATAAACGATTACGGAAACAATAATAACACAGTCATCTCTAAATGTGTGTGACTAATTTCTTAATATTTTTGAACAGATTCATTAATGTTATCATAGCATTATGACAGAGTATAAAAGTTGCACGCTGTGCCCAAGAAACTGCAAAGTGGACAGAACTGCCGGGATAGGCTACTGCAAAGTGCCAGATACTTTAAAGGTTGCCCGGGCAGCTCTTCATATGTGGGAGGAACCCTGCATCTCCGGGAAAAGAGGTTCAGGCACCATCTTCTTTTCTGGTTGTAACATGGGCTGTGTTTTTTGCCAGAACAAAAAGATAAGCCGCGGTGAAACCGGACTTTTCATAGATAAAGAGCGCCTTATAGAGATCTTTTTTGAACTTAAGGAAAAAGGCGCAAACAACATAAACCTGGTGACTGGGGATATGTTCATTCCCACAATAAGAGAGGCTATCAAAGAAGCCAAAAATAGGGGCTTTGACCTTCCATTTCTCTTAAACACATCTTCGTATCTTAACCTCGATACGGTAAAGAGCCTTGAGGGCCTTATTGATATTTACCTTCCGGACTTTAAGTATATAAGAGATGAGGATGCGGTCAGATACAGTAATGCCCGAGGATATGTCAATGCTGCAAAAGAGGCTATTGATGAGATGGTCCGCCAGTGCCCGGAAAATCTCTTTTTCCCTGAAAAGGACGGAGATACTATCATGAAAAAAGGTGTGGTAGTAAGGCACCTTCTGATGCCGGGAATGCTGATCCAGGCCAAGCTCATAGTAAAGTACCTGTATGAGCATTACGGCGATGGAATTTATCTTAGTCTCATGAACCAGTACACTCCAAATGGGGAGCTTTCTGGCTACCCTGAGATTGATAGGAAGGTCAGCAAAAGAGATTACGACAGCCTTATAACATATGCACAGACACTGGGGATCACCAAAGCTTTTGTCCAGGTTGGGGAAACTGCAGATGAGAGTTTCATCCCGGAATTTGACTGCGAGGGGGTCATAAACAACAATGGCAAATTATGATACAATTAAGATTCAGGAAGAGCTGTTTACAAGGCAGGACATTAAGTACAGGGATTTTCAGGCAGGACTTATTCCTGGCAAGACTTCGGAGGTTATGATAGGAGTCAGAACGCCGCAGCTGAGAGCTCTGGCAAAAGAAATATCAAAGGCCGGAGACTATGAAGAGTTTCTAAGAGATCTTCCTCACAAATACTTTGATGAGGACCAGCTCCACGCCTTTATCATCTCCGGTATCAAGGACTATGACAGGGCAATGGAGGAACTTGAAGCATTTCTTCCATATGTGGACAACTGGGCAACCTGCGATCAGATGTCGCCCAAGGTGTTTAAGAAGCATAAGATGGAGCTTCTTAAACATATAGAGGAATGGATAAAGTCAGATAAGACCTACACCATCCGTTTTGGCATAGGAATGCTCATGGAGCACTTCCTTGATGAAGACTATGACATTAAGTACCCCAAGATGGTGGCGGCTCTTCGCTCAGATGAGTACTATGTCAACATGATGATCGCCTGGTACTTCGCAACAGCGCTGGCTAAGCAGTATGACAGCATACTTCCGTTTATAGAAGGTAAAAAGCTGGATGTGTGGACCCACAACAAGGCCATTCAGAAAGCGGTAGAGAGCTATCGGATAACTCCGGAGCAAAAAGAGTATTTAAAGACATTAAAGATCAAGGCAAAAAAGGGGGATAACAGGAAATGATCAAGACATTCAAGATGAAACTCTACGAAGGACAGGAAAAGGAGTATGAGAGGCGCCACAATGAGCTGTGGCCAGAGATGATCGACATGATCCACGAGCATGGCGGCAAGAACTACACCATCTGCCTGGATAAAGAGACTCTTACACTTTTTGGATACATTGAGATTGAGGACGAGGAGCTCTGGAACAAGGGCGCAGACACAGCCATAAACAGAAAATGGTGGGACTTTATGGCAGACATTATGGAGACCAATCCTGACAACAGCCCTGTTGCTGTTGATCTGCCAGTTCTTTTCCACCTGGATTAATTTTTTTAGATACAAATGGAGGACAATTTATGGATTATCAGGCAAGATACGAGGAGTGGCTTAGTAAGCTTTCAGATTCTGACCCATTAAAGGCAGAACTTGTTGCCATCGCATCAGATGAAAAGGATAAAGAGGAGAGATTCTATCAGGATCTGTCCTTTGGTACAGCAGGCCTTCGCGGTAAGGTTGGCGCTGGAACAAACCGCATGAACTTTTTTACAGTTGGTAAGGCTTCCCAGGGCGTTGCGGACTATATCGTTTCAAAGGGTCAGGAAGCCATGGACAAAGGCGTTGTTATCGCCCATGATCCAAGACATTTTTCAAGGGAGTTTTCAGAGCTGGCAGCAGGTATCTTTGCGGCTAATGGCATCAAGGTTTACACCTTCCCAAGCCTTCGCCCAACGCCTGAGCTTGCATTCATGATAAGGAGACTGGGCACTGTATCAGGTATCAATATCACAGCATCCCATAACCCTAAGGATTATAACGGTTACAAGGCATATTGGGACGATGGATGCCAGGTTTCAGCTGAGGTTGCTGATGGCATGACCAAGTGTATCAACGCTGTAGATATCTGGACAGGAATAAAGAAATCAGACTATAACGAGGGTGTTAAGGCTGGTAAGATAATTGTCCTTGGACAGGAATATGACAGGGAATATCTTGATAAGATCGAGAGTCTTGCAATCCATGAGGGAGATGAGCTTGATCTTTCTATTCCGCTTGTTTACACACCTCTTAATGGATGCGGATCAATTCCATTTAGACAGATGCTCAACGACAGGGGCTTCACTAACTGGAAGATCGTTCCTGAACAGGAAAATCCAGACCCTGACTTTACTACTGTAGGATACCCTAATCCTGAGGATCCAAAAGCCTTTGCTCTTTCAGAGAAGTACGGAAGAGAGTTTGGCGCTGAGCTTCTTATGGCTACAGACCCTGACTCAGACAGATTTGCCATTGAGATCAGAGATGACAATGGAAACTATGTTCCACTTAACGGTAACCAGACTGGATACCTTCTTGTTAACTATGTCCTTGAGGGACACAAGAGTGCTGGCACACTTCCAGCTAAGGGAGCTATGGTCAAGTCCATTGTTACATCAACTCTTTCAACCATAATCGCCAAGGCTTACGGCGTTGAGATGTTTGAGACCCTTACAGGATTTAAGAATATCTGTGGTAAGATTCCTTACCTTCATGAGAACGGCTATCAGTATCTCTTTGGATATGAGGAGTCAGTAGGCTACGCTATCTGCGAAGACATAAGAGACAAGGACGGAATCTCAGCAGGAATGATGGTTGCTGAGGCAGCAGCTTACTACAGAAAGCAGGGCAAGACCCTTTGGGATGTACTTAATGAGATTTATGCAAAGTACGGATTCTTTGCTGAGGATGAGCCAAACCTTGTGCTTGAAGGAATTGCAGGACAGCAGCGTATTTCACGCATGATGAAGTTCTTTAGGGATAACATTCCTACAGAGGTTGCAGGCGCAAAGGTTGATAAGGTCATTGACTACATCAACGGCTACGAGGACATTCCACCTCAGAACGCTATCAGACTTTTCCTTGATAACGGCTCATGGTTTGCAGTAAGACCAAGTGGAACAGAGCCAAAGATCAAGTTCTACTTCTACTCAAACAGAAGCTCCAGAGAAGAAGCGCTTAAAGTCAACGCTGATATCAAGAAAGAGATCTTAGATCTCCTTAGTTCAGTTGAGTAAGGAGGGATTGTATATGTGCCTTTCTACAGCTTTTCGGGATTCTAATCCTGATGAAGTGCTGATGGAGTATGTAAGCAGCATCAACATTGATGGTGAGAACATCACCCTGACAGATCTTATGGGTGAGAAAAAGACCTTTAAGGGAAGCCTTAAGTTTGCGGACCTTACTGGGGCAGTGATAAGGATCGATTGCTAATAAAAGATAGGGAACAAGCCACGGTGACGGTTCTTTTTAAGACAAGGGGACGGTTCTCTTGTCTCCCTCCAAGGGAGACAGAGAGAACCGTCCCCTCTGTCTTGAAAAGAACCGTCTATTTCTATGGCACTATTTATTCCACGTTATCTTTCATCGTATATGGTGTCTTGAGAGTGTCATCACGTTTCATGTTGTCGAATCTCTTTACCATAAGTGGCTCCCAGATATAGTAAAGGAACTTTCCGTCAAGGTCCCAGTAGAATACTGCGAACAGTACTGCGTAGATGACAACAATGGTCCTGACCAGTTTGAAAAAGAATTTTCCGATAGCCTTCATACTTATTATCCCCCTTCCTTACCAGCTCATTGAGTCGTCGAAATCCAGAAGTGTAGGATCAAGTGGCTCTTCTCTCATTACTGTGGTCATGTAGTCATTGATAATATCACGGATCTCAGCTCTTGAAACTGTTCTCTTATCAGGAAGAGCATGAGGAATCCAGATTGCGTGGATGTTTCTCTTTCTGAACTCATCCTCGAAAACTCCGTGGATGCCCTGCATTCCTTTGCACTGGAGCTGATCATACATGATGACCATATCGCAGTGGAATCTCTCCATGTAATCAAACAGGGAAAGAATGTGTTCGTGTCCGCCTACTGCCATTGCACGCATAGGTGCCTTTTCATTGAACCAGGAAAGATCTTCAAGGGCATGCTCGTAAGTATCTGTTCTAAGATACTGATCAAACATAAGTGAATCCATGTTGATGATGGTGTTGATACCCCAGCAGTTGTAAGCCCAGGTGCACCAGTGTGAGTAATAAAGAGGTGCGCAGCTCCATGCGATTGCACGGTGTCTTGTCTTTGGGAAGCAGTTGATCTTGTTCTTTACAGTTCTGTCCATGATAGCTTTTACATGGGCATCCATCTCATGCCAGATTGGTCTGTCGCCATCCTGAGAGTAGTAAATTCTGTAAAGAGCCTGAGCAACACCTGTAATTGGATAGTAAGGAGTGTTTGCTGCAACATCCCATTTTTCCCATTCAAATTCAGTGAGCTTGTTGAAGCTCTGAGCATGCTTAACATACTGATCCCAGTCCATCTTGATGCCAAACTGTTCTTCAATAAACTTCCAGGCACCTTCGATCTCTTTCTGGCAATGTTCCTGAACAAGAGGATCATCATATCTCATTGGCTGAGGCATTGCGTAAAGTGGACGGTTAAGGAACCAGTCCTGAAGAACGGAAGTTGCAACTGATCCGTCGCAGGCCTCATTGGATGTAAGCATAACCGGGCTGTAATCCGGATAATCATCCTGAACAAAAAGACCGTATTCTGCCTGACACATAGGGCATGGATCTGCGGGAAGTCCAATGGACTGAGCTGCGTCAATATAATTTAAAACTGTGTGGTTGTTTACGTGTACTGAAACGAAATAAGGGATCATTTCAAGGGCAACATCATCAAGCTGATCTCTCCAGCCGTAGAAGATGTTTCCGCTTAAGGTCTCGTTGTGGGCGATGGTCTTTTTCCAAAGCTCGTTCTCTTCCCCGCCGTGGAGCTTTTTATCAGCCTCGAACATCCTCATGAACTGTCTGATGGTCTCGCTTACCATTCCGCGGTAGTGCCATGCTGATGCCTTGAGGGCATCACCTCTTACACCTTCAAGACCTCTGTCAAACCAGTGCATAACTGTAAGATATGTCTGGCCCATCCAGCGGTATCTCATTGTTCCCTTTGCGAACTCAACGACACCCTTTGGGCCGTCGCCATACTTCATGATATCAGTTACCATGTGTGCATAGTTGTAGAGCCAGATCATGTTAAAGTAGTACATGGTATCCTTGACACCACGCCACTCACGGTGCTTGTAAAGACCGGTGTTTCCTACATACAGATCACCGAGCCTTCTCTCTTCGTGAGGCTTGCCATACCAAAAATCCTTTACGGCTTTCTTGGCGTCAAAGGGCTTATTTTTTTCCTCGGGACTCTTTTCTACTACAAAGAGTTCGCGGTATTTAGCTTTTACGTCTTTAAAACTGATTTTCATGATCCGTCAGGCCTCCTTCTGAATATTCTTGAGCTCTATGCTCTCAACAAAGGCCTGGAATCTTGTACGAAGCTGTCCGACCGCATTGTTGACATATTCTTTTTCGATGGAGCACACAGGATATCCGTAGTCTCTTGGAAGGATAAGGGTATCGATGGTCCTCTCATAGCTCCAGTATTCACAGAATTTCATCTGGGAGATTATGATACCGTCAGCCTTATATTCTTTTGCAATGTCAGCAAGGTACTGTTTCCTCTTACGCATGGTGTGCTGTTCCATGAAACGAGGGCACTCGCTGGTATCAAGGTAGTGACGTGCAATGGCGCGAAGCGGTGTCTCGCCGTCCTTAACAACGATCTCCTCCCGGCCAGGAAGAGAGCCGTAGCAGTGCCTGTCAGCCACAACAAGGGCGCCGCACTCCTCTATGAGCTTGATGAAATCAGGATCATCTTCCTCAGAGCCGGCAAGAACCACCTTGCAGCGATAGGTCTTTTTGGCATCAGGCTTTCTGGTCTTAAGCTGCTCTGCAATATCCCCCAGCATATCGATGATAAGGTACTTGGGGCAGACCAGAGTGGCCAGCTGTATTACAGAGAACTCCCATCCGGTAATGGTGGGTTCATCAAGTTTTCTGTAGCTGCCAATCTCAGTGATCAGGCGACAGATCTCGTTATGTTCCTCGATGGCCTTTAAAAGAGCTTCATCAGAAGTATCAATTCCGAAGTGCTCGGAGAGCTTGTCTAAAACGTGATGCTTAAGCTGCTGCTCATAGTGATCGATTGAGTTTTCATTCTTTTTAAATGGAACATCTGTGAATTCGCAGAAGAAATCAGGATTTTTGATGATATCCATCAGCTGCAGATGCTCCTGGAATCTACATGTGACGGTACATGTCTCTGTTGCCATCTGGGCGTCAAGAAAGTTAAAGCCTCCCTCTAAAGCGCGCTCTAAGAGGCATCTGCCATACATGCAGGTGCGGTTTGACATGTAGTATGTAGCCATATCCGGTGAACCACTGCGAGGTGCACGAAGACGCACGGAAAAACAACCGGGAAGGTCAAGAAGTACTTCTGGCATGAAATAACATGTGTAGCCAAGAGCTCTTTTGCCATCCTCCTTGCCTTGCCTGACAAGCTTGTTGTTTGCTTCCTGCAGTAGATCTTCGAGCTCAAAAATGTGCACAAGATCTTTCATTTTTTAGAAATCCCCCTCAAAAATATTTGTTTTATTGATTGTGCAAAATTTATATTTGCCAAAAAAATAACGAAAATATCCACTGATATAATATCATATTTGCCAATTTAATAAAATAATTCTAAACAATTATTGTGGAAAATAGTCATTTTTATTATAATTAGACATAGGCAAATTTTTCTTTTTAGGGGGAGTTATGGCGGACCATACGACAGTCATTGCACTGGCAGGAAAGGGTGGCGTTGGTAAGACGTCTCTTTCTGCTGCTATTGTAAGACTTCTATCTAAAAAAAGGCCTGACGCCAAGATCCTGGCTATTGATGCGGATCCGGCGGTAGGTCTTTCTGTTGCTCTGGGGGTGCAGCCTTCTGAAACTCTTGACCAGATAAGGAAGAGAGTGGCAGAGGACGTTACAGGGAAACTCAAGGATACCCAGGACATTCTTGCAGAGGCCAAGTTCAGACTATATGATGCGCTTGATGAGCAAAAAGGCTTTGCTTTTCTTGCCATCGGAAGACCTGAATCTGCTGGCTGCTACTGTGCGATCAATACCTATCTTAAAAAAGTAATAGAGATGCTTGTGGACGATTTTGACTATGTAGTCATCGACGGAGAGGCAGGAATAGAGCAGATCAACAGACGTGTTCTTGAAAAAGTAACGCACCTTATCTGCGTTTCTGACCAAAGCCGTAAAGGCCTTTCCATCATTGAGACCATCAGGAACGTGGCTGATGAGCTGGTGATGTACGATGACATCGGACTTATCGTCAACAGGGCACCACTTCCAGAGAAGATCACTGAAAAAGAAATTGGCGGAGTCAGGGTGATATCTGTTATCCCTCAAGATGATGCCATGACAGAGAATGACATCGAGGGAAAAAGCATTTTTGAATTGCCGGACGATACGGGAATATTAAAGGGCGCAGAGGAAGCTCTTTTGAATTTAAAAATAATATAAAGGCATAGAAAGGAGGTAACCGTGCAGGATTTAAAACATCTTATCACATTTGAAAATCTTTTGGATGATGCTGCTAATGACCTGGTGAAGGAAGCGCAGAAGGAAGGTCAGTATGCCATCGGATACACCTGCTATCACATGCCAGAAGTTCTTTTAAATGTTGACAATTGCTTTTCGACCCGCATGAGAGCACCAAGAACAGGTTCTATCGACATATCAACTTACTATATGTCCAACTACACCTGTGAATTTGCCAGATCTTTATTGGAGAGAGGGATCGAGGGAGGCTACGAATATCTTGACGGTATCGCCGGCGTCGATGCCTGCTCTGCCATGAACAGGTGCTATGAGCATTTGGAGATCCTGGACTGCAACAAGAAACCACACTTCTTTGTAACTCATACAGATGTGCCTTACAAAGTTGAAAACTACAACGTAGATCAGGTAGCAACGCAGATGCGTCTAAGGCTCCTTGATGTGATGCATGAAAAACTTGGAACAGACGTATCCGACGAAGCTATCAGGAAGGCAGTAAAAGAGCATAACGAACTCTGCAGAGTGATCACAGAGATAGGAAACATGCGTAAGCTTGAGAATCCGCCTGTAACAGGCTATGAGTTCCATGTTATCTGCCTTGTGAGCTACGTATGTCCTACAGCCAAGATCCTTCCTCTTCTTAAGGAAACCCTTGAGGAGATCAAAAACAGAAAACCAGATCCTAAGCCATGGTTCAGAGCAAGAGTACTTGTAGTTGGATCAGAGGTTGACGACCTTGATTTTACAAGGCTCTTAGAGGAATCTGGAGCAATGGTTGTTGCTGACAGATACTGCTATGGTTCATTCCCTGGAAGAGAAGAGATAATTCTTAATGACGAGGAAGATGTAGTCAAGCAGATCGCAAGGCACTACATGAAGACCAGCGAGTGTCCAAGATACATGGCTGACTACAAGATTCAGCAGAGGCGTGATACAGCAGACAGACTTGCAAAAGAGTTTGGCGCAGACGGTATCATTTACGAGCAGGTTAAGTACTGCGACTTCTGGGCATTTGAAAGACCTCTTGCCAGCCACATCCTCACAGAGGAATATGGATGGCCAACACTTTCAATTGACAGATCCTACAACGTACACAATTCAGGTCAGCTCCGTACCCGTTTCCAGGCTTTTGTTGAGGCACTTGAGATCAAGCGCATCAAGAGCCAGAACAAGGAGAAACAGGAGGTGCCAGTATGAGATATATAGATCCCAAGAATTTCAGATTAAAAGATGAAATAAACTGGAAAGCTCAGGCTGAAAACATGAAGGAGATTGGCGGCATTGTGGCTGACCTCATAAAAGAGACTGACTGGAAGGACGTAGCAAGGTCCATGGGAAAAGATGCAAAAGGCCTAAAAAAGCGTCTTACCCACGAAGCAGATCTTTTAAAGAACATGTCTCCGGAAGAGTTTAAGGACTTCCTTTTAAACGGAGAAAAACAGCTTGGTAAGCTCTATGCCAAGGGCAAGATGGCCACAGTAAGACGTGAGTGGAGAGGTGTCAAGGACACTGGCGTTGACTTCTACGAGTGGGCAAGAATGTGGGGAATGCTTCTTGCAACCTTCTCAAAAGACCTGGTTCCTGCCATGATGGGAGCAGTTCACTACAGATGGATGATCTCATACTTCTGTTGCCACTCATTTATGGATAAGAACACTCTTGGTCTTCGCGGAAGAGCCCTTAAGATGCATCACGAGCTTATCTATGCGATATTCAGATATGTTGCAGAGAACCTGGTACTTCTTATGAAGGCTGATGAGAAAGTAGGAAACAGCACAGCTCTTTCCAAGAAGATAGTTCTTTTCGACGAGATGACCATGTCACAGATCATGGCTGGATTCCCTGATCTTATTGGTATTCCTTATCAGCTGATGCCAGTATTTCTTTTGTCAGAGATCGATCAGCTGGCATGTATGCCATACATTGACGCCATTGAGTCCTATGGACTTCCATCAGACACCTGCCCTGTTCCATCATCAGAGTGTGGCGCAGTAGTTGTGGATGCACTTCCTCACATGGGTGCCTGCTTCATTTCGAGCTCAATGCCCTGCGACGGATCAGTTATGGCATCATCCTACACAAACAGAAGGTTCAAGGACCTTCCTACATATCACCTTGCTTTCCCTGTAAGATACGAGGATGAGTCCATCATGGATGCAGCAGTAAAAGACATCCAGGGATGCATCAGGTTTATCGAGGAAAACACAGGAGCAAAGTGGAGCTGGGATGCTTACTTTGCAGCAATGAAGAGATTTAACGAAGAGACAAAATATGAGCTCCAGAAATGGGAGATTAACCAGACTCCTCATCCACAGCTCATCGGACCATGCTACGAGCTCTTCAGGAAATGGAACTACGAGATGGACGGCGGACTTGATCCAAGGATCATCTCCACCTTCAAGAAAGTCGACAAGCTCATGATGAAGGCTTACGAGCACAAAGACGAAGCTTGGCGCGGCAAGATGAAGTACAGAGCAATCGTTTGGTCCATACCTGCTCACTACTATGCAAACTTCTCCAACTGGATGGCTAACTGCTGGGGTGTAGATATCCTGGTAGAGATGGAGTCACTGAACTTCACCAAGCCTCTTGAAACAGAGGACAGAGATGAGGCTTTAAAGGACCTTGCAAGACTCTACGAGAGAATGGTAATGAGAAGGCACACCAACGGCGGTTATGACCACGTTGTAACAGAGCTCTGGAGACAGTGCGAAGCATGGAATGTGGATTTCGTTCTTATGTATCAGCACGTTTCATGTAAGAATATGGCAACTGTTCAGGGACTTTTTGAAGATCAGGCAAGAGAGCGCGGGATCAAGCTCCTTTGGTGCAGCCACGATCTGATGGATCCAAGAACGGTATCCAGAAAAGACATGAGAGCTTCAGTAAATGAGTTCATGAGAACAGTAATGAAAGCAGAACCGGTTGACCCGTCACTTCTTGATTTCGAAGATGACACAACATGGTGATCATACCAATATAATAATGTAATTTTTTTAAGGAGGACTTTTTAGTTATGAAATACTTTGGAGGATGTGACGTAGGATCAACCTACACAAAGGCCGTGATCGTTGATGAGACAGGTAAGATGGTAGCAGGTACTACCATCAAGAGTAAGATCATTGCTCAGGAATCAGCTGAGCTTGCTATGAAGGAAGTTTGCAGCCAGGTTGATGGACTTAATAGTTCCAAGGACCTTGAGTACCTTATTGGTACTGGTTATGGACGTAACAAGGTTCCTTTTGCAGATGAGAATATCTCAGAGATTTCATGCCACGCAATGGGCGTGCATGTAACAAACCCTTCTGTTAAGGCTATCATCGATATTGGTGGTCAGGACGTTAAGGGTATCTCCATCGACACAGATGGTACAGTTAAGAATTTCGCCATGAACGACAAGTGCGCTGCTGGTACAGGAAGATTCTTCGAGGCTATGGCAAGATCTTTTGAAATGACTCTTGAGCAGTTCTCAAATCTGTCACTTTCAGCCAAGAATGTTATTCCTATCACAGCTCAGTGTACTGTTTTCGCAGAGTCTGAGGTTATCACCCTTGTTGGTGAAGGAAAGCCTATGGACGAGATCGCAGCTGGTATCGAGATGGCTGTTGCAAAGAGATGCTTTGTAATGTCCAAGAAGGCTGGCGCTACAGATTCCATCACACTTACAGGTGGATGTGCTAAGAACGCAGGACTTAAGGCTGCCATCGAGCAGGTTCTTAAGCTCAAGGTTGTTGAACTTTCAATCGACCCTCAGCTTATGGGAGCTCTTGGTGCTGCTGAGTATGCAAGACAGAAAGGGCTGGCTAGATAACCCTTACAAGAAAGGACTTTTAGGATGAAAAGAGCTGTTAAGATCATTCTCAAAATAATAAAAATCCTTACTATCGTTACAGGCGTATTGTTTGTGATATATTTCTGGAACCTTGATCAGAAGCTCATGGCATGGGCCTACACACAGGTCAACAGAATATTTGACCGCAAGAAGGCCGATATTAAGTTCTAAGGGGAGTACAGCCATGAAGTTATATGACAATATGATCGATGTGACAATGGACGTTTTGTCACATTCTGAGGGCAAAAGAGTAGCAGCTGCCTCTGCTAGTGCCTGGAAGTGTCTGGATAATTCTGAGTTCATCATGCAGAGAGATGCGGGACTTGAACTTGGCTCTGCGCCAGAGCCATCGGTAAATTATACCTGCGTCACCACATCTTTAAAGGTGACTGAAGATGAGATCCTTATATATGGCAAGGACATCCCGGAGATTTCCGGGGGCTGCGGCTTCGCCAGAGTCGTGATCCTTGAAACTGAGGACCTTGGAGAAGAGACAGATGAAGAGAAGGCCTTTCAGGCTATCAGAAATCTTGAGTTTGTAAGATACCATGTTTTCCCGGAAGGCTACATGGTAAGGGTATCTTCCCAGAGCAATCAGGAGCAGGTACGTATAAGCAGAGATGCCCTCAAAAAGGGAATTGATTTTGCCAGGGTTGGAGCCACCTATATCAGTAAATATAAGGCTGTTACAGGGGTTAAGAATGTCAGGATCATCTTTATTACTGACTCTAAGCTGGTAAAAGAAATACTTCCAAACGCGGACAAGATAGATGCCATAACAAAAACACTAACTCACATCCTTGATGGCATGCCGACAGACTGCGGACACTGCAGTATGAAGTCTGTCTGCGATGAAGTAGAAGGTATGAAGGAACTACATTTAGGCAAGAAAAAATAATGTGAAAGGACGAGGCTACATGAAGCAGGAATATGAAGCTTTATTCACCCCATGGAAGATTGGGAATCTGGAAATAAAGAACCGTATAGTGCTGGCCCCTATGGGAGGAACATGTATTTTTGGCTGGATGGAACCAGGGGGAAGCCATTTCGACAAAGAGGCTGCAAGACTTCTTTTAAAGATCGCAAAACATGACTGCGGACTTATCATTCCGGGTATTGCTCCTGTTAAGGACATGCTGGGAGGTAAGTGGCTGTATCAGAATAAAAAGAAATTTGCAGAGCTTAAAGACTTTATGGATGAGATCCATGCAACTGGCGCAAAGATGTTTGTGCAGATGACAGCAGGCTTTGGAAGAAGCTTTGCTCTTACTGCACCTCTTGCGATGCTTGCAAAGAACAAGGCTCTTAACACTCTGGCTAAGCCATACATCGACGCAGAGTATCTGACAGCTGCTCCTTCAGTTCTTCCTAACCGCTGGGCTGACGATGTAACAACAAGAGCAATCACTGAAAAAGAAATAAAGGACATTATCTTCGCCTTTGGAGAGACTGCAAGACTCTGCAAAGAGGCTGGCGTTGACGGCGTTGAGGTCCATGCAGTACATGAGGGATATCTTCTTGATCAGTTCACCTTAAAGTATACCAACAAGAGAACTGATGACTACGGCGGATCCTTCGAGAATCGCTACCGCTTTGCAGTAGAGATCGTAAAAGAGATAAAAGAGAAATGCGGAGATGACTTCCCTGTTTCTCTCAGGTATTCAGTAAGATCCATGACCAAGGCTTTCCAGTATGGCGCTATGCCAGGAGAGGACTTCGAAGAGATCGGAAGAGATATGGAAGAGTCTGAGCGCGCAGCCAAGTACCTTCAGGATGCTGGCTACGACATGCTCAACTGCGACAATGGTACCTATGATGCCTGGTACTGGGCACATCCACCACAGTATATGCCTCAGAACTGTAACCTTGAGGATGTTGAACACATCAAGAAGTTTGTGGACATCCCTGTTGTCTGCGCTGGTAAGATGGAGCCCGATGTGGGTGCCAAGGCCGTTAAGGAAGGTGGCATCGATGCCATGGCTGTCGGCAGACAGTTCCTTGCAGATCCTAAGTGGGTATCTAAGTTAAAGAAAGGCAAGGAAGAGGAGATCCGTCCTTGCATCTGTTGTCACTCAGCATGCTTTAACCTTACCAAACACAACGGAACAGCTAACGATCAGGACCTTACAGAGTCAGCAGGAATGTGCAAATGTGCAGTTAACCCTCGCAGCATGCAGAGCAAGAAGTACAGGGTTAAACCTACTGATGATCCTAAGAGAGTTGCCATCATCGGCGGTGGTATCGGCGGAATGGAAGCAGCAAGGATCCTTGCTCTTAGAGGACATGAGCCTGAGATCTATGAAAAGACAAGCGAGCTTGGCGGTGTGTTCATCGCAGCAGCAGCTCCTGAATTTAAGGAGAAAGATAAGCAGCTCATCGCATGGCAGAAGCATCAGCTTAAAAAGCTTGGCGTAAAGATACACTACAACTATGAGGTTAAGACAGATTCTCTTCCATCAGCAGATGAGTACATCATCGCAACTGGTGCAGAGGCTAACAGGATTCCAATTCCTGGAGCAGCAGAATATGCCATGGATGCAACAGATTACCTTCTTGGCAACAAACAGGTTGGCAAAGATGTAGTTATCATTGGCGGTGGACTTACAGGATGCGAGATTGCTCTTGACCTGTTCAGAAAGGGCAAGAATCCTCAGATCGTAGAGATGAAGGATGACCTTATCGCAGTTAAGAATATGTGTCTTGCAAATACCAGTTACCTTCGTGACTGCTTTAGGACCAACAAGGTTCCTGTTTACTTAAATGCAGGTGTAGCAGAGATCACAGAGAAATCTGTCAAGGTAAACCTTAAGGATGGCAGGACAGTGGAGCTTCCTGCAGACAGCGTTATCATGTCAGTAGGATACCATCCAATCCCACTTCTTCAGGCAGCCAAGAACGTACATCTGCTTGGAGACTGCAAGAAAGTTGGAAATGTCCGCTCAGCTATTTGGGGAGCCTGGGACATTGCAATGAAGATCTGATGAAACAAAAGGCTGCAGGAAAATTTCCTGCAGCTTTTTTTCGGGGGGGATAAGACATGGGGCTGTCGCACTAAGAAATTAGTGCGAGGCCCCTTTTTGTATGCGAAAATACTGTGTTTAGCACAAAAATCGGGCTTCGAAAAGCCCGATTTTTGCTGTAAAATATGTTTATGCGACTAAACAAAATCTTACAAGGAGATTATACTGTATCTTCCTTGTATCATCAAATCAAACTTCCGCTCGACATAGAAATATCTATTCCATCTGATGATCCGGTACGCCTGGTAAGTGCATTTGTGGAGGAAATGAATCTTTCTGATCTTTATGAGACTTATGACAGAATCAGAAAGAATCAGGCCTCACCGCGTCAGATGCTTAAGATTGTGATCTATGCTGCAATGAACAGAATCTATTCAAGTCGTGATATTGAGTCTGCCTGCAAGAGAGACATTAATTTCATGTACCTTCTAGACGGAGCACCTGCTCCTGATCATTCCACCATAGCAAGATTTATATCAATTCATCTCTCGCAATGCGCTAAGCAGATCATGGCGCAGGTCGGAACCATACTGCTCGAACTTGGTGAGATTTCAGGTGAGAATATCTTTATCGACGGAACCAAGATAGAGTCAGTTGCCAACAAATACACCTTTGTATGGAAGAAAGCTGTATCCAGGAACATGATAAAGCTGACTGAAAAGATATGTATTTTCTGCGCTGAATGTGAAGAGCTCTATGGGATAAAAGTAGTCTATAAAGATCAGATATCATTACGCACCATTAAGCGTTTAAGGAAAAAACTGTATAAACTCAAAGATGATGAAGGCATCCAGTTCGTACATGGTATTGGAAAAAGAAAGACTCCACTCCAGCGTTCAATAGAAACCCTTGAAGAATACATAGAAAAACTCAAAGAGTACAACCACAAGCTTTATGTATGCGGAACCAGAAACAGTTATTCAAAGACTGATACAGATGCAACATTCATGAGGATGAAAGAAGATGCCATGCTCAACGGTCAGCTTAAACCAGCATATAACCTGCAGCATGGAGTGGACTCAGAGTATGTCACATGGCTGGATGTATTCCCAGCTCCAACAGATACCATTACACTGATTCCGTTCCTTAAAGACATGGAGGTTCATCTTACATTCAAGTATAAGAATATCGTTGCTGATGCAGGCTATGAAAGCGAAGAGAATTATATTTTTATCGAATCCAATGAACAGACTGCATACATCAAGCCTCAGAACTATGAGCTTTCAAAAACAAGGAAGTTCAGAAATGACATAAGCAGACGTGAAAACATGGACTATAATTCCGAATCAGACAGCTACATATGTAGAAATGGCAAACAGCTCACTGCAGTATCCAAGAGAACCCAAAAAACAGCAACGGGATATCAGCGGGAAGTAACTATATATGAGTGCGAAAGCTGCAACAACTGTCCATACAAGAAAGACTGTATTAAGGGCAATAACTGCAGGACCGCGTTTGAAGATAGAAACAAGAAGCTTTCCGTTTCAAGAAAAATGGAAGAAAAACGAGCAGAATGTCTTGAACGGATAACCAGCGATTACGGAACTCAACTGAGAATGAACCGTAGTATTCAAGCGGAAGGATCCTTCGCAAATGTAAAAGAAGACATGAACTTCAGAAGATATCTGTATCGCGGAAAAGAAAATGTTCTTGCGCAGAGCATACTTCTTGCAATCGGCTATGACATAAATAAGCTGCATCACAAGATTGCTTCTGAGCGAACCGGAACGCATCTGTTTGAACTGAAAAAAGCCTCGTAATTTTTGACACTTCAAAACGAAAAAAGCAACAATGCGCCGATTATCACATCGGCCTGTTAAAGTACTCAATTTTTAACAATAACGATAAAAACCATTTCCCATATCCACAATTTATGGTAAGAAAAAGGGGCCTCGCCCAGAT
>NZ_JAGAYD010000169.1 GCF_017940685.1 Butyrivibrio sp. | reverse complement strand
CTCTGCGCAGGTTCCGCAGTGTGTGCATTTCTCCTGGTCGATAACGGCCACGTTGTTTTCTACAGTAATGGCGCCGGCTGGACAGTTCTTTTCACAGATGTGACAAGCGATACAGCCGATGGTGCAGTACTGGTTAACGAGCTTACCCATGTCCTGAGACTTGCAGGATACAACCTCTGTTGCATCATATGGGATAAAATCAATGAGGTGGCGAGGGCAGATATCTACGCACTTGCCGCAGGCCTTACACTCTTCCTTATCTACTACTGCAACGCCGTTAACTACGTGAATGGCATCGAACTGGCAGACTGATACGCAGCTTCCGCCGCCAAGGCATCCATAGGAGCAGGTCTTAGCTCCGCCGCCTGGAGCCTGAGCTTCAAGCCTGCAGTCCGCAACTCCGTTGTAGTCGTACTGGCTCTTAGCCTTATCACAGTCGCCCTGGCAGTGAACGTAGGCAACCATTCTCTTTGAAGCGCCTGCCTCAACGCCCATAATACCTGAGATCACGTCAGCTACTGCCTGGCCTCCTACAGGGCATTGATTAACAGCAGCTTCTCCTTTTGCTATCGCAGCAGCACATCCTGAACATCCGGGGAATCCGCATCCACCACAGTTATTGCCAGGAAGAGCTTCTAAGATAGCCTGTTCTTTTTCATCTACATCAACATGCAGCTTGAGGTCTGCGATGCCAAGAATAAGTCCAATGACAATTCCAACACCGGCAACCACTGCAGTTGCAATGATTATTCCAGTTATCATAAGTCAATATCTCCTTTTATTTGAGAGCTGAGAATCCAGTGAATGCAATTGCCATAAGACCAGAGGTCAAAAGAACCAGTGGCATTCCCTTAAATGGTGCAGGGATATCATTGTATTCCATCTTTTCACGAAGGCCTGCAAGGATGACGATTGAGATTGTAAATCCAACTGCTGTTGCAAAGCCGCAAACAGTGCTCTCTAAAATAGTGTATCCATCAGTTACGTTGTTAAGTGCCACACCAAGTACTGCGCAGTTTGTAGTGATAAGAGGAAGATAAACTCCAAGAGCCTGGTATAAAGATACCACGAACTTCTTAAGGATCATCTCAACAAACTGAACCAGCATGGCTATAACAAGGATAAACACGATGGTCTTAAGATATGACAGATCAAGTGGGTTCAAAATAAACTTGTAAATAATGCTACATACAAGTGATGCCATTGTAATAACGAAGATACATGCAGCGCCCATTCCAAGTGCTGTGTCTGTCTTCTTGGAAACACCAAGGAAAGGACAAAGGCCAAGGAACTGGCTAAGTACTACGTTATTTACAAGGGATGCAGTGATCATAAGTCCAATAAGATTAACTATTACTTCTCCCATTAGTTTTCAGCCTCCTTCCTTGCCTCTTTTTCTGCAGAGATCTTATCTGCTGCTGCCTCTTCAGCTGATGAGCAGCATCCCTGTCCGAACTTGGATGTATCTTTTCCCTTTTTAGCCATATTCATCTTGATCTTGTTCATGATGGCAATAAGGAATGCAAGAACAAAGAACGCACCAGCCTGCTGGATAAAGATGCTGATTGGCTGATAGCCAGATAGGAATGCTCCAACAGCTCCGGGAACAACTGTGCCTTCACCAAGGATCTGAACATCGAATGCTGTTCCTGCGCCGATGAACTCTCTTATAAGTCCGATGCAGGTAATAGCACAGGTAAATCCGATTCCCATTCCGATTCCATCAAAGAATGAAGGAACAATACCATTTTTGCTGGCGTAAGCTTCCGCTCTACCGAAGATGATACAGTTAACAACGATAAGAGGAATGTATACGCCCAGGGCTGCATTAAGAGCAGGAACATAAGCTTTCATTAAAAGCTCTACTAAGGTTACGAAAGAAGCAATTACTACAATGAAGGATGGAATCCTGACTGTAGAAGGAATTGTCTTACGAAGTGCTGATATAACAGCGTTACTAAGTGCAAGAACGAAGGTTGTTGCAAGACCCATTCCAAGTCCGTTGATAGCTGATGATGTTACAGCAAGTGTAGGACACATACCGATCATCAGTACCAGTGTTGGGTTTTCTACAACAAGTCCGTTAAAAAATCTCTCGGCAGGAGTGTTCTGTTTAAAGCCTAAAGCGCCTTTTTTTGCTTCCATGCTAATCAGTTACCCCCTTTCAATACATTTTCAAAATATGCTACTGCTGCGTTAACGCCGTTTGTAACAGCTCTGGAAGTGATGGTTGCACCAGATATTGCCTCTATCTGAGTTGCAGGGTCACTGAGCTGTCCGTTTTTAACAACGCTAAACTGTGTAGCTGCCTTATCAGCAAACTGAGGAACAACTACCTTCTCAGCATTCATTCCAAGGCCGGGAGTCTCAGCGATCTTGATGATGGAAATGCCATTGACGTTTCCCTCATTGGTGATACCAACTGTGTAGTCGATAAAGTCGCCGTAACCCTTGGACTTAACCTGGATAACATATCCAAGTCCAGTTCCTGCGGAATCTTTAGCTTCTTTTACGCTCTCAACTGTTACACCTGTAAACTGCTCAGAAATAGCAGCTGCGCCTGCCTCGTCAGTAGCCACATCATCAAATGTAGCGGCAGTTGCAAATACTGACTGGTTAGCCTTGTCCTGTGCAAGCTTGTCCTGGTAAGCTATAGGCTCTTTTGTAACCTGATAAACAATACCAAGAAGTACACCGGCAACAAGTGTTATTGCAAAGAGGATAAGGGCGTTTTTGATCATTGACTTTGTATCGTTCATGCTTTTTTCGCCTCCTTCTTTGCAGTTTTCTTAATACCGAAGGCCCTTGGAATAGTGAACTTCTCAATAAGGGGCACAAGAAGGTTTGTGATGACAATTGCAAAGGATACGCCCTCAGCATTGGCACCAAAGATACGGAAGATTCCTGTAAGGAGACCAAGGATGATTCCGTAGATAACCTTTCCCTTAGGAGTTATAGGGCATGTAACATAGTCGGTTGCCATGAAGAATGCTCCAAGCATAAGTCCGCCACCTGCAAGGTGAGCTGCGATATATGAGAAGTTGAATCCATAGCCGCCGAACAAACCAACAAAGATAACAAAGGAAATGATGTATGTGAATGGGATCACATAATTGATGATTCCTACTGCGAAAAGGATCATGGCACCGATCACGATGCAGAGCATTGATGTCTCACCAATTGTTCCGCCTGTGCGACCGATGATCATATCCATTACATTAACCTCTACACCGTTTTTCAGGTTTGCAAGTGGTGTTGCTCCTGTATAGGTGTCAGTTACGAAGTTGGTCATAAGAGCTGGGAATGACAGAACAAGGAAGCACCTTCCGCCAAGGGCAGGGTTCATGAAGTTCTGTCCAAGTCCGCCAAAGAGCTGCTTGACCATGATGATCGCAAATACGCTTCCAAGGATCGGTACCCAGAAAGGTACTGTTGATGGAAGGTTAAGTGCAAGTAAAAGTCCCGTTACAACTGCAGAAAAATCTCCCACTGTAATGGGCTTATGAAGTGCCTTCTCATAGATAAACTCTGAGAGCACAGCACTTGCTACTGATAATAAGATAATGATAAGTGCATTCAGTCCAAAGTTATATATTCCAAAACCAGTGGCAGGAAGCAGAGCTATGACCACCCACATCATGATGTTTGATGTAGTTGTCTTGGATCTAACATGGGGATTGGATGACACTCTTTTTAGTTCACTCATTCAAATGTCCCCCTTACTTCTTTCTCTTGCCGAGCTGGATCTTACGCATACCCTTGATCAGCTGGGTGAGCTGACGTCTTGCAGGGCAGATATAGCTGCAGCATCCACACTCGCAGCACTCCATGCCATACATGTCAAGGAATGCCTTTTCATTGTTATGTTCAACCGCATCTGCCAGGTTCTTGGGTACAAGCCTCTCAGGGCATACCTCAACGCAGCGTGCACAGTTGATGCATGCTGATGGCTCAAGAGCTGCTACCTCGTCCTTGGTCAGACAGGTAAGAGCTGATGCAGTCTTGGTTGTGGGAACATCAAGGTCAAAGATGGCAAAGCCCATCATAGGACCTCCGGAGATGATCTTGGCAGGCTCGCACTTAAGGCCTGCGTCGTCAAGAAGCTCTCTATAGTTAGTTCCAATCCTAACCTTGTAGTTCTGAGGATTTTCAACAGCCTCTCCGGTAATGGTAACGATCCTCTCCATGAGAGGTCTGCCCTCCATTACTGCTCTTCTTACAGCGCAGAGAGTATCTACGTTGTCGACGATACATCCAGCGTCTGCAGGGAGCATTGAAGAGTTGATCTCTCTTCCTGTGACAGCATAAATGAGCATACGCTCAGCACCCTCAGGATACTTGGTCTTAACGGGCTTAACGCTTATATTATCAATATCTTTAGTAAGTTCTTTGAATTTAGCGATCGCATCGGGCTTGTTATCCTCGATTGCAAGAATACCTCTCGCATTAGGGAAGATGCTGACTGCGATCTGAAGACCTTCAAGAAGAAGCTCTGGCTCTTCGATCATTCTGCGATAGTCAGATGTAAGATAAGGCTCACACTCTGAGCAGTTGGCAATGACATAATCGATCTTGTCAGGCTCCTTAGGAGAAAACTTGACAGCGGTTGGGAAACCTGCGCCTCCCATACCTACCACTCCGGCCTCACGAACAGCTGCAATCTTGTCCTCTGCAGTCATCTCCTCGTAGGGCTTTAATGGTTTAAACTCAACTTCTTCATACTTCTCATCGTTCTCAACGATGATACAGTCGCACATAGCT
>NZ_JAGAYD010000001.1 GCF_017940685.1 Butyrivibrio sp. | reverse complement strand
TGCCTCTACAACAAGAATATGACTGAGCTTCTTTGTTTCCCGGCAGCTCTTTCAGGGGCGGTGATTCCGGATACAGTGGTTTCCATCAGGGAGAATGCACTCTATGGAGTGAACGAAGGCCTGAAGGAACAGGTCAGGTCAGTAGTAAAGGGTCAGGCAGCAGAGAATTTCACTGAGCAGGATGTTCCTGGAGAGCACTTCATACATACACCAGCAGGTATCAAGTGGAAAAAAGCTGACGGCTCCCTTATGGATCCGGAATCAGATCTGATGAAGAAGACAGCTGCACTATTTGACGTTTGTACCACTAAGGATATGACTCAGAAGATGCAGCTTGAAAGATGCTTTACCTACTTTGTTAATTCTTCAGTATATGAGCGAAAGAACGAGATTCCAGCAGGAGATTGGACTGAAAGCTATGCATCAGACATCTTAACAAGCGGAAAGGGAAACTGCTACAACTTCGCAGCAGCCTTTGCTTACATAGCAAAAGGACTTGGATATGACGCAACAGTGTGTACCGGAACAGTTCAGTCCTCACTTGGAGGTCAGACACCACATGCCTGGACCGAAGTAAAGATAGGCAACAACTGGTACATATTTGATACAGAGATGCAAAGGGCCAAGGGAAGCGGCTACTACAAGCAGACTTATCAAAGCTATCCAGCAGGTCCTATATACAAGCAGGCAGCGTACGCTGTTACTTTCTAACAGTTAAAGAAAAAGAAAAGGAAAAGGGATTTGATATGAGAAGAGCAAGTCAGATTATCCTCATACTATCAGGGACGATTTTTTCAATCTTTATTTTTAATTTAGTGATGTGTACTATGGTTCCGGCGTATAGGACCATGCTATCTGAAGCAATAGGAAAGCAGGAAGACATACCTGTGGTGGATGTCAGCACAGATCTGATGGCAGATAGTTCTTTTTCTGAAGAAAGCACTGATGCTGTGTCATTAAACGCCAGCACAGAGACTCTTGAAGAGATGCTTGTTGAGATGGGAGCCTATGAGGAAGTTCCGCTGGCAGCTGATGTAAGCAGCGCTGAAGAAGAAACGGATACCCGCCAGATAGTTGGCAAAGAGTATCACGAGGACTGTGGTACTGGCAAAGGGTATTGGGTTATAACCTACGATGATGGCTCAACTGAAGTAGAATAAATGGTTAAAAGAGTTTTATACGAAGCAGCTGCCTGTTATGGCAGCTGTTTTTTGTTGCATACATACAAAATGACAACACTCTGAAAAGCAAAAACGTTTCCGATAAGTAAAAATAGACAAAAACAGGACACTTATTTTGTGCAAAATAGTGTGATGAGAACAAAATACAAAAGGATTTCTAAGATTAACAGAAGAATAATCTATGTTTTTGCACAAATACCATTGATATAATTTCCATTGTAAACAAATTGTTAACATTTTTTTTAAGGAGGAAGTATTAATGAAAAAGAAATTGGTAAGTCTTTTAACAGTTTCTGCAATGACAATGGCTATGCTTGCTGGTTGCGGAAATGCAGCAGCTGACACAGCTACACAGACAGCAGAGACAGTTGCTGAGACAGCTACAGAGGTTGCTGAGACAGCTACTGACGTTGCTGAGACAGTTGCAGAGTCAGCAGGAAACGCTGATCTTGCAGACAAGAAGGTTGGAGTATGTATCTATCAGTTCGCTGATAACTTCATGACACTCTTCAGAACAGAGCTTGAGAACTACCTCATTTCTCAGGGATTCTCAAAGGACAACATCACAATCGTTGATGGTGCTAACGATCAGGCTACACAGACAAACCAGATCCAGAACTTCATCACACAGGGTGTTGACGTACTTATCATCAACCCAGTTAACTCATCTTCAGCTGCAACAATTACAGACCTTGTAGTTGGCGCTGATATCCCTCTTGTATACATCAACCGTGAGCCAGACGCTGACGAGGAAGCTAGATGGGAGTCAAACGGCTGGAACGTAACATACGTTGGATGTGATGCTCGTCAGTCAGGTACAATGCAGGGTGAGATCCTTGTAGACCTTGGCCAGGATAAGGTTGACCTTAACGGCGATGGCAAGATCCAGTACATCATGATCGAGGGTGACCCAGAGAACGTTGATGCTCAGTACAGAACAGAGTTCTCAGTTAAGGCTCTTGAGGATGCTGGTTGGACAGTTGAGGAGCTCGATGATCAGGTTGGTAACTGGGATCAGGCTACAGCTCAGCAGCTCGTTGCTAACTCACTTTCAGCTCATCCTGAGACAGAAGTTGTATTCTGCAACAACGATGCTATGGCACTTGGTGCTCTTCAGTCAATCGAGGCAGCTGGACGTAAGGTTGGCGAGGACATCTACCTTGTAGGTGTTGATGCTCTTACAGAGGCTCTTGAGGACGTACTTGCTGGAACAATGACAGGTACAGTATTCAACGATCACATCGCTCAGTCACACGGTGCAGCTGATGCAGCTATCAACTACATCACAGGTGCTGGCAACGATTACTACATCGGATGCGATTACGTAAAGGTTACAACTGACAACGCACAGTCAGTTCTTGATTCACTTAAGTAATTAAGTAATTAAAGAAATAATATGGTGCGGGCGCCAATTAGCACCCGCACCTTTTATTGAGGGAAACAAGTTTTTTTAGAGAAGAGGAATAAGAAAGGAATTAGGTATGGCATCAGAGTACAAATTGGAACTACGGGGCGTATCCAAGTCCTTTCCCGGTGTAAAGGCACTGGATAACGTACAATTGGCAGTTAAGCCCGGTACCGTCCATGCACTTATGGGAGAGAACGGAGCCGGTAAATCAACACTTATGAAATGTCTTTTCGGCATTTATAAGATGGATGCCGGAGAAATTTATATTGACGGAGAAAAGACAACAATCGAGAATCCTGATGAGGCTATGAAAAAAGGTATAGCCATGGTGCATCAGGAGCTTCAGCCGGTTCTTGCAAGAAGCGTAGGAGAGAATATGTTCCTTGGAAGATTTCCGGTAAAGAAATTTGGTCCACTTCAGGTGATCGACCACAAGACTATGTACGAAGAAACAGGGAAGTGGCTCAAAGAGGTTAACATGGACTTTGATCCTAAGGCGCAGCTCGACACACTGTCCATCGGACAGATGCAGTCAGTAGAAATTGCCAAGGCAGTTTCCCATGACGCCAAGGTTATCATCTTTGACGAGCCAACATCTTCTCTTTCAGATAGCGAAGTAGAAGCGCTCTTTAAGATCATGGAAGGCTTGAGAGCCAAGGGCGTTGCAATGATCTACATCTCACACAAGATGGATGAGATCAAGAGAATTGCTGATGATGTTACGATCATGCGAGATGGTACATATATCGGGACATGGCCAGCAAAAGACCTTACAATTGACGAGATCATCGCCAAGATGGTAGGTCGTGAGCTTACAAACATTTACCCGGTCAAGGACAGAACTCCTGGCGAGGTAGTTATGGAAGTAAATGGGCTTTCTTCAATCCACGAGAAATCATTCCAGGATGTATCCTTCAACCTTAGAAAGGGTGAGATCCTTGGATTTGGTGGACTGGTAGGTGCTCAGAGAACAGAGCTTATGGAAGGTCTGTTTGGAATCAGAAATCTTTCAGCGGGTACGATCAAGATCCACGGCAAAGAGGTTAAGATCAAGTCACCTAAGGATGCTATGAACGCCGGCATCGGAATGATAACAGAGGACAGAAGAGGTAATGGTATCTTTGGATGTCTTTCTATCAAGGATAACGTAGGCGTTTCAGTTTACAACAAATACTTAACAGCAGGATTTGTTCTTGATCATGGCAAGATCAACAAGGTTGTTGATGACAGTATCGAGAAGCTCTCAATCAAGACACCTAGCATGCAGGAGCACATCTCCAATCTGTCAGGTGGTAACCAGCAGAAGGTTATTGTATCAAGATGGCTTGCCAACGATCCTGATATTCTCATAATGGACGAGCCTACAAGAGGTATCGACGTAGGTGCCAAGCATGAGATCTATGAGATCATGACAGATCTGGCCAAGCAGGGTAAGGCTATCATAATGATATCCTCCGAAATGGCAGAACTTCTTGGTATGTCAGATCGAATCTACGTAATGTGTAACGGTAAACTTAGAGGCGAGATAACTGAAGAGAGCGATATGACTCAGGAAAAAGTCATGAGCTACGCTACTCAGTTCTAATATGGGAAAGGATCGATAAAAATGGTTAAGACAAAACAACAGAAAGCAATAGATTTTCTTATCAATAACGGTGTTATCATCGTAATGTTCATCCTGGTTATTTACACAGGTATCACAAACGACAGGTTCCTTACAACAAACAACCTGTTCAACATTCTTATGAATATGAGTTCAAGACTTGTAATCGCTCTTGGTATTGCAGGTTGTGTTATCACAGCTGGATGTGACCTTTCAGCTGGACGTATGATCGGTTTTGCAGCATGTATCGCAGGTACACTTCTTCAGAAGATTGACTACTCAGGAAAGTTCTTCCCTGATATGCAGCCACTTAACATCTTCGTTGCACTTCTTATCGTACTTGCAATCACTGGTGCATTCGGAGCTATCACAGGATTCTTTATTGCATTCCTTCACGTACCTCCATTCATTGCAACCCTTGCTATGATGGAAATCGTTTATGGACTTGCTCTTATCTACACAGGTGCTACACCTCTTGGTGGATACACAACAGAGTACACAAACATTGCTTCAGGAAAATTCCTTGGAATCAGCTACCTTATCTGGATCGCAATCATTGTTGCAGCCATCACATGGTTCATCTTCAACATGACAAGACATGGTAAATATATGTATGCAATCGGTGGAAACCCACAGGCTGCAGAAGTTGCTGGTGTTCCTGTTCGTCTCACAATGGTACTTATCTACATGAAGGCTGCTATGATGTATGGTCTTGCAGGATTCATGCTGGGCGCTAAGGCCGGCGGTGCATCAGTTAACTTAGGTCTTGGCTACGAGATGGAAGCTATCGCTGCATGTACAATCGGTGGTGTATCAGTTACTGGTGGACGTGGTAAGGTTTCAAGTGCTATCATCGGTGTTGCCGTATTCGAGCTTTTGAAGGCAGCTCTCCAGTACCTGGGAGTAGATGCTAACGCACAATACATCTTCATCGGACTGGTTATCTTTGTTGCTATCTCACTTGATATCCGTAAGTACGTTGCTAAGAAGTAACATCATCCCTTATAATTATCAGGGGGCATGGCCTGCGCCATGTCCCCTTTTTGATTTCATAGCGAAGGTCTAAGAACTAGTGTGAGACCGGATGTTTGCAGATAATAAGGAAGGAAATTGCAAATATGACATTTATGGAACTTATAAATCACATGGGAATTGAGATGCTGGCGTTCGCCGTGTGCATGTTCTTTGGAATTAGGCTTATAATAACTAGAGATGTAACAATTATTAAGAAGGAGAAGCCAGAGGAAATAAAGCATCCTAGAGAGTATACATTTTATGCAGGACTTATCATCATCTTCCTTGGTGTAGCAGCTCTTGTAATGGGTATTGTGTCCTTCTTTAATGCAGTTGCATCTTTTGTTGTGATCATCGTAGCAACCCTCATCATGGGCATCATGTGGAAGGTAATGCACGAGAAGTATGCTTGAATTCTTGTAGTGACTAACCTTATCGCCTAGGGGCGGGGGTAAATAAAGGAATAGATATGAATAGATACCGTGTCATGCTGGTGGACGATGAGGAAGATGTCGCCCAGGCAATACTTAAGAAACTTAATTGGGAAGAGATGGGCTTTGAGCAGCCGCGATATGCCCACAATGGACTTGAGGCGTTAGAACTTGCAGAAGATCTAAGGCCTGATATTGTCATGACCGATATCAAGATGCCGTACATGGATGGAATGGAGCTGTCGAGGAACCTTAAGCAGCTGTATCCCAATATTAGGATCATTATCTTTTCCGGCTTTGATGAGTTTGAGTACGCCAAGGAAGCCATAAGGCTTGAGGCTGAGGAGTACATCTTAAAACCCATAGATTCTGATGAGCTTAGGGCAGTATTTACAAGAGTCCATGAGGCGCTTGATAGAGATATTGATGAAAAATTAAACGTAGCAAAGCTTGAAAATTACTATATGGATTCTCTGCCTCTTCTTCAGGAGGACTTTTTTGCAGCCCTCATAGAAGGAAGGATCGCAGATAACAAAATTGAGAAGTTTTTGACTGACTACCGCATAGATCTTAAGGGACCTTTATTTGTGGTAGCTGTTGTTCACATCAGCAGTTCCAGCATCCCAGAGGGAATGAATCCGGTTCTTTTATCCGTTTCAGTGCGCAAGCTCCTTGAGGAGAGAATAGATGAAAAGTGGGGTTGCAGGTTCTTTTCATACCTTGGAAGCACAGTTATGGTGGCTCAGTTTGCAGAAAAGAAGGATGCAACAGCATTTACTGATGACTGCGACAGGCTCTGCAGGCTGGCTGAGAGTATTTGTAAGGCTAGCGTTACTATAGGTGTTGGACTTTTGGTGGACAGCCTATCAGATATAGATGAGTCCTATAAGGGCGCCAGGGAGGCGGTTTCCTACAGGGTTTTATATGGACACACTAAGGCTATCAACATCTCAGAGATTTCCCCTATGGACATGAGCGATGAAATATCTGAGGATGAGAACAGCCTCGTAGATATTTTCAAAAAGATCAAGATGGCAGAGGACACTGAAGTTGAATCCGCTACCAGAAAGTACATAGAGCAGGGGCTTGAGAACCAGTCCTCGATCCAGAACCACAGGTTCTTTGTAATGGATCTTGTAAGTGAGCTCTACAAGTTTGCAAGAAGCAATCAGCTTGATGTCAATGAGATATTTGACATGAACAGTGATGTCTACGCCCTGGTGCAGCAGATGGAAGGAAAAGAGCTCACAGAGTGGTTTGCTTCTATCGCTCTTAAGATGCATGAGCTTATCGCCGGGAAAAGAACTGACAACACCAGAAGTTTTGTCAGCAAGGCCAAGGACTATGTGGCTGACCACTACATGGATCAGGACCTTTCTATTGATTTTATGTGCAGCTATCTTGGAGTCAGCAGCGCGTATTTTTCCACAGTATTTAAAAAGGAGACTGGTAAAACCTTTGTGGGGTATCTGACAGATTTCCGTATGGAAAAAGCAGAGCGCATGCTCCTTGAGACAGATGAAAAGACATATATCATAGCCCAGGAGGTTGGCTATTCAGATCCCAACTACTTTAGCTATGTTTTCAAAAAACAGTTTGGCGTATCGCCTTCGAAATACAAGGCTGGCAAGGAATAAGACCATTGGAAGATAAACACCAACAGAGCAAATTTGATAAGCTGCGCTCTAAATGGAAACTTGAAAGATACATGAGAAATGCAGTTCCAAGGAGCATCCAGGTTACGATCTCAGTGTCTTTCACCATCGTAGCCCTGGTTTGTATGCTTGCCATGGGCATAGCACTTTACCAGAGATTTTCAGTAAGGTCAGAGAAGATGCTGACTGACAGCGCAGAGCTTACGCTGGATCAGACAGTTCTTTCCCTTGAGGACTATCTTCGAAGCATGAGACGAATGTCTGATGCAATCTATTACAATGTCATAAAAGATCAGGATATCAGCAAAGAAACCCCGATTGAACAGATGAATCTTTTGTATGAAGCTCACAAGGATTATCTTATAAGTCTTGCTCTCTTTACAGAGTACGGCTCACTTGTGTGTGCTTCGCCAGTTGCCGTTGAAAAGCCTGAGGTGGATGTAACAAGTCAGGACTGGTTTAAGGCCGCTCTTGATAAGCCTGAAAACCTGCACTTTTCACTGCCACATGTTCAGAATATCTTTGTAGATGACCCTACCTTCAGGTACTACTGGGTAACTTCCCTAAGCCGCGCTGTTGAGCTAGGCGGAAGAGGTGTTCCGGAGCAGGGAGTTCTTTTGGTAGATATGAACTACGCTGTCATTGAGCAGATGATGGAAAGTGTCAACGACAATCCGTCCCAGCAATACGTTTATCTGTGCGACAACAAAGGAGCCATCATCTATCACCCGATGCAGATGCAGATAGAAGCCGGGCTCTTTAACGAGAATAACACTGTTGCGGCTACTTACGATGATGGAAGCCACAAGGAAGAGTTCCTTGGAGAAAAGAGAATTGTCACAGTAAGCACCATGAGCTACACAGGCTGGAAGCTTGTGAGCGTTATCCCAACCAGTAACTCATACCTTGGCATGAAGGACATCAGATATTTTGTAATGATGATCATTTCCATCACACTTCTTGCCATGCTGATCCTTAACAGACTGGTTGCAAGGCGGGTTACAAGACCTATCACCAAGCTCAACGACTCCATCAGGGAGATTGAGATGGGCAAGGTAAATCCGTCAGTTTACATTGGCGGACCGTCAGAGATCGAGCACCTTGGCAGGACTCTTCGCCGAAGCTACGACCAGATCGATCAGCTGATGAAGGATATGGTTGCTTCACAGGAGGAAAAGAGAAAATCAGAGCTGGATGCGCTTCAGTCCCAGATAAATCCTCACTTTTTGTACAATACCTTAGATTCCATAGTATGGATGATAGAGGGAGCAAAGTACGATGATGCGGTGTTTATGATAACCCAGCTGGCAAGTCTTTTCAGAGTTTCCCTATCAAGTGGCAAGACCATCATCCCAATAGAGGATGAGATACGACATGCCAGCAACTATATGAATATTCAGAAGGTCAGATTTAAGGACGCATTTACCATAAGTTTCGATATTGATGAGAGCATAAAGAGATTTTGCACGGTCAAGCTCATTGTGCAGCCAATCCTTGAAAATGCCGTGTACTATGGCGTTAAGGACATGGAGGATGGAGAGATCTTGGTCAAAGGCTTTATGGGCGAGGATGGAGATATCTACATTACGGTTTCAGATAACGGCTTTGGAATGAGCAGTGAGGAAGTAGAAGGTCTTTTGACTGACGATACGAGAGTTCGCAAGAAGGGATCAGGTGTTGGCCTTATCAATGTGCAGCGAAGGATACAGCTGCGCTTTGGGGTAGAATATGGTCTTAAGATCGATTCTGAGCCTGACGAAGGCACAACAGTTACGATCCACCTTCCTGCGATAGAATATACAGAGGAGAACCGCAAGGCTCTGGAATCTGGAAAGGAGCCCGGCGATGAAGAGTAACAGGAATGTGTTTATTTTAGTGATTGCGGTGCTTCTTGTTATTGTCCTGATGGCATCTACATCTGCCCTGATCATGAGCGGAGTAAGGGATGACCCTGTTCAGATTTCTGTCGTGGTGGATGACAGCGGCTCAGGAAGATGGGACTCTTTCCAGGCGGGACTTGAGCAGGCAGCAAAGGACAACGGCGTTAAGCTTACTATAGTTCCAACAGGTAAGAACTTTACCTTGAAGCAACAGCAGATGGCCATTAACGAGGAGATATCTGGTGGAGCTGACGGAGTTATCCTGCAGATCGCAAGTAGCCGCAGTACAGAGGAGATGATCTCTGATATCAGTAACAAAGCAGTACTGATGCTGGTGGATACAAGCGCAGATATGGATGTGGACGTTGAAGGTAAATCAGCCTGCATCAGCGCAGATAACATGGCTATTGGAAGGGCTCTTGCCAACGAAGTAAGGATTGCCTATGGCAATGATCTTGCAGGCCACAAGATAGGGATTGTCGCAGGCAACCAGAGGCAGAACAGCCTGATCCAGAGAATGGAGGGCTTCAATGAGAATATTGGATCTTCTGGAGTAAATGTTGTGTGGGTGGACAACAGCCTTAGTGATATCAGCCAGAAGATCGAGATCTGTCAGACCCAGGAAAAGGCTGATATTCTGGTGGCACTGGATAATTCAGGACTTGAGGCGGTTTGCGAGTATGCCCTCAGGACTTCTGACAGTCCTATGATATTTGGGGAAGGAACCAGCATCAAGAATGTAAGTTATCTTGACGATGGTATCATAAATAGCATGGTGGTCCCAAATGAATATTACATGGGATATCAGAGTGTTGTGGCTATTGTAAGGAGGCTGGATAACAGGCTTACTCCTATGGAGGATCAGCAGATCAGCTACCGCGTTGTGAATAGGGACAATCTCTTTGATGTAAGCAATCAAAGAGTTCTGTTTCCGGTGGTAGAGTGATGGGCTTTTGATAATTATGGAGTGTATATGATATGAAGGATTTATTTTTGAAAAAGCCATATGTGGCTATCAGGAAAAGCTCCAGGCATTTACTTGTTTTGGTCTGCGTTCTGATGCTTTCTGTTCCTGCGCTATCCGGGTGCACTTCCCAGAGCGCAGCAAGACCATCAGATAAGATCAAGGTTGGAGTTACTATCTACGATCAGTATGACACCTTCCTTAGCCAGTACATGGAGTGTTTTACAAAAGAACTGGAGGCAGACGAGGATGTTGATGTGGTAGTTTACAACGCATCCCAGAGCCAGCAGACTCAGAATTCCCAGGTTAAGAAGATGATTGAGGATGGCTGCGATGTTATCTGTGTAAACCTTGTGGACAGAACAGATCCTTCAACAGTTATTGACGCTGCGAAAAAAGCTGATGTACCCATTATCTTTTTTAACAGGGAGCTGGTTGAGGGAGATATTGGACGTTGGAACAGGCTCTTTTACGTAGGAGCTGATGCTGCCCAGTCCGGAATTCTTGAAGGAGAGCTGGCTGCATCAACGTGCCTTTCAGATAAATCCATTGACAGAAATGGCGATGGCAAGATCCAGTACATTGTCCTTGAGGGAGAGGCCGGGCATCAGGATGCCATAGTCCGCACTGAGTATTCGGTTGATACACTGATAAAAAAGGGAGTTGAGGTTGATAAGCTTGGCTATGCCATTGCAAACTGGAACAGAGCCCAGGCCCAGACCAAGGTGACTTCCTTTATAGAGAACTACGGTGATGGAATAGAGCTTATCATGTCCAACAACGACGACATGGCCCTTGGGGCTATTGATGCCTACGAGGCAGCAGGTATACTAAAGAGCGACTGGCCGGCAATCTTTGGGATTGATGGGACCTCAGTTGGCCTTGAGGCAGTCAGGGATGACAAGATGACTGGAACTGTATATAACGACAAAGAGGGGCAGGCCCAGGCTATGTACAGACTGGCAGTAACAATTGCAAGAGGCGGCAGCATCGAAGAACTCTCAGATGAATTTGAGATAACTGATGGCAAGTACATCAGACTCTCTTATGAGAAGATCACTGCCACCAATATAAACAAGTATCTTAGCAGATGATCAAATGGGCTTTTTTTCATACATTTGCTGACACAAAATAGTACTTGCTTTTACACTCATGAGGTTATATAATGCTAAATGTCGCTGATATTTAGCGTATCGGGGTGTGGCTCAGTTGGTAGAGCACTATCTTAGGGAGGTAGGGGCCGCGTGTTCGAATCACGTCACTCCGATTGACAAGTCCGCAAATTTGCGGACTTTTTTTGTGTCTGATTTTATCCGGAAATCTCCGTATTAAATTTTCACAATAACTAAATTTAATACATTTAATTACGCGTTGACGATTACTTTTCTTTGTGATAATTTTAGTTTGGGTGTAGTGTATATTTATTCATGTTTTGATTGGAAATCAGTTAACAATAGGAGGTACAGATGAACAGAAAGCTTAAGGCCTTAGGACTTTTAATGATATCGACAGCTCTTTTGCTCACTGCTTGTGGAAGTTCAGATGTAGCTACAGCAAATGGCAAGGGCGGACTTACAAGTAGCGAAGTTGTTGGAGAAATCTCTAACGATGCAGTTAAGCCAAGCTCCATAACAATGATGGTTGATGGAACACTGATTACTCAGGAAAACGGCAGAGACGAATTTGAAAAGAGATGGGAAGCCATCACAGGTATCGATCTTGTGATCGTGCAGCCTGAGCATGACGTGTATTACGATGAAGTTTCAAAAGCCTTTGAAGAAGGCAATCTTCCAGATGTCATTCTCCTTAGTTCCAATTACTACACTACTTATGCAGCCCAGGAGATGCTTGCAGACTTAACGCCTTACTACAGCGGCTCAGAACTTGAAAAAAGTGTAACTGATGCTGGAAAAAGCGCACTTATAGATGGACTTAGGATAAATGGTAAACTCTATGGAATATCTCCTACAAGAGGAAATGGCTGTGTCACATACATAAAGAAGGCTTGGCTTGATAATGTAGGTTTGGATGTGCCTACTAACTATGCGGAGTATATGGAAGTATTAAAGGCATTTACTGAGGGCGATCCTGATGGAGACGGAGTTGATGGTAATACTTATGGCGTTTCCGCTGCAGGGATCATCAATAATGAGGCTCCATATATCAACTATCTTCCTGAGTTTTACCAGGATGCATATCCATCTTTCTATGAAAAAGAGGATGGAACCTGGGCTGACGGGTTTATGGAAGAAACTATGAAAGATGCTCTTGTGCGTCTTCGTGATGCATATTCCAAGGGATATATAGATAAAGATATCGCTGAAAATGGAACAGGTGATTGCAGAGATAAATTCTATGCCAACGAATATGGCATATTTACTTACTGGGCTGGAACCTGGGCTAAGACTCTGTCAGGTAAGCTCGTAGAAGCAGGCGTTGATGGAGAGCTTGTGACAATGCCTCCAATTAAGGAGACAGGTCTTTACCTTGAAAGAGTGGCTCCTGTATGGTGCATTACTTCAGCCTGTGACAATCCTTCAGGCGTATATAAGTACTTTTTGGAAACCATGAATGACGGCGGAGAGGTAGAGGAGCTCTGGACTTACAGCCCTATATCTGACAGCTATGCCAAGAATCACATAGATCATCTTCTTGCAACAGTGGCTCTTAAAAATGATCCTGGAGCAGGAAGTATAACAGAAGAGCAGGCCAATGCACTAAAGATATTTAACGATAACAGCAAAATGGCTGATCTTCCCTACAGTACTGACGCTTATTCGCTTTATAACGAAGAACTTATGGGACTGAAAAAAGAGTTAGTGAAAAAGGTTGTTATAGATGGTGCGGATATTGACAGCTCTTTTGCCGAGTTTGAAGCAGCAAACGGAGCGTACATGTCACAGGCTATAGTGGATTCACTTAATGCAGAGTAAGGAGACAAAACTAATGGAAAAGAGAAGAGCTAAAAGGTTTAGTATCAAAGCCAAGATCACTATTGGCAGTATCTTGCTTAACATGATCACATGCGCAGTAATGGGCGTTGCAATCTATAGATTTGTTCATAACAGTTACGTTGAGAGTGAGGCGAAAAATACTTTGGCAATTACTCAGATTGCGGCTGGTCAGATCAATGGAAATCTCCTTGGCCTTTTGAAAGCAGGTGCTGATGACAGCTATGCAAATACAGTAATGCTGGAAGATATGGCTAAAGTAGTAAGCTCAGCTAACGTGAGTTCAATTTATACAGCTGGAGAGAGAGATGGGGCACTGGTTTATCTTTCCCGTCCTGCATCTGATAATGTCAGTATCGGAACTAATGTAGAACCAGAGCGTACTGATGGAATGATGAGTGCCCTTAGCACAACTGGCTATGTATCAACTGATATAAAAAGAACTGAGAATGGCGTGAATTATATTACAGCCTATGCACCTATTTCTAATAAGGCAGGAGAGGTTGTTGGAGTCCTTGGAATAGACTATATTGTGGATGAACTTGTTGACTCACTTAATGCAATAGTAAGAACAACAATCATTATCGGAGCTATCATTTCACTTCTTTCTGCGGTAGTGTCAATTATCCTCGCAAATGGAATTGCCAGCGGTCTTAATAAGGTGGATAAGAAGATTGAGGATCTTGTCAGCAACAATGGAGACCTTACTCAGAAGATTGAGGTAAGAGGTAACGACGAGGTTTCTGATATAGCAGACAGTATCAATAATCTTCTTGAGTATATCAGAGAAGTTGTAAGCTCAATTTATGATAGTTCAACAAGCCTTTCTGGTTCAGTTGATACAGCTCTTTCAACTACAGTTAAAACAAATGACCAGCTTGGCGGAGTATCTGCAACAATGGAAGAAATGAGTGCAGCAATGGAAGAGACATCTGCATCACTCCAGCAGGTTCAGAATTCAACCAGCAAGATCAAAGACGATGTTCAGGATATGTATGTTAGCGTAAGAGAAGGTACTGATTACGCAAGCAATATGGAACAGCGCGCTATGGAGATGAGACAAAACGCTGAGCAGGAGACTGAGGCAGCCAAGGCAGCAGCTGACGATATGACAAGCAGCCTCAATGAAAAGATTGAGAGGTCTAAGGCAGTTGAAGGAATCAGCAGTCTCACACAGACTATCCTTGAAATTGCATCACAGACTAACCTACTTTCACTTAACGCTAGTATCGAGGCAGCAAGAGCCGGCGAGCATGGAAAAGGATTTGCAGTTGTTGCAGGAGAGATCAGTACACTTGCAACTAATTCAGCTGATACAGCAAAGAAGATCCAGACTATTTCAGAGGAAGTTATCGGAACAGTTAAGGATCTTGCGGATGAAGCAACCAAGATGGTTGAGTTCGTTCGCGAAAAGACTGTTGGCGGATATGTTCAGCTGATGGATACAGGCCTTCAGTATCAGGAAGATGCTCAGAAGATTTCTGAGATGCTAAGGAATGTTGAGAGAGCATCACACAATATTGAAGGTTCAATGAATGTAGTTTCTGAGGCTATGGGTGATGTTTCAACAGCAGTTGATGAAAGTGCAAGAGGCATCAGTGATGTAGCTGGAGCAGTTGCAGAGATGTCTGATAACATGAAGCAGAACAAAGAAGTAGTTAATGAGAATGCTAACATTGCACAGCAGCTTGACGACGAGGTAAATAAGTTCAAGTTCTGATCAGATTGATAGTGAGTCAGTGGGGACGTTACAGTTTGACTCGTTGTTTACAATGAGTTAAACTGTAACGTCCCCACTGACTCACTTTACTTTAAAAGAGGCTTGCAACAAGAAATGAAAAAGAATGATATCGTTTTGATCGCCATTATCCTTGCGGTAACTGCAGTGTGTCTTCTTGGCATGAGGATATGGCAGAAAAATAATACTAATGGAAATGCAGTTGCTGTAGTTACAATTGATGGGGATGTCTATGGCGAGTATCCACTGTCTGAGGACTATACAGAAAGGATTGAATTCCCTGATGGAAGCTACAATGTCCTTACAATAAAGGATGGCTTTGCAAAAGTTTCTGAGGCTTCATGTCCTGACCAGATATGTGTCCATCACAATCGTATTAAATACTCTGAAGAAACAATTGTCTGCCTTCCCAATAAGCTTGTAGTTACGGTGCAGGGCGGAGAAGACAACGGCATTGACGGATCGACCTATTGATCTTTATTTACAGGTGATTAGTTATGAAAACCAAGAGGATTGCTTTTTTAGGACTGTTTGTGGCGCTTGCCTTTGTCCTTTCATATATTGAATTTATGCTTCCGCTAAACATCGGAATCCCGGGGGCTAAGATTGGTATCGCTAATCTGGTTGTTATGGTGACTCTTTATACAGTCGGTGAAAAGAATGCCATAGCTCTTTCTATCATCAGGGTTGTTTTAGTGGGACTAACCTTTGGAAATATCTCTATGATGATGTATTCACTGGCAGGAGCGGCGTTATCTCTTTTCGCCATGCTGCTTGCAAGGAAAATTGGGAAACTCTCCATGACGGGCGTAAGTGTCCTTGGTGGAGTGTTCCACAACGTGGGACAGATCATTGTTGCCATGCTGGTACTGGAGACAAAGAGTCTTTTATACTACCTTCCATTTCTCATTATCGTGGGGACAATAACCGGAATAGTGATAGGTATCGTCTCAAGCCTGATAACTGTCAGGGTTAAAAAGGTCTTAAACTTCTGATATAACTTGTATTATGGTTTGACCGGGTGACAAAAGTAGCCGTATAATTTATATAACAACATTTTCTTATGAAGGGTTTATATGTACGAAACGACGCAGGTCACTTATGGTGAGGGGACCATTACAGTGACAATGAGTTCGGAGAGTACTACAGAGGTAGCGGCTCCGGACATTCGTTTTGGAAGCTATGAAAACGCAGTAAGAGCTTGCTTTACGGAAAAAGAGCTGGAGGCCATATCAGGTGGCGAGAACGCTGAAGTAAGCTTTTCTTTTTTGATGTCTGATGAAATTAAGGACACGGGTAAGCTTCCGCTTTTTGAAGAGGCTATAGAAAAAGAGTCAAAAGAGCTTGGGACGCTTCACCAGGGAGTTTTCTTTGATGTGGATGCAAGTAAGACTGTGGGATTTGAGGAACCGGAAGCTCTTGGCGGCTTTTATGAAGATGTGGAGATGCAATATGATATTCCGCTGTTTTTGGTGACCGGAGACAGGGAATATTTCATTATTACTGAAGAGATGGGTGTCTGCAATCTGGAACAGGATACTGACATAGATGCAGATACATTAACTGTCAGCACTCACGATATTGGTACTTCGCTTTTGCTTTATCAGACTCAGAATGAGAGCCTTGTTCCCACAAAAGAAAAGCTTCAGATAAAGTCTCAGCATCTCTTTGCTGCAGGTATTATCGTGCTGGTTCTTGCAGGGATCCTGATAGACAGAAGGCATAGAAAGGTGAGGGATTAGATTTTTCTGATTTTTTTGCCAGAAAATGCAAGTTGAGGCACAAATTCTAGTAGATTTTACCAGCGAAAGTGAGTACAATGGTCATATGGATGCGAATTTGATCTTTGGCCAAAGTATAAATTATATAAGTAAAAAGTCTGATCCGGCTGACCTTGTCAGACTTGTCAATTACGGCGTGCAGAGTATTGGAATAGGCATTATTTTCCTTGATCGTAACAGGAAATGTGTCTACGCTAACAAGCACGCTTTTTCTATGTTTCATTCTGAGGAAGATCCGGAGGTTTTAGGCAATCTCTTTTTCGAGTGGATGAGCGGACTGGGCATTGCGCAGACCGCAGCCTCCTGGTGCAGGGTGTACAGCAACGGAGACAAGGAGAGGCTCTACAGAGTGCGCTTTAGGAGCATAATCGATTCTTCCAATATCCTTCTGGGGTATATGTACACAGTTCAGAACCTGTCTGATATTGTTGAGAACAGCACCGGCGAACAGTACAGACTTACCCATGATGAGCTGACAGGCCTCTACAACAGAGAAGGCTTTAATGAGGCTGCAAGGGAGCTTCTTAAGGAGACCAATAAGCCATATCTGCTATTGTATTCCAACATCAAGGACTTTAAGCTCTTTAACCAGCTATTTGGTATTGATAAGGGCAATGACATACTATTGAACATCGGAGATATGATGCTCCAGCACGTTCGCGAGGGAGACATCTATGGAAGGATCAACGGTGATCACTTTGCCATGTGTATTCCCAAGGACCGCTTTGATGAGAAGGGCTTTAAGGAACTGGTAAGGGAGATAGCCGGCAGAGTTACCAGCAAGACCTATTCCCTGCATATGCAGATTGGTGTCTATGAAGTCAGGGATTCCTACATGGATATTCCGCTTATGTGCGACAGGGCCTACATGGCCTGCAAGTCCATCAAGAAGGACGGAGTATGTGAGATTGCCTGGTACAGCGATGAGATGCTGGTGAATGCTCTTTTGGAAAAAGAGGTTCTTTCAAGCTTTGATTTTGCTATCATCAACAGGCAGTTTGGCATCTACCTTCAGCCTCAGGTACATCCTGACGGAACTGTATTTGGAGCAGAGGCGCTGGCAAGGTGGATACATCCTGAAAATGGACTTATCGAGCCGGCAGTATTTATAAATGTTCTTGAGAGGGCAGACCTTATCTACAAACTTGACCGTTATATCTGGGAACTGGCAGCAGCTCAGCTGGCAGCCTGGAAGGGAACAGAGATGGAAGGAGTTTCTATTTCCATCAACGTATCTCCCAAGGACCTTTATTACCTCGATATCAAAAAAGAATTTACAAGTCTTGTGATGCAGTACGACATTGATCCTAAATATCTCAATATTGAGATAACTGAGACCGCAGTAACTTCTGATGTTGCCAAGTGTGCCAAGCTTATTCTGGAGCTTCAGTCCAGTGGTTTCTCAGTTGAGATCGATGATTTTGGTTCAGGATATTCTTCACTTAATATGCTCAAGGATATCAATGCCAACGTACTTAAGATCGACATGGGATTCCTTAGAAGGACCGACAATCTTGAGCGTGCCCATGTAATCCTTAACTATACCATTGATATGGCTCATGAACTTGGAATGGGCGTCATCACTGAAGGAGTAGAGACCAAGGAGCAGCTTGATTTCCTTATGGGAATGGGATGCAAGATGTTCCAGGGATTTTACTTTGACAGACCGATGCCTGTTAAGAGTTTTGAGGATAAATACAGGGAAAAATTAAAACAATAGTAATGGAGGAGAAGGATCATGAAATTTAAGATCGGTATCAAAGAAGTAGTAGCAATGGGAATTGGAACTGCGCTTTTTGTAGTTCTTACAAACGCACAGATTCCTCTTATCGTAGTACCTAACACAGCTCTTCAGCCACGTATGGCAATTCTTGCTTTCCTTTCAGCAGTATTTGGACCTATCGTAGGCGCAGTTGTTGGACTTTTAGGGCATGCACTTGGAGATGCTCTTTTCTATGGTTCAGTTTGGTGGAGCTGGGTAATTCCTGAGGGAGTTGTAGGCCTTTGCATAGGTCTTTTCGTAAACAAGTTCGCTGTAAAGGAAGGCGGATTTGTAAATGGCAAGAACATCATTCTTTTCAATGTTGTTCAGATTGTTGCTAATGCAATAGCATGGATCCTCTGCGCACCAGTTCTTGATATCCTTATGTTTGCAGAGCCTGCTAACAAAGTATTTGCTCAGGGCGCATTCGCATTCCTTGGCAACATCATTGTGATCGGTATTCTTGGAACAATCCTTCTTATTGCATACAGCAAGATCGTAGGTGGTTCTAACAATCTCCAGAAAGAGGACTAATAGTTTTGGAAAAAGATATTTCGCCTATCATAGATTTTGAGAACCTGTCCTTTAAGTACAGAGCTCAAAAAGAACCAACCCTAAAGGACATCAACTTAAAAATCTATCCTGGCGAGAAGATCCTGATCGCAGGTCAGTCAGGATCTGGAAAATCAACACTTGCACATTTATTAAACGCTTTGATCCCCTGCTCCTATGCAGGGGATCTGAGCGGAACTCTCCGAGTTAGTGGGCAGGATCCCGCAAAGCTCGGAGTTTTTGGTATGTCACAAATTGTGGGAACAGTGCTTCAGGATACAGATGGGCAGTTCATCGCTCTTACTGTGGGAGAGGACATTGCTTTTGCTTTGGAAAATGACAATGTTTCCCAGGATGAAATGTTTAAGAAAGTAAGGGGCGTTGCAGACAGGCTGGAACTGACAGCCTTTATGGAGAATGCTCCAGGGGAGCTCTCTGGTGGTCAGAAGCAAAGAGTATCTCTTGGCGGTGTCATGGCATGTGATGTTAAGATACTTCTTTTTGACGAGCCTCTTGCAAACCTTGATCCCGCAACAGGTAAGCGCACTATCGCTCTTATCGATGAGATCATGCGGGATGAGGACATGACTGTCATTATTATCGAGCACAGACTTGAGGATGTTTTGTACAAGGATGTGGACAGGATAGTACTTATGGACCAGGGCAGGATAGTGGCAGATATGACGCCAGATGAGATGCTATCATCAGATATCCTTGTGTCCAACGGCATCAGAGAACCCTTGTACGTTGCAGCCCTTAAGGCAGCAGGGGCTTTAGTTGAGGCGGCTACTCACCCTCAGCACATTGAAACCATGGACATAGAGCCCTACAGGGATAAGGTTAAGAGCTGGTATCATTCACAGCCTGACCGAGAGGAAAAGAAATATGGGGACAGCATCCTTACGGTTTCTGACCTTGAGTTTAGCTATGACGATAAGAGGAAGATCATTGATAAGGTCTCCTTTGATATAAAAAGGGGAGAGATGATCTCCCTTGTTGGAAAGAATGGTGCAGGCAAATCAACTCTTGCATCACTTATATGCGGCTTTTATAAGCCTGACGGCGGAAAGATCCTGCTTGAGGGAAAAGATATTTCAGACCTGTCCATAAAAGAGCGCGGTGAGCGCATTGGATATGTGATGCAGAGCCCTAATCAGATGATCAGTAAGCCAATGATCATGGAGGAGGTGGGTCTTGGCCTTGCCTCAAGAGGGGTTCCAGAGGCAGAGATAAAGGAGCGTGCAGAAGAAATCCTTAAGATATGCGGCCTTTACCCTTATAGAAACTGGCCGGTATCCGCTCTTTCTTTTGGACAGAAAAAGAGAGTATCGATTGCATCGATCCTTATCATGAATCCGGACATCCTGATCCTTGACGAGCCAACTGCCGGACAGGACTATATGCACTATACGGAGATCATGAGGTTTATTAAGGATATCAGGGATAAGACTGGCGTCACTATCATCATGATCACCCATGACATGCACCTTATGCTTGAGTACACAGACAGAGCAATGGTGCTTACTGACGGAAGACTTATCATGGATGCATCTCCTGCAGAAGTTCTCACCAATGAAGAGATCTGCAACAAGGCCTATCTTAAGAGGACATCACTGTACGATCTGGCAGTCAGGTGTGGTATCGATGACCCCGGTGAATTTGCTGCAAGATTTATTGACTCTGAGAGGATTGCCAAGGCTTCTTGTGAAGGTCAGGGTGAGGAAAGGAGCGTGGTAAGATGAGCAGGCTTATTTCCTATGAAAAAAAGAATACTCCTGTCCACAAGCTAAGCGGCTTCACTAAGCTGGTATTCTTCATAGTCTGGTGTATGGCCAGTGCTTTGACTTTTGATACAAGGATACTTCTTCTTATGCTTGTTATGGGACTTGCAATCTACAAGATATCAGACGTTAAGTGGAAGCAGGTAAGCACCATATTTAAGGCAGTCATGTTCTTTATGGTGATCAATCTGACCTGTATTTTCTTTTTTGCACCTTATCAGGGAAGCGTTATCTATGGCACAAGGACTGACATTGTGCACCTCTTTGGAAATTATACACTTACCAGGGAACAGCTCTTTTACGAGTTTAATGTGTTTATTAAGTACTTTACTGTTATTCCTGCAGTGTTTATCTTCCTTACAACCACTGATCCCAGTGAGCTGGCTTCATCACTTAACGGAATCGGAGTTCCTTACAGTATTTCCTATTCTCTGGAGATAGCTCTTCGTTACATCCCTGATGTTCAGGATGAGTTCCGCCGCATCAAGAACGCCCAGGAGGCAAGAGGCATTGAGATGAGCAACAAGGGAAGGCTCATTGACAGGATAAAAAATGTTGCTACAATCATTTTTCCGCTTTTATTCTCAACCATGGAGAGGATTGACGTTGTAAGTAACGCCATGGAGCTAAGGGGATTTGGCAAAAAGAAAAAGAGGAGCTGGTACTCCAGAAGACCTCTTGTTTTTGCTGACTATGCCGTGATCGCATTTATTGTGCTGTTCTTTGTGGTGACTATGGTGATCACTTATGCTGACGGCAGCAGGTATTATAATCCCTTTGTGTGATTGGGGCTGTTATGCCAGGCGCTTAGCCGCCTGGGCGCCTGGTGGCTTCGCTGCCTGACCGCTGGCTTGGCGGCTTTTGAGGCGAATACTTGTAGTGGCTGTCAAGTATTTGCGTTTTGGGTCATTTTGGCTTGTTTTGCGAAATGGGTACCCAAAGGAATTTGAAAAGTTAACGCTATTTAGTGCATGTTTGGACCATATTGCACTAGTCAAGTAAAAGTAGACACGGGTTTGTACTTTTACACACTTGTTTTAAGCATAATACTCCTTGTATTGTTTTGGAGTCAGGTAGTTTAGAGAGTATGCAGGGCGCTCTTCGTTAAAGAACACAATGTATTTTG
>NZ_JAGAYD010000168.1 GCF_017940685.1 Butyrivibrio sp. | reverse complement strand
TCATGGATAAAGAGAATGACAAGGATCATTATTCCGATCCAGAAGTCATCTATCATAAGCGGATATCTTCTTCCGTTCATGACCTGCCTTAGAGAATTATCATTGTTCCTTCTTCTCTGCACACAGGGCTTTATCCTTTCAACAACACTTGACTACTTCGATGAGATGGGACTTTACGCATTCTCAAGTGCTATAAACCTTATCCTCATCGTGACAATTCTGATATTCAACACACTTGTAAACAAGCTGACAGGCGCAAGCCTTGACAGTGGCATAGGAGGAAAGTAATCATGCCAGAGATCATTTTAGAAAATATAACAAAGCGCTGGGGAAAGTTCTTCGGCGTAGATAATGTCAGCCTCAATATTCCTGACAATTCATTTATTACTCTTCTTGGACCTTCAGGCTGTGGTAAGACTACGATCCTTCGTATGATCGCTGGTCTTGAGACGCCAACTGAGGGCCGCATAGTGATTGGCGACAAGGTGGTATTTGATTCAAACGCAGGTATCAACGTTCCTGCAAACAAACGTAAGGTGGGATTTCTTTTCCAGAACTACGCCCTTTGGCCAAACATGACAGTATATGAGAACATTTCTTTTGGTCTTAAGAATATCCATGAAGAGATGCCAGTTGTGGATGTGGCTGCCAAGCAGGCTGGAGATATGATACGGGCTCTTTCAAATGGCAACAAGATAAAAGAGGTTGTTGAAGAGTGCCGCGACAAGAACGGCAAGCTCGATGAGAACAAGGCCTATGTTAAGCTTATCGACAACTACAATCTTTCAATCCATACAGCAAAAGAGCTGTTTGCAATGGGAATACATGCTGCAGCTGATCCAGCAACACTGGCTAAGGCTAAGCTTTCAGAGTATGAAAAGAAATTATCTGACATCAAGGGAAAGTACCAGAGCGAGGGAAAGAGCCTTAATGACAAGTATGAGGTCCTTAAAAATGGCGAAGCTGTTATTGAAAAAAGGAAGCTTTCAAAGGAAGAGATCGACTCCAGAGTAAGAGCATGTTCAAGGATTGTTAAGATCGGAATGTTCATGGACAGATACCCTGCTGAGCTCTCCGGCGGACAGCAGCAGAGGGTTGCCATTGCAAGAACTCTGGCTCCCGAGCCACAGGTTCTTTTCATGGATGAGCCTCTTTCAAACCTTGACGCCAAGCTTCGTCTTGAGATGAGATATGAGCTTCAAAGACTCCATGTTGAGACAGGCAGCACATTTGTATATGTAACTCATGACCAGATGGAAGCTATGACCCTGGCTACAAGGATCTGCCTCGTAAACAACGGTGTCCTTCAGCAGTATGCAGCACCACTTGAGGTTTATAACAGACCTGCAAATCTCTTTGTTGCTGACTTCGTAGGAAATCCTTCCATGAACTTTGTTGATGGCAAGGGCTCTCAGCAAAGTGACGGCAGTGTAGCACTTGAAATCCTTGGTGGCATCAAGGCAAGATTTGTACCAACAGATGCTCTTGACCTGGCAGCATGGAGGAATCAGAGGGACAAGGAAGCAGCTGATAAGGCTGAATTCGAGAGACAACGCCTTCTTGTAAAGGGTGCAGTTGAAAAGAGCAACAAGGATGAGGTATTCAAGTACCACATCCAGAAGGTGGAGGAACAGGACGACTCTCTGGCAGATGAGCCGGTGATCACTGATGAGGACTTTGTCATCGGTATTCGCCCAGAGGCCATCGATATTGATGCTAATGGCAAGATCGACACAACAATCTACGGCGCAATGCCTACAGGTATGGAGTCAACTCTTAAGCTTCGTGTTGGAGAGTTCCTTCTTACCAGCGTTATCTTTGGCGGCGTGATCTATCAGATCGGCCAGGAGGAGAAGATTAACATAAACGGTAGCGATATACTCCTGTTTGACAGAAGATCAGGTAAGCTGATCTGCTCAGGTAAACTTGAACTGTGATTTCTATGAGGATGAAAAGGGCTGGGACTATTCCCAGTCCTTTTTTGTGGTATCATGGATGTATGAAAAATCGTATGTTTATCGTGGAGGCATATTATGGAAAACAGACCGGTTGGTAGAAAGAAAAATGTGACTGGCGGTGGATCTGGAGTTCACAGAAGAGGTGAGGCTCTTGGCGGAGGTCCAGTCGTTAATTCAGGTGGAATTGGTAGCGGTCCTTCTTCATCGGGAGGCAGTGGTCCACAGAGGTCAGGTGGAAGAAGTCCACTATTTATGATCATCATTGTACTGGTGCTTCTTCTTGGCGGAGGTGGAGGACTTTCCTCTTTCCTTGGTGGTGGAAGCAGTGTATCTGATACAACCCAGTATCAGACAACTACGTCCCAGCCACAGACCAGTACAAGTACTGGGGCAGTCGGCTCTACATCTACAGGATCATCACTTTCGATGCTGGGATCACTTCTTGGTGGCGGTTATAGCTCATACCAGGGGGCTAGCAGCGGCGTAAATGCTGCCTGGAGCGGAGACAACAATACAGGAAGACTTAACACATCTGTCTCAGATAAGGCCCGTGCTAAGCGTACAGTAATTAAGGGAGATGGCACAGATAAGGCAACCATCATGGTTTATATGTGTGGTGCAGACCTTGAGAGCAGAAGCGGAATGGCTTCAAGGGACCTTCAGGAGATGCTTGCTGCAAATGTTGGGGATAATGTAAACCTCATTATCTATACAGGCGGAGCAAAGCAGTGGCAGAACAACGTTGTTTCAAGCTCTACTAATCAGATCTATCAGATAAAAAATGGCAAGCTTGCTGTTTTAAATGACAACGTAGGAAATGTTCCAATGACCAGACCTGACACTCTTTCAGGTTTCATAAACTATGCAGCAAACGCTTTTCCTGCCAACAGAAATATCCTGATCTTCTGGGATCACGGCGGAGGATCAACAGGCGGCTACGGATACGATGAGAAGTTCCAGTCAGCTGGAGCCATGAGCCTTGCTGGTATCAATACAGCACTTAAAAATGGCGGAGTAAGCTTTGACTTTGTGGGCTTTGATACCTGCCTTATGGCAACTGTAGAAAATGCCCTTGTTGTTTCTAACTACGCTGATTATCTTGTGGCGTCAGAAGAGACAGAGCCAGGTGTTGGCTGGTATTACACAGACTGGCTCAGTGCAATTTCTAAAGATCCATCAATTGCAACAACTGATCTTTCAAAGATCATAATTGACACCTTTACCGATGCCTGCGCAAAGACATGCCCAGGACAGAAGACCACTCTTTCCCTGATCGATCTTGCTGAGCTTTCTCAGACAGTTCCTTCAGAACTTGCTGAGTTTTCAAAAGATACATCAGAGATGATAAACGGTGATGACTTTAAGACAGTGTCCAATGCCCGCTCTGGTTCAAGAGAGTTTGCCCAGTCAAGGATTGACCAGGTTGATATCATTGACTTTGCCAACAGGATGGGCACTAAGGAGGCAAAAGACCTTGCGGCTGTACTTAAAGATTCCATCAAGTACAACAGAACAAGCTCAAATATGACAAATGCGTACGGTCTTTCCATCTACTTCCCTTACAGGACTGGAAGCACCAACAAGGTTACTGCCATGGTGGATACCTACGAAGATATAGGAATGGATGAGGACTACGCAAAGTGTATTTCAAGCTTTGCAGGTATGGGAACATCAGGCCAGGTGGCTGCAGGTGGAACAGGCAGTGCCATGCCATCACTTTTTGGCGAGCTGTCGGGAACGTCTTCTTCAGGAACTCAGTCAGCTGAAATGATCACTCAGCTCCTTACAGCCTTCCTTTCAAGCGATTACAGTAGTGCAGGTCTGTCATCATCTACTGCATCTTTACTTGGCAGGAGCATTGATGTTGAAAAGGCTGCAAACTATATCGCCAAAAATCAGTTTGATCAGTCAGCTCTTTTCTGGACTACTAATGAAGCGGGTGAAGACGTCATCAGCCTCACGGAAGATCAGTGGGGAATGGTTCAGGATCTTGAGCTTAACGTATACTATGATGATGGAGAAGCGCTGGTAGATCTGGGACTTGATAATGTCTTTGATTTTGATGACAATGGTAATCTGAAGGCTCAGACAGACAAGACCTGGATTTCAATAGACGGTCAGGTGGTTGCCTACAGGGTTGTGGATATTCAGGGTACTGAAGATTCTTATGCCATCACAGGAAGAGTTCCATGTCTTATAAATGGAGACAGAGCAGAGCTTATCCTGGTATTTGATTCAGAAAATGAGGACGGATATGTGGCAGGAGCCAAGTACGACTACGTTGAGGGCGAGACAGATACTGTTGCCAAGAACCTGACAGAGCTTCAGGCTGGCGATAAGATCGACTTCTTGTGCGACGCCTATAACTACGATAAGACCTTTGACGCCGCATATTATCTTGGAGAGCCTATGACAGTTAAAGGCGACATGTCCGACATGAAGATCAGCAACACATACCTTGGAGATGGCGATGTTTACGTGATGTACAGATTTACAGACATCTACGGACAGAACTACTGGACAAACGCCTTAGTATATTAAAGATATGGAAGAAAAAACTAGAGATTTTCTGGCTGGAAGAATAAAGGACCTGGCAAACAGGGCATATCAGAACGGCTTTGCCACCAATACAGTCTTTTTATCCCTCTCTGAGCAGGCTCATGTATATCAGATCTTTGCTTCAGAGGGAGTGCCAAAAAACGTTAATGAATACCTAGGAGCCAGGTTTCTTTTTTACGGAGGATTTGATGAGGCGGAAAGAGCGATGATCATCTTTCTGCCTGACTACCTTGATGAAGAGACTTTTCTTTTATCTGAAAAAGAAGAGCAGAGCACTATTTCCTGTATTCACATTTTGCCGGTTAATAACAAATTTGCAGATGAGCTGACCCACAGAGATTATCTTGGGGCCCTTATGAACATGGGAATAGAAAGAGATCAGATAGGAGATATTTTAGCTGGCGAAAAGGAAGCATACGTTTTTGCAACCCCTGAAATAGCCGCAATGATAGAAAAAGAGCTGATCCGCATAAAGCACACCTCGGTAAAATGTACCAAGGTCAAGGCATCTGAGTGCGATATAAGACTAAAGTTTCAGGAAGTAAGCGGCTCTGTTGCATCAGAGAGAATTGATGCGATCATTGCCTTTGTATATCACCTTTCAAGATCAGAAGCCCAAAAGCTCATCGAATCAGAGTCAGTTTTCATTGATGGCCGCACAGCCTATTCTGGTGGATATGACTTAAAACCGGGATCTCGGGTATCAGTAAGAGGCCATGGGAAGTTCATTTACGATGGGCAGACTGGAACCACAAGAAAAGGGCGACTGTTCGTCAAGGTAAGAGTGTTCGTATAAATAGGGGAAAAGCCATGGGGACGGTTCTTTTGGCTGGTTTTGAAAATCGAAACCAGCCAAAAGAACCGTCCCCATGGCTTGTTTTGAGGGGGTATCAGAAATATTTATTTGATCAGATAAGCTTCTCAACGCAAGCTGCTACGTTCTTCATGTCCTCTGTAGGCTCGAAACGTGCAACTACGTTGCCTTCTCTGTCAATAACGAATTTAGTGAAGTTCCACTTGATGTCAGGATTGTTCTTGAAATCCTTATCGATCTTCTTGAGCATAACATTCATTGCAAGAGCCTTAGGTCCCTTACCGAAGCCTTCAAAGCCCTTCTGGCTCTTAAGATACTGATAAATAGGAAGCTGGCCTTCGCCGTTAACGTCTGACTTCTTCATCTGAGGGAACTTGGTGTTGTAGTGAAGAGTGCAGAACTCATGGATCTCCTCATCTGTTCCAGGAGTCTGACCAGCGAACTGGTTGCAAGGGATATCAAGAACCTCAAATCCCTGGTCGTGGAACCTCTCGTACATATCCTCAATATCCTTGTAATGAGGAGTGAATCCACATCCTGTAGCAGTATTCACAACAAGAACAACCTTTCCCTTGTAGTTCTCTAAAGAAAAGTCATTGCCCTGAGCATCAGTTACTGAGTAATCATAAAATCCCATTCGAAATTACCTCCATGAATAATTGTTAATATAAAAATGATTGTGTACAACTTATTGATTAATCAAATTATATTGTACGCAATCTAAATTGTCAATACCTATTGCAAAAAAAATTTTTTCCTCTTATCATTTACTTAATAAAGTGCGTAGCTATCGCATCTAAACCGGCTAAGGAAGGATATAAAAATGATCTACAAAGAGTTTGAGATTAGCGAAAAAGGCTCATTAAAGGGAGCAAAACTTACTGTTTACATCCAGGAGCCTTCTGAATCTCTATATATTAAGGAAAGACCTCTTATCCTGCTCTGTCCAGGGGGAGGATACGGATTTACTTCTGACAGGGAAGCTGAGCCCATGGCCCTTGCGTTTATGGCAAAAGGATATCACACAGCAATTCTTAGATATTCCTGTCACCCAGCTACATATCCGACAGCGCTTCTTGAACTTGGAAGATCGGTGCTTATCATCAGAGAAAATGCAAAAGAGTGGAATGTGAAAAAAGATTCCATAGTTGTCCAGGGATGTTCAGCAGGAGGCCACCTTGCCGCCAGCTACAGCTGCATGTGGAAGGAAGGATTCATTGAAGAGAACCTTTTAGTCAATGACGCAGAAATGCTAAGACCAAACGGACTTATCCTTTGCTATCCGGTTATCACATCTGGAGAGTTTGCCCACAGGGATTCATTTGTAAAACTTCTTGGAGACAGGTACGATGAGCTTGTAGATGAGATGTCTCTGGAGAGCCGTGTTAACCAGGATGTTCCAAGAACCTTCATGTGGCACACATTTTCAGACCAGTCAGTTCCTGTAGAGAATTCTCTTTTGTTTGCAACTGCCTTAAGGAAAGCAGGCATAAGCACTGAGCTTCATATCTTCCCAGAAGGATGCCATGGCCTGTCACTTGCTAACAAGCTTACTTTATCAATGCAGGAAAAAGAGCTTTCTCCTTCCTGCGAACCATGGATAGATATGGCTTGCAGATGGATGGAATACTATTTTTGATCTAGGATAATCATATGAGTAATTATGTGGTTTTTGACCTTGAGTGGAATCAGGGTGATGCGCCATTTGTCAGAGAAGATGGGAAAACTCTCACCTTTGAGATTGTTGAGATTGGTGCCGTAAAACTAAATGAAAACAGGGAAAAGATCGGGGAGTTTTCAAGACTGATAAAGCCCCAGGTCCACACCCACATGCACAGGATCACCGGAAAGCTCATTCACCTTTCCATGGAGGATCTTGCAAAGGGCGACAAGTTCCAGGATGTGGCAAGAGATTTCCTTGAATTTTGTGGAGAAGATGTCAAGTTCTGCACCTGGGGTCCTCTGGATCTTACGGAGCTTCAAAGGAATCTGGACTTTTATGGAATGCCGCTTTTGTCCGACAGGCCAATTGCCTTTTACGACGTGCAAAAGCTCTACAGCCTTGCCTATGATGATGGCAAGTCAAGAAAAGCGCTGGAAGCAGCGGTAGATGAGATCAGGATCCCTAAGGACATTCCATTCCACAGGGCTTTGGCAGATGCTGAGTACACTGCCAAGATCTTCAGGACCTTTGGAGAAAAGACCCTTACCAAGATCTCTTTTGACACCTATGTGACCCCAAAGACCAAGAAGCAGGAGATCAGGATTGTATTTGATACCTATGCCAAGTACATATCCAGAGAGTTTCTTAACAAAGAAGACATCCTGAAAAATGTGGATATCATGAGCACCAAATGCTACATATGCAAAAAGAATATCCGCAGGAAGGTCAAGTGGTTCACTCCAAATGGCAAACACTATTACAGCGCTGCCTTTTGCGATAAACATGGTTTTATGAAGGCCAAGGTCAGGATCAAAAAGGCAGAGAATGGAAATCTTTTCGTGGTAAAGACCTGCAGGTTTATTTCCAACGAAGATGTGGAAGAGATGAAAAAGAAACAGCATAAAATAAAGAAAAGACAAAGGTCATAAGGCCTTTGTCTTTTTTAGAATTTGTGGGATCTTCGACTTTTCCTAAACTCTCTTTTCCTTCGGTTAAACCTGACACGGTCACTGCGGGATGAGTGTTTCTTGTTTGAAAGGAGCCTTGTTATTGAGGTTCCAAGTAGCGAGATGACAATGAGCAGAATCGCCGCCGCAAGTAAAAGAATTTTAACGTTTATATAAATGGTAGTGTCTTTGACTGCATTTTCCAAAAGGTCAGTGCCGGAAACCGCGTTATAAAAAACGTAGGCGCAGCCTATCGGAACGTCGCTAAAGCTGTAATTAACCTTAGCAATAGCAGTTGGCATCTGGCTTTTTTCCTCTGCTGTAAGATCATAGCTGATCTCATAATCTGTGCTATCAATACTCGATGTCTTAGGAAGGATGATGGAGTCGCTTTCTCCAAGCTTTAATATGGTTCCAGACCTTCCAAAAACATCTCTGTCTGACTCAAAGAAAAGAGAGTCATCAGGCATGTACCTTGTGTCGTTGTCCGATACGTTAACTGCATGGAAATTGTTAAAGGCGTAGTCAAAAAGCGTGACGGTGTCTGTAAACTGGGCTGGAGATTCCTCCATGAAGACCACGCAGATCAGCTTAAGTCCGTCCTTCTCAGCGCAGGTAACAAGGGTTTCTCTGGCAAGATCCGTGTAACCTGTCTTGCCACCAAGAATTCCCTCGTAGGAAATTTCTCCCGATATCAGCTTGTGCTTGTTGTTGAGGTAAAAATCATCTGGCTGAGTGGCTGTTGCAGTAAAGTGATATCTTGCGGTATTTCCCACTTTACAGAGAAGTTCATTGTCAAAAAAGGCCTTTGATATAAGGGCCAGGTCATAGGCGCTGGTGTAGTGGTCATCTGCCTGAAGGCCGTTGGTGTTGGAAAAATGTGTGTTGGTGCAGCCTAGCTCTTTTGCCCGCTCATTCATAAGATCAACAAAGGCGTCAATGCTGCCACTTACATGTTCCGCCACGGCGTTTGCAACTTCGTTGGCGCTTCCCACCATTATTCCGTAAAGAGCCTGCTCAAGAGTGATGGACTGACCTACATCCATTCCGATATTGGATCCGCCCTGAGGAACGCTAAATACCGCATCGTTTGAAAACGTGATGGTATCTGACAAAGAGGCATTTTCTACAGCAAGAAGACAGGTCATTATCTTGGTGGTACTGGCGGGAAACAGCTCCTCATGGATGTTCTTGGAGTAGAGGATGGTGCCAGTAGCAGAATCCATCACAATGGCAGCCTGAGCAGTGATCTCAGGTCCGTGGGGCCACTGCGCAATAGAATTTGACTGGATCGGGAGCTCTTTTCGCTCTAAAGCTGCAGCGGCATAGTCTGTCTCAGCCAGAGCTGTTAATGGAACTGTGAAAAGAGCTAAAGCCACAGTCAAAAGAAATATCGCTGAAGCATATATTAAATTAGAAAACTTATTCTTCCCAGTAGACTTCATAGTATGCTTATAATACAATACTTCCAAACTTGGGGCAAATGGTGTAAAATTCTAATATAAGATTTTTAGGCAGGTTTTTAGATGCGTTTACGTAACATCGCAGGTTCCAGAGAGGTTATTGCAGACAGTGCCTTCACTATCAAGGAACCTGAAAAGAAAAAGGGCTTATTTAAGAAAGAAGTTTTTGGGAATGACAATCCCGTTCATGTAGAAATTGGAATGGGTAAGGGTCGTTTCCTTATGGATATGGCGCAGCTTCATCCAGACATCAACTATGTTGGTATTGAGAAGTACTCCAGTGTACTTTTAAGAGCACTTCAGAAGCAGGAGCAGCTTCTTTTACCAAACATCATTTTTATAAGGATGGATGCTGAGGATATTACTGAAGTATTTGCACCCTCAGAGGTTGACAGGATTTACCTTAATTTCTCGGACCCATGGCCCAAGGACAGACACGCCAAGAGGCGACTTCCTTCCAGGCAGTTCCTTGAAAGGTACGACAAGATCCTTGCAAAAGAGGGCGTAGTGGAGTTCAAGACCGACAACAAGGATCTGTTTATGTTTGCTCTTGATGAGATTGAGCCATCTGGATGGACCTTGGATGCAGTCACATATGATCTTCACCACGATGAAAAGATGATGGTTGGCAACGTTATGACTGAGTATGAAGAGCGCTTTTCTCAGGCAGGCAACCCAATTTACAAATACATCATAAGCAGAAAGGGGAGTAATTAATGGATTACACACTGAACACAGCGAATTTCGAAGAAGAAGTACTTAAGAGCAAATTACCGGTTCTGGTAGATTTTTCAGCAGACTGGTGTGGACCATGCAAGATGATGGCCCCAATGATTGATGAATTTGCAGACGAGTACGAAGGTGAACTTAAGGTTGGCAAGATCAATGTAGACCAGTCACCTGAAATAGCTCAGAAGTACAACGTAATGTCAATTCCAATGTTCGCATTTTTCAAGAATGGCGAAGTTGTTGAGACTGCCGTTGGAGCACTTAACAAGGCTAAATTACAGGGAATAATCGACAAGGTGCTGGCATAACCTGCCAGCACTTTACATTATAATGGGGGAGGCGTTATGAGCGACAAGATTGCAAACTTTGAAGACTACGTAAAAAGAGACGCAAGTAACGAGCACAAAGAAGCAGAAGAACAGGTTAAGCCTTCTGCAACCTCAAGTGATGTAACAGAAAAAGAGACTTTTGCATCATCAAAAGAGCCGGTTTCTCAGGAAACCATGGAAATCGAAATAGAAGATCCCTATCAGTTTTTAAATGCTGATGAGCGTGAGGAATATATCAGGCAGCGCCAGAAGGACCAAGAGGAACAGCAAAGAAAAGAGTCTGTGAGAAGAGCTGCTGAAGATAGTGCGCCCAAAAAGCCAGAACCAAGAAGGGAAGAGGTTAGGCCAAGGCCTGAACGTGAGCCTGTTCGTGAGAAAGGCAGGAGACGTCAGTACGAAGAGCCTGACGAAGAATATGATGAGGAGTATGACGACGAGGAGTACCAGGATGAGAACGAACAGGGTAGCGTCGACATGAACCTTGTTGTAAGAGTGGGTTCAATCCTCACTGGAATAGTTATTCTGGTAGTTATTGGAATGGTCCTTAAGGTGAAGGTCTTTGACAGATACTTTGCGCCTGACCCTGATGAAGCTGCCTCCCAGGTAGTTGCCGTTGCAATTCCAGCTGGCTACACAGAAAAAAATGACACCGTAGTGGTGTCAGGGGCATCATCTCTTAATTTAAGATCAGTTCCCAGCACTGGAAGTGACGACAGCATTGTTGCCAAGGCAGACGAGGGGACAGAGCTTAAAAGGATCGCAGTTAGTGACGATGGAAGCTGGGCTCTTGTTGATTATCAGGGCCAGCAGCTATACGGATCCATGAAGTACTTAAAAGAAAAGTGATCACGCTTTTTTAGAGTGGATATATTTGTAGAACTTATCAAGAGCCTCAGACAGGCTCTCGCTGGAGCGGGAGTAGGTTTCCACATGGTCAAGGATATCTGTTACAGAGGTATCCTTAAGGTAACC
>NZ_JAGAYD010000167.1 GCF_017940685.1 Butyrivibrio sp. | reverse complement strand
TGAAAATGCGTGGACGCCAATGAGATACACCAGCACGAACTGCCTGGGAACATCCACAAGGGACGCTGTAAGTACGCCAAAGTCAGAGACAATGATACCTTTGTACAGCATCATCTTGCCATCCACCATGAATCTGGCCATGGTAAAGTAGTAGGTAAGCGTGTTGATTCCAGATATCAGGAGCGTAGTTGATAAAAGCAGCAAAAGAAAGACAAAGGCATTCTCTGGAATATATAGCAGTATCATGCCTGACGCTATAAGCAAAAGTCCATATATTAAGTTTTTTAGTCTCTGAAATTTGGTCATTTAATAAGCACCTTTACAAAACCGGCTAAAATATTGCCTGAGGACATTATCTCATTTGAAACCATGGCCTTATGAGCTATGGCCCCATCAATGAATCTGCCTAAAAATGTATCTTCTTTGGAAGAAGCATCAGCCTGTATATACTCGCTCTGATATCTGTTTACGTCAAAGTCGCATATCTCTTTTCCTGATAACTCCTGCCCAAACTCTTTCCAGTCATCACTGGCAAGGATCTGCCTCTTGTTTATTATCTCCCTTATCCTGAGTTCATGGAGCGCAACTTCAGGCACATCATATTTGTCCTTTTCGAAAAAGAGCTCTTTTCCCCTGATATATTTCATTGCATATACCATCTGGCAAAAGGCCTTGTAGTAGTCGTTTGGGTTATCCTTAACGATGTCCCCATACTCGCCCCAGGCAGGATAGTACCTGTATTTGATAAAAGAGTAATCGGGCAGATGTCCTGCTCTTCCGTGTCCAAGGTTCATGATAGAATGTTCATTACTCTGGAAGAGGCTGTTGGTAAATATTCTTTTTTCAAGGTCATCTGGTTGAGAGGCGCTGTGTCTGAACTTGATCCTGATCTCTTTTTCCTCGCCGTCCTCTTCTACTATCTCATAGAACTCTTTTCCGGTATTGTTGATAACAAGAGAAGGCGTCCCTGCAAAGTTGGCGTGGGCCCAGGTATCAGCAAGGACGTGCATTGCAATGCCCACATTCTGAAGAGGCTTATCCTTGGCAAGCTCCACAGTCTTTAACATAAGGTCGGAATTAGGCCCGCAGATGAGCCTGTACTTATTCATGTAGACCTTAGGGCGCCATTTCTTTTTTACATAAAGATCCTTGGGCAAAAAGTGGAAAGAAGCCCAGATCCTTGTTATATCCTGAAGTCCGATGACATCTGTTCTTGCGTCCATCATCTCCAGCTGAAGCTGGGTAGTTGCAGCAGATAATGGAGCTTTGATGGAGCTAAGATAGGTCTTTGAACAAAGGTCCACAAACTGAGCGCTGTAGCAGATAGTCAGACTCTCTTCATGGGAATATCCGGCTAAAATGGCTGCACAGTATGTTGCATAATAGTGAAAATCTTCCTGCATACCTACGCCTCCTTTAGCCTTTTCTTATTTAGCATTCCCAGTCTTATAGCTGAGTAGACCATGTCAAAGGACATGTATGCAAAGGTGAGATCCACCAGGGCTGAAGCAATGGCAGAGTCCCAGTCAGATGTATTGAGTTCTTTAAAATACCCCGGTATTCCCACTATGTTCAGCACTCCAATAATTACAACAATAACAAGGAATCCTTTTTTTCTTTTTATACCTCTGCCATACCTTATAGCTTTTATCCCGACATAAAGGCAAGAAAGCATTATCACCAGGCAGGTTGCAGCTATGATAAGCCATACTATCAGCTCTCTTGCAGCTTCATCTATATCCGGCAGATCCAGCTGAGAATCAACAATTTCATCTGCCCCAAAGATATACCCCACAACAAGCTTAAAGACACTCCACAGGCCTAAAAACAGCATACCTCTGCCGCTGATTATCATATTGCTCTCGTATTTTTTTGTGAGCTTTTTGATCTCGGTATCCATTACCCGCAAATTTTCCTTCGATAAAAAAATAACTGCACTTATATTATAAAACATATAAGCGCAGTTATCGTACAATTTATAATGCTTTTATTCTATTTAATGCCTCGACGCTGTTTTCGTAGCTGCCAAAGGCTGTAAGTCTGAAGTAGTGCTCACCACTTGGTCCAAAGCCTGAACCTGGAGTTCCCACAACATTTGCATTTTCAAGAAGATGATCAAAGAATTCCCAGCTTGTCATATCATCTGGTGTGCGAAGCCATACGTAAGGTGAGTTCACACCGCCAAATGCCTGATATCCTGCGTCTTTCAGGCCATTTAAAATGTATGTGGCATTCTTCATATATTTTGCCACCATATCTTTTATCTGAGCCTTGCCCTCTGCTGAGTAGCAGGCTTCTCCAGCCCTTTGAACAATATAAGGAGCTCCGTTATACTTGGTTCCGTGTCTCCTTGCCCAGAGGCTGTGGAGCATTACCTCTTTTCCATCACGGGTCACCTTAAGGTCCTTGGGAATGATGGTTGCTCCAAGTCTAAGCCCTGTAAATCCGGCATTTTTAGAAAAAGACCTAAGCTCTATTGCGCAGGTTCTTGCGCCCTCGCACTCAAAGATTGAGTGAGGGATATCATCCTGAGATATATAAGCCTCATAGGCTGCGTCAAAGATTATGACAGCGCCTACCTTATTTGCATAGTCAACCCAAACCTGGAGTTTGTCTTTTGTTATGGCTTCTCCTGTTGGATTGTTTGGGAAGCACAGGTAGATGATGTCTGGAGTTTTGCTTGGAAGTTCAGGGGCAAAGCCATTGTCCGCAGTGCATGGCATGTAGATAACGTTGCTCCAGATACCGGTAGCTTCATCGTAATCTCCGCATCTGCCAGCCATTACATTGGAGTCCACATATACAGGATAGACAGGATCGCAAACAGCGATCTTTGAATCTCTGTCAAAGATTTCCTGGATGTTGGCTGAGTCGCTCTTTGCTCCGTCGGAAATAAATATCTCATCATCTGCTATGTCGCAGCCACGTGCTCTGAAGTCATTTTCTGCAACGGCTTTTCTTAAAAACTCATATCCAAGGTCCGGAGCATATCCTCTGAAGGTAGCAGGATCAGCCTGCTCATCAACAGCCCTGTGAAGTGCCTCAATAACTGCAGGACACAGGGGCTGAGTCACATCGCCAATTCCAAGCCTTATGATCTTTTTATCTGGATTAGCTGCCTGATAGGCGTTTACTTTTTTTGCAATGGTGCTGAAAAGATAGCTTCCTGGAAGTTTAAGGTAGTCTTCGTTTGGTCTGTACATAGCGGATTCTCCTTGTTGAATTTTTTGTTGTGGTTATTTTATATCAACTTTGTATAATTGTATACATTTTTGCAAGAAAAATATGATATTATATAATTGCGAAAAATCTGATGGGAGGTTCTGGCATGGAAATTAGATTCACAAAGATGCACGGTTGTGGCAATGATTATGTTTATATAGATGGGGGAAAAGAGCTGATCCCTGACGAAAAGAAATCTGAGCTTGCCAGAAAAGTCTCAGACAGGCACTTTGGAATAGGCTCCGATGGACTGATCTTCATAAATCCAGTGGATGACCCGGCTGTTGATTTTGAGATGGAGATGTACAATGCTGACGGCTCAAGATCTGAAATGTGCGGAAACGGCATAAGATGCGTAGCCAAGTACGTGTACGACCATCGCCTTACCAATAAAAAACAGCTAACTATAGTAAGTGCAGGTAAGAACAAGTACATAAACCTTGCAGTAGGTCCTGATGACAAGGTCGAAAGCGTAAAGGTGGATATGGGCGCTCCGATCCTTAAGGCTTCTGAGGTTCCAGTTTCAGTAAATGCTGATTGCACCAGTTCATTTCCCGGAATCCCCAAGGATGCAGTGATCGACTATCCTATCACAGCTGCCGAAAGAGACTGGCACATGACCTGCGTCTCCATGGGAAATCCCCATGCAGTGGTTTTTCTTCCTGATGATATGGACCTTGATACCTTTGATATAGAGCACATCGGACCACAATTTGAAAGCCATGAATATTTCCCAAACAGGACCAACACTGAGTTTGTAAAAGTAGACGACCGTGGTAATGTCCACATGAGAGTCTGGGAGAGAGGAACCGGCGAAACTCTTGCCTGTGGCACAGGATGCTGTGCAACTACTGTGGCCTGCATCTTAAATGGCCACACAGATTCCACAGTAAACGTCCACGTCCTTGGGGGGATTGTAACCTGCACCTGGGACGGAAATCCCGAATCCTCTGTTATCATGGAAGGCCCTGCAACAACAGTTTTTGAGGGCATCATAGAAATCTAAATAGCCGTAAATATAAATTGAGGCGTCGCATCAGCGGCGCCTCTTTACATTTATTTTCCCTGCTCTCTTGCAACTATATATATTCTCTCACTGTCATCTGTAGGATCTTCGTGGGTATCAGCATCGATTGCTGTAACGAAGGATAGCCCTGCTGCCTCCACAAACCCCTTCATCTCATCCAGGGTGTAGCCCCTTTGATAGTGAGTCTCAACTGATCTTGCAAAAAGCTCTTTTTCAGAATCCACTTTTGCAAAGATTGTCAGGTCGTACTCGTTAATATGACTGTCATCATCATAGTAGTTATCCCAGATAAAGCTGCAGTCATCGCGGTTTTCCGCAATTGTGGTATCTCCGATAACATCGCGATATTTGAAAAGAGTGTTAAAGTCAAAGATGAACACTCCACCTGGATACAGGAAGTTGTTCACAAGTCTGAAGGTCTCAATGATCTCCTCATCCTCAAGAACATAATTCACGCTGTCACAGACGCTGACTATGGTTCCAGCTGTGCAGTAAAGATCAAGCTCTCTCATGTCCTGCTCAAGATACATGATATCAAGCCCAGCATCTGCACTCTTCTGCCTTGCAAGGTTCAGCATCTCAGGAGACATGTCTATTCCCATTATGTCATAGCCAAGATTCTTCATGACCTGGGTAAAAGAACCTGTTCCGCAGCCAAGTTCTACCACAAGATTCTTCTCTTCATCAAGTGCCTGCTCTGAATCCTCAGCAGTATCATAGGCTTCTTCTGAAAGTTCTTTTCCCTGACTGGCAGGACCTGACACAGGTTTTGAGATGCCATATTTATCAATTAGTCCAGCAACAAAAGTACCCCATACTTCGTATGGGGTCTCATCCATAAAGGTGTCATATACTGCTGCAAAATCTGTATATGCTTCCATTTATATTCTCCTGTAAGGCTGCACTTTATATCAGCCTGTGATTCCAAACCATGCACCAAAACCAAGAGCGCAAACGATACTAACGATAAGTGCTGCAAGGGCTATTCCGCAGATAACAGCTGTGACGGTCTTCTTGAAATCCATATCAAGGATGCTGGCCGCAAGTGTTCCTGTCCATGCACCTGTTCCAGGAAGAGGAATTCCTACAAAGAGCATAAGCGCTACAAACAGTCCCTGTCCTGCTTTTTCCTGAAGCTTCTGTCCACCCTTTTCGCCCTTTGTAAGGCAGAAGGTGAAGAACCTTCCGATCACCGGTTTGTCTTTTCCCCACTCAAGAACCTTCCTTGCGAAGAAATAAATGAGAGGAACCGGGATCATATTGCCGATGGCAATAAGGATATATCCCATGACAAGGTTAAAGCCTGTTCCTGTGTGTGTAAAAGCATAGGCAAAAGGGATTGCTCCACGCAGCTCAATAAGTGGCACCATAGAAACGATGAACACTGTAATATACTGACCAATTAGTGACTCTTTAAAAAATGCTAACATAAAAAACTCCTATTCTTATTTTTAAAGATACTCTTTTAACGTGCTGACAAGCTTGTCCATCTCCTCATCAGTTCCGATGGAGATCCTCAGATACTCGCTGATCCTTGGCTTGTCAAAGCGTCGCACTATTATACCATTTGATCTTAAATATTCAAATATCTCTTTTCCTGGCTTCTGTGGGTGTCTTGCAAAAACGAAGTTAGTGGCTGAGTCCGCAAACTCAAACCCAAGCTCTCTTAGAGATACCTTAAACTTCTCTCTCGTGGCAACTACCTTAGCTACAGTCTCCTCAAAGTACTCCTTGTCCTTCATAGCTGCTGCGCCCAGCTTTAATGAAGGCATGTTCATTGTGTAGGAGTTAAAAGAAAACTTGGCATCCAAAAGATATTTTATAAGCTTCTCACATCCAAAGGCGTATCCAATCCGAAGTCCTGCCAGTGACCTTGACTTGGAATAGGTCCTTACAACAAGCAGGTTATCGTACTTGTCGATAAGAGAAAGAGCACTCTCTGCTCCAAAGTCCACATAGGCTTCATCAATAATGACCACAACATTTTTGTTATTCCTGATAATGTCCTCTATATCAGAAAGAGGGAGCTTAACTCCAGTTGGTGCGTTTGGATTAGCGATCACAACGCCGCCGTTTTCCACGTAGTAGTCCAAAGGATCAATTGAGAAATCGTCCTTTAAAGGAATCTGCTTGTAAGGAATCCTGTAAAGGTCAGCCCACACATCATAAAACGAATAGGTTATATCCGGGAAAAGAATGGGCTTATCCGAATTAAAGAATGTGAGGAAGGCCATGGAAAGAACGTCATCAGAGCCAACTCCCACAAATACATTTTCCTTTTTTACGCCGTAAAATTCTGCGATGGAATCCACCAGCTCACTGCAGGTAGGATCAGGATATTTCCTGTAATCGTCAAGGTCTGTTTCCTGGTACGCTTTATAAACCAGTGGTGATGGAGAATAGGGATTCTCGTTGGTGTTAAGCTTGATTATGTTCCTGATCTTGGGCTGCTCACCTGGAACATATGGAACAACCTTTCGTACGTTTTCTTCCCAGCTCATATCTACTCCATTTCTCTGATGGACAGGTCAACAAAAAATCATTTCAATTATACTAAATATTTGTTGCCTGTAAATCTTTTTTCCGATAAAATATGCCTTGAAGGCAAAGGCGCCAGAACCCGAACATATTCTGTTCGCTGTTTCTGGTGCCTTTTATCATATGTAAATAATCC
>NZ_JAGAYD010000166.1 GCF_017940685.1 Butyrivibrio sp. | reverse complement strand
TGGAACTGACATCCAGGTAGAGTCCAGGGAAGGCAAAGAGGAAACTCTTGAAAAGAAGAAAGAAGAGGAACCTGTTGCTGAAACAAATCAGGTAAATGATGGTACTGTTACTACAGACGAGGCTACAACGGGGGATACATCAAATACTCTTGTTCTTAAGCAGGAGACCAGCGAGCTGACAGCTATAGGCGAAAGTCTTGATACACCGATTATTGGGGAAGATCAGATTTTTGATAGTAAGCTTTTGGAAAATCAGCCTGTAAAAGAAACTCCGAAGGAAGAAGTTGCAGCAACAGCCATTGATGTATACTTTTATGTAAGAGGCAATGGTATTGACTTTGATATTCCAAAAGAGCCGGCTTCCTACAGCTCTTCACTGTATTCAGCTCCTATAAGGGTTGAAGATTCTATTATGCAAAGCAATCTTTCTTTTAGCTCCGCAGAGGAGGATGGATCAGAGGACAGTCTCCTTTCTGACGGATTTACAGCATCTAATGGAGTTACCGATATAATTTCAAGACTTCCATCTGCAGAAGATATTCACAATATTGTGCCGGATTTTGACCCGGAGACACACTACGTTGTGTGGTATGTGGTAAAAAAAGTGAATACAGACGGATCAGATCAGGATGTACGCGTTCATGTTGATGGTGTTATAAGACAGAGGCGGAATATAGAACAGCCTAAGGAAGAGGAGATCACTAAGCCGGTGATCGACCCTGAACATGCCCAAAAACTTGATGAACTAGAATCTCGTATTGAGTTTCATATTGTTCCCAAGCTCCTTGATGAGAATGGGCGACAGCTTAGCGAGATAGAGTATGACAGACAGCCACATATGGTTGGTGGATTTGATATAGTGGTAACAGATACAATGGATGAAGATGACCCCAAAAAGCTTGCCGAGTACATCTTCAACTGCCTTGGAAAGCTTGTGGCTGTAAAAGTATATGCTGGGGATGAAAAGACAGTATTTGAATATGCTGGAGAGACTTTTTATCTGAACATTACGTCGGCTTACACTTATGTTACAGATGAACTTGATGATATACATTTCTACAGGGGAAGCGAAGAAGTAAGCTGGAATGACATCACGGTCACAGACGTTCGCGGAATTTCCCTTGCGAATAAAGTCACAATTGATCCGATAGCTGTTTTACAGGCATCTGATGGATATGATCCTTTTTCTCTAAGGAAGGATAAGATCAAAATTACAATAAAAGCTGGTACAACAGTCAAAAACGATGATGGAACTACTATTACCAATGCTAGTTTTAAATTGACAAAAGGTTCTCTTAAAGAAGGCCATAGTATACAATCTGTAACTATCGTTGGCAGCCAGACAGGTGTGGGACAGAGCCCCAATGAGATTACCAATGTTGTAATTGTAGATGCAAATGGGGAAGAGGTTACTGACTATTACAATATTGATCTTGAAAAGGGTAAGTTACAGCTGGTTGATGCCAATAAGAAGGGTTCAGATGAAAACGGTTCATCTCAGTATACTCAAACATCTTCAGCAGATGATACTGGATTAAGGTTTTCTCCTGATACTTCCGGCACTGCCAGGAAGAACTCTACCGAGATCCTCAATAGCCGCGTGGCAAGAGCTAAGATCACTCACGCTGACGGCTCAGTTACTTATATCAACGTGCCTTTTGAGACCAGCCATGGCAATGACCTATCAGACAATCAGCCGAAGGTTCTTGGTGCAAGGCGTGCATCTACAGGAGACGGTAGTGATACAATTTATAGAATCATGATAATACTTGTATCATTGGTAGTTTTAATACAGCTTATTAGGAAAAATAACACTTCAGCTGAAATGAGCTGATCTTACAAACCAGAAGATAGTGTGGGAGTCATAAGGCTCCCGCACTTTTTTTGCTTATTGAAAAACTTTTTGATTAAATTTAATAATACTTTAAATAATCTGACTTTTTGGTTAATAATTTGCAAATAACTGCCGATAAATACTTTGAATG
>NZ_JAGAYD010000165.1 GCF_017940685.1 Butyrivibrio sp. | reverse complement strand
GCGCATCACTGTCATAACTGATACTGGCAGGGTGGAGTATCTTTTGGGAAATGACCTGGACAAGGACGAGAGAGTGATGGTTGTGATCCCCAAAGGGGCTATCTTTGCCGCTGAAAATATGGACGACGATGGATATACCTTTGTTTCCTGCATTACAACGCCTAAGTTTACCTACGACGGTTTCAGGCTGGTTTATGCTAATGAACTAAGAGAGAATCATCCGGGACTTCCGGAGGAAATATATAATCTTGCGTATAAAAAAGCGTTAGAAGAGTGAGTTATGGGGCGTGACATGGGGACGGTTCTGTTGTCATATTTTATTAGGATAAAATACGACAACAGAACCGTCCCCGATGTCACACCCTGATGTCAAAAAACGTGACCAAGAAGGGGGAAACATGATCGACAACATTGAAGTTTTTACTCAAAACAGCATAAGGATAAACTCAAGCGCAGGTGTCATTTACGTGGATCCATTTCATTTAAAGAAGGAGATGCACGACGCAGATTATGTCCTGATCACCCATCAGCACTATGATCACTTTTCTGTGGAGGACATCAGAAAAGTCATCGCGCCAGATACGATCCTTGTAGCTCCTGAGAGCATGATCGATGATGCTCTTGAGCTGGAGCGTGAGGTAAAAGAGGTCATCGGCCTAAAGCCTGGTGTTACAAGGGAGATTGCAGGTCTTTCTCTTGAGACGATCCCTGCCTACAACACCATCAAGCCTTTCCACCCAAGAAGGGCAGAGTGGCTGGGATACATTTTAAACGTAGATGGCAAGCGCATTTACATTGCCGGAGATACAGGCGCCACCAAGGAAGCCAAGCAGGTTAAGTGCGATATAGCTCTTTTGCCAGTTGGAGGCACATATACAATGGATGCGAAAAGAGCTGCGGACCTGATCAATACGATAAAACCTGAGGTTGCAATTCCTGTGCACTATGGTAGTATTGTTGGGAAGAAAACCGACGGACAGACCTTTGCATCCCTTGTAAAGGAGCCTGTCACGGTTATTGAGAAAATTCAGTATTTTGAGTAAGGAAGTTATCTTAAATGTTTAAAAATAAGAGCCTTCATGAAAACAGGACAGGAGGCGCAATTGTAACAAACATGCTGCTGGCGGCAGTCAGTCTTTTTGTAAACGGATTTGGAGTTTATCTTACGATACAGGCAAACATCGGCGCTGGACCTTGGGATGTGCTAAACCTTGGACTATCAAAGACTCTGGGAATTTTGTACGGTACTGCATCGATCGTAGTGTCCTACACGATTCTCGGAATCGATATCGCCCTTCGGGAACCCATCGGGATTGCAATGTTCATCGACGCTTTTGTAGTTGGTAAGGCTGTTGACTTTTTCAACAGGATCGGCGCTGTACCTAAGTGCGATAGCCTGTTGACAGGGATTCCTGTGATGATCATCGGACTTATCATCATGGCCTATACTCAGTACACCTACATGAGCGCTTCCCTTGGATGCGGACCAAGAGATACGCTGCTTGTAGCACTTGCAAAAAGAGCTGGCAGGATCCCTATAGGTGTTGTCAGCATCACGCTTCTTAGCCTGGCCACATTTATTGGCTGGCTCCTTGGAGGTCCGGTTGGAATTGGAACTTTGATATGCGCCTTCTGCACAGGACCAATCATGCAGATGGCATTTAAGAGCGTGAGGTTTGATGCAACCCATGTTCATCATCAGCATTTAGCGGACTCCGTGAGAGTCTTTGTGAATAGAAAGGCGGCCTGAGGGGCTGCCTTTTTTGTGGGACAAGACACGGGACGGTTTGCTGGGATGAGACACGGGGGCGGTTCTACTGACAAGACACGGGGACGGTTCTACTGTCTTATTGTGTACAATAAGACAGTAGAACCGTCCCCGTGTCTTGTTGCCAACAATATAATTGCACAAAATTCAAAAAGTGGTATAATCAAACCATCAGTAACTTTAGTCTAAGTACAATCATATGTTATACAGAGGTAACAGATTTCATGAGTAAAGATTTTGACATTCAGGAGTACATGACCCATGGCGTAGAGCGCGTGGTTTCAGACGCCATCAAGGCCACACTAAAAAATCCAAAGGAGAGCGCCTACATGGCCAAGTTCGCCCTGGCGACCAAGGCAGCTTCCAAAAAGAGAGCAAAGCTGGAGGCAGAGGGTGAGCACATTCCACCATTTCTCATTGCCAGCATCACCAGCAGCTGTAATCTTCACTGCGCTGGGTGCTATTCAAGATGCAACGACGCAACACAGGATACAGAGCCGGTTGCGCAGCTATCTGACGATGAGTGGCTAAGGGTCTTTGATGAGGCTAGTGACCTTGGTGTAAGCTTCATTCTTCTTGCAGGTGGTGAGCCACTTCTTCGTAAAGGCGTCATCGAGGCAGCAGGTAAGAAGCAGGATATTCTTTTCCCAATATTCACCAACGGAACCTACATGGCTGACAAGTACTTTGATATGTTCGATAAAAACAGGAATCTGGTGCCCATCATGAGCATCGAGGGAAAGAAGGAGGCAACAGACACCCGCCGAGGCGGGGGCGTTTACGACAAGCTTGTTTCAAACATGGACGAGCTAAACAGAAGAGGCCTTATTTACGGCGCTTCAGTGACTGTTACAACTGAGAATTTAAAAGATGTATCTTCCGAGGAGTTCATCGGAATGTTATCAGATAAGGGATGCAAGGCAGTTATCTTTGTTGAGTTTGTGCCAGTGACTGAGGATTCCAAGCACCTTGCTCCCGGCGATGAGGACAGAGAGTATCTGAAAAAAGAGATCATGCGCCTCAGAGCTGACCATCCAGAGATGGTCTTCGTTTCCTTCCCTGGAGATGAGAAGAGCTCAGGCGGATGCATCGCTGCAGGCAGAGGCTTTTTCCACATCAACTCCCACGGCGGAGCGGAGCCATGCCCATTCTCACCATATTCAGATATAAATGTAAAAGACACATCCCTGAGAGAAGCCATGAACTCAAGGCTCTTTAGGGCCCTTCAGCAAGAGGGCGTACTGCTTGATGATCACGACGGCGGATGTGTTCTCTATGAAAAGAGAAAAGAAGTAGAGGCGCTGCTTGGCAACGCAGTATGAGTGTAGATGCGCTGCCTGAAAGCGCAATATATAGAAAATGAACCTGAGCGGGATTTGTTTTTTGAGGCGAAGGATCAGGACTGGGTGAGGTCGCTGATTCTTTTCCCGAAAAAGAAATCCCGCTCTATTTCGTAGAACTCCTCCCACATGGAGAGAGTCTTGCAGGAAGCCTTTCTTGGGCAATCCTCTGCATTATCTGCAAGGCAGGCAACAGGAGCAATGGAGCCTTCCATGAGCTCGATGATCTCACCAACTGAGTATTCTTCCGGAGTCTTGGTGAGCTTGTATCCGCCGTGTTTTCCGCTGGCACCAGCAAGGAGTCCGCCGTGGACCAGCTCTTTTGCTATGATCTCCATATATTTCTTGGAAAGGCCCTGGCGGTCTGCGATATCCTTAAGCGGAATGAACTCATCCCCCGGCTGCTCAGCCAGATCTATTATCATTCTAAGTGCGTATCTTCCCTTGGTTGAAAACATGATGATCCCCTTCGATAGTTCTTTTACATAATGTTATAAGTAAATCGTATAGATAGCAATAACTATAAGCTATTGTAAAACCTATTGACACAGTAGGCAAATAGTAATAATCTTTTTAACAAGTTAAAGCGATAAATAAACGACATTAAAATAAAACACCAGGAGGACAAAGGTATGAGTGGTTACAGATTTGAGACATTACAGTTACACGTTGGTCAGGAGCAGCCAGATCCAGCAACAGATGCAAGGGCAGTTCCTATTTACCAGACAACATCTTACGTTTTCAGAAACAGCCAGCACGCAGCAGACAGATTCGGACTTGCTGATGCAGGTAACATCTACGGAAGACTTACCAATTCAACACAGGACGTTTTGGAAAAGAGACTTGCAGCACTTGAAGGTGGCTCAGCAGCTCTTGCAGTAGCTTCCGGAGCAGCAGCCATCACATATACGATTCAGGCACTTGCAGCAAATGGCGGTCACATCGTTGCTCAGAAGACAATCTACGGCGGCAGCTACAACCTGCTGGCACATACACTTCCACAGTATGGTATCAATACTACTTTTGTAGATGCTCATGATCTTGCAGAGGTTGAGGGAGCAATTAAGGAAGATACAAGAGCAATCTACCTTGAGACTCTTGGAAATCCAAACAGTGATATTCCAGACATCGATGCCATCGCAGAGATCGCACATAAGCACGGACTTCCACTTGTTATCGACAACACATTTGGAACACCATATCTTATAAGGCCTATCGAGCACGGCGCTGATATTGTTGTTCACTCAGCAACCAAGTTTATCGGAGGACATGGCACAACCCTTGGTGGTATCATCGTTGAGTCAGGTAAGTTCGACTGGCACAAGAGTGGCAAATATCCTAATATCGCGGATCCTAACCCAAGCTACCACGGAGTTTCTTTTGCAGATGCTGTAGGCCCAGCTGCATTCGTTACTTATATCAGGGCAATCCTTCTTAGGGACACTGGAGCAACAATCTCTCCATTTAACGCATTCCTGCTCCTTCAGGGCGTTGAGACACTTTCACTTCGCCTTGACAGACACGCTGAGAATACCAAGAAGGTTGTGGAATTCTTAAAGAATCACCCCAAGGTAGAGAAGGTCAATCACCCATCTATCGCTGATCACCCTGATCATGCGCTTTATGAGAAGTACTTCCCTAACGGCGGTGCATCAATCTTCACCTTTGAGATAAAGGGCGGAAAGGAAGCAGCCTGGAAGTTTATTGACAACCTTGAGATCTTTTCCCTTCTTGCAAATGTAGCTGATGTAAAGAGCCTTGTTATCCATCCAGCTACAACAACACACTCACAGCTAAACGATGAGGAGCTGAAGGACCAGGGAATCACCCAGAGCACCATCAGACTTTCAATCGGAACAGAGCATATTGATGATATTATTGCTGACCTTGAAAAGGGTTTTGCAGCTATATAAAAAGCCAATAAAATGCCAATTTAAGTCATAAAAAATCTCCTACTTACAGGGGCCAAAGCCGCATAAAATGTAGCTTTGGCCTTTGTTTATATTTATTTTAGAAAATTTTGTCCGAAGAGGTGTTGACATATTGTTCTAGTTGTTCTATAACATACTTGTAACAAGAAATTAGCAGCCGAACACTTCGAGTGCTAATAACACAAAACCACTACACCACAAAAAATATTTAAGTAAAGGAGTGATAGATATGTTGATGCCAATGTTATGGAGTAATAATGATATATTTGATGAGATGGACAATTTCTTTAACGATGGGTTCTTCGGAGGATCCTGCAGAGCACCACAGGCTGCCAAGCAGTTCGACTCTATGTCAGGCCTTATGAGAACTGATGTGATCGAGAAAGAGGATGCTTACCAGCTTGAGGCTGAGCTTCCTGGATTCAACAAGGAAGACATCAGCATCGACCTCAAGAACGACACACTTACCATCAGCGCTTCTCACAATGAGAACAATGATGAGAAGGACAGTGATGGCAAGTACATCCGCCGCGAGAGAAGAAGCTCATCTTACCAGAGATCCTTCCATGTAGAGGGACTTAAGCCTGAGGACATCATCGCTCAGTACAAGAACGGAGTCCTTACAGTTAACCTTCCTAAGAAGGAAACCATCCCTGAGAAGGAAGAGACCTTCAAGATCGAAGTTAAGGATTGATAGAGAAGAGACCTTCTGAACGAAGTTACGAGTTTAAGCGTACAACTAAATACCCAGTAACATAAAAACGCCCCGAATCTGTTTTGTACAGGTCCGGGGCACCTCTATTTCTGGCAAAAGAGCTTTGCACTTGCAGATAGCTCTTTTCCTAATTAATAATTCTGAGCCTTCTTCTGGAAGTAAGCCTGAGGGTGGTTGCATACAGGGCAAACTTCTGGAGCCTTAGGTCCAACAACTACGTGTCCGCAGTTTGAGCACTCCCAGATTGTGTCGCCGTCAGCTGAAAATACGATGCCATCCTCGATGTTCTTAAGAAGCTTTCTGTATCTCTCCTCGTGCTCCTTCTCGATTGCTGCTACCTGCTCAAAGAGGTCAGCGATGTCGTTAAAGCCTTCTTCTCTTGCAGTCTTGGCAAATGAAGGATACATCTCTTTCCACTCATAAGCCTCACCGTCTGCTGCTGCGTTAAGGCAGTCAACTGTTGATCCGATCCCTGAAAGGATCTTGTACCAGAGCTTAGCGTGCTCTTTCTCATTAGCAGCTGTCTCCTCAAAGATCTTGCCGATCTGAACGTATCCGTCCTTCTTAGCCTTAGAAGCGAAGTATGTGTATTTGTTTCTTGCCTCTGACTCACCTGCAAATGCAGCCATGAGGTTCTTTTCAGTTTCAGTTCCCTTAAGTTCGTTGGTTCTTGGTTCAAGATTAGCCATTTTTTAAATCCCCTTTCCTGTGAAAAGACATTTTGAAAAGCCTTTAATTACGGGCTTTTCGTGTTGTAAAGATATTCTAGCATATGGCGGAAACTAAAGCTATGGATAGTTTTGGGAAGTTTAGATTTATTTTTAGGAATTTTTAGGATGGATTTAGGTTGGGAAAATAAAATGGCATTGTAAACCAAAGAAACTATAGATTAAAACAAGCTGTGCGGTTTAGGCAGATTAAGTAATAGAGGTTAAAACTGTAATTTGCTAGATCTTCAACAGCAGAGAAATATGAGGTGAAAACATGATCAACAAATTTATGAGATCAAGATTAAACTTAGTGTGTGCGATGGCAATGGCAGCAGCTCTGGCGCTGACAGGATGCTCTGGGGAGCTTGCAGAAAATCTTAAAAGTAGCGTTCTGGGTTCTGAAACTAAAGGAGTTACAGTAGAAGGAAATGATTCAAGTGCTCTTGAAAGCTCCGCGGAGAGCAGTGTAGTGCTTGGCGATGTGAATGCAGCAGTTACTCTTTCAGATGATGGAACCAGCGTCGATGGATCTGGCGTTACGGTAGATGGAAGTGACGTGATAATTGAACAGGGCGGAACATACTCTTTTACCGGAACCCTTACTGAAGGCAGGATCAAGGTTGAAGCAGAGGGGCAGGATGTTCAGATCATTCTAAATGGCGTGACCATCACAAACAGCGACAAGGACGCCATTTATATAGAAGAGGCCAATAGCGCAGTAGTCTACGTTATGGAGGGTACAGTAAATAGCCTCACAAGCGGAACTGAGGAGACTTACGAGACAGCCAAGGCTGCAGTTGAGGAAGCTAATTCAAGTGATGATTCTGAGAGCAGTGGCGAGACAACTGAGTCTGGGAATTTAAAGAGTCAGAGCACAGAGACAAGTAGTGATGCGAATAGTGAGAGCTCAGATGAGGCTACGTCAGACAGCGAAACAACAGACGATGGTTTCAGTAACAGCCAGAAAGCTACTATCATGGCTAAGTGCGACCTGATGATCTCTGGCGCTGGAACACTTAATGTATATGGTTACATCAACAACGGCATTCAGTCCAAGACTAATCTTACAGTTGAGTGCGTGAATCTTGTAATGGTTGCGGCTAACGACGGTATCAAGGGCGGAACAGATGTTACTATCACGTCAGGCGTATTTGACCTTAAGTCCGTTGGCGATGCTGTTCAGTCTGATGGAACTCTTAATATAGAAGATGGAACATTCACAGTTGTTACAGGCGATGGAGCTGCTTCTGCTGAGAAGAAGTCCGAGATGGGCTTTGGCGGCGGAAATGGCGGCTTTGGTGGCAAGATGAACCGCCAGAATAGTACCACAGAAAGCGGAACAGATAGTAGCACGACTACACAACAGATGCCACAGATGCCAGCAGATGGTCAGATGCCAGAAATGCCAGCAGATGGACAGATGCCGGAAATGCCTTCAGATGGACAGATGCCACAGGCACCAGCGAGTGGTCAGACAACTTCAGATAGCCAGGCGTCATCAGGTGATGCAAGTGCATCCAGTGACACTGCTACCACAACTCAGTTCCAGGGCAGAATGGGCATGGCCATGGACTTTGAGAACAGCCTCGATTCAGATTCAAATGCTGTGAGCCAGAAGGGATTCAAGGCAGCAGGAGATATGACCATCAGCGGTGGCTCTTTTGAAATGGATACAGTGGACGACGCTGTACATGCAGATGGTGCACTTACGGTGAGCGGTGGCTCTTTTGCCATAAAAGCGGGAGATGACGCTATCCACACAGAAACGGATCTGGTTATAGATGGTGGCAGCATCACTATCGACGAGTGCTACGAAGGAATTGAAGGCGCAACAATTACCGTCAACGACGGCGAGATCAGCGTGACTTCATCCGACGACGGATTTAATGCTTCATCATCAGAGGCTGATCCTCTCATCACTATTAACGGCGGCGATGTATATGTGAATTCTTCAGGCGACGGTATTGACTCAAATAAGGACATCGTCATAAATGGCGGAACAGTCTATGTTGACGGTCCTGCAAATTCAGGTAACGCGGCAATTGATATAGGAACTGAGAACCAGGGAACTTTCGTGGTTAATGGCGGAACTGTAACTGCAATTGGAATGTCTGGAATGATGGAAAACGCTGACTCTTCTTCAACCCAGCAGGTTCTTACATATGTATTTGATGAAAATCTTGAGGAAGGCACAGAGATCAAGATTACAGACTCAGACGGAAGCGTAGTCGCAACTGTCACAACAACTAAGAGCGCCAACGCTATTACATATTCATCTGGAGATCTTGAGACTGGCGAGACTTATACCTTTACTGCTGGGGACCTTACTGGTGAGCTTTCAGCAGATGACATAAACGCCACCAATGGAGCAGCCAGCGGAATGGGCGGCTTTGGTGGAATGGGCGGACAGGGCGGCCCTGGCGGCAATGGCGGATTCGGCGGCCGCGGAATGAATGGTGGCAATGGCGGCCGCGGAAACATGAATGGCCAGACCAGTAGTGGAGAGGCTGGAACTGACCAAAGTGGCAGTACAAATTCTGGCAGTGACCAGAATGGCAGTACAGATGGAACATCAGGGACAATGCCAGCTGGCCCTGGTGGCCAAGGTGGATTTGGCGGTCCTGGTGGCCAGGGAATGCAAGGTGGCCCTGGTGGTCAGCAGGCTCCTGGTCAGGGAATGCAGGGCGGGCCTGGCGGTCAGCAGGCTCCAGGGCAAGGATGATTCAGACTGAATGGCTTATTTCCATATCGTAGTCCGTAAAATAATGGCCAATATCAATTGTTATTAAATTACATAACAGACTACGCAAGTTTTTTTATGTCTATAGTCCGTAATACGAGCATTTTCAAGGAATTATTCTACTGAACCTGATCTGCAAATTACGGACTATAGGCCTCCCAAAATGTCTTCAGGCTGAAAATGTATTTTTGAGAAGCTATTTAGCGGGAATAATTACCTACTGTGGAGCATTTTTCTATGCTATAGTCCGTAATCATAAAAAACCATATTTTTGAGTATTCATTAAGAAGCTCAAGAAGTGACTATGGATAAGCTATACTTTGTCTACAGTTTAAGAACTGCCAAGCTTCCTGGCAGTTCTTTTTGTGCAAATCATATTTTTTCCAATTAAAGGATTGCGAAAGATAGCTTAAAGTAGATAACATGCTATATAATAGATGACATAGTTTGTAGTGAAAAAAGCTTGCACAAGCAAAATCTAAAATATAACAGAGTTGTTGCACAAGCAAGATCTACTTTATAACTAAGCTATCAAGCAATAAGGAGGCAAAACATGCAAAAAACTGCAATTTTCCTGGCTGACGGATTTGAAGAGATTGAGGCGCTGACAGTTGTTGATCTGCTCCGCAGGGCCAAAATCGATATAACAATGGTCTCCATAATGGAGAGCAAGAGTGTCTATGGATCCCACGAAATCGCTGTGGAGGCGGACACTACATTTGAGGATTTTAATTTTAGCGGCGTGGATATGCTGATCCTTCCTGGAGGACAGCCTGGAACCAGGAATCTGTATGCCTGCGAGCCTCTTAAGGACAAGATAAAAGAGTTTAATGCTGAGGGCAAGATGCTGGCAGCTATCTGCGCTGCACCTACAGTATACGGTAAGATGGGACTTCTTAAGGGCAAAAAAGCTACCTGCTACCCGGGGTGTGAAGTGGACCTTACAGGAGCTGACTTCCAGACAAGCCCAGTTGTAAAGGACGGCAACTTCATCACCAGCCGCGGGATGGGTACAGCAATTGACTTTGGACTTGCGATAATTGAGCACTTCCAGGGCATCAATGCTGCCAAGGACATGGCAGAGCGGATTGTCTACAAGGCGTGAACCGCAGCCGCAACTACAATTAAGGAGACAACAGTATCCATGGGCGTAGAGATAGAGAGGAAATTCCTGGTAAAAGAATTTCCGGACGACTTAAACAAATATCCCTTTCATCAGATCGAGCAGGCGTACCTAAATGTAAGCCCTGCAGTTCGCGTGCGCAGGGAAGATGATACATACTACATGACATATAAGGGACTTAAGGGAAGCGCTCAGGCACGCATCGGTCAGACAGAGTACAACATGCCCCTTACCAAGGAGGCTTACGAGCACCTATCTTCCAAGGCTGATGGCAACATCATTACCAAAAAGAGATATCTCATCCCTTTAAACGATGATGCATTTGACGAGGATATCCTTGAGGCAAATCCAGAACTTAAGTCCGCTGTCCAGAATCGCAGCATTAAGATCGAACTGGATGTATTCGAAGGTGTATTCGCAGGAAGGATCCTTGCAGAAGTTGAGTTCCCAACAGAGGAAGCAGCGCTTGTCTATCACCCTGCAGAGTGGTTCTCCCAGGACGTCACAGGAGACCCACAGTACAGCAACGCCCACATGAGCGCAGAGCAGCTCTAATACAAATTGACTTCCACAAGAGCTTACAAAATTGTGGCTTGCATCAGATCACAATTTCAAATATCATAAAAATAATTTTGTTCACAAAAAGTTTACAATTTAATTTCTAAAATAACTCTAAAGTTTGCCCTTCATATTCCGATATATCTTACGACGGAACGAGTGGGTTTTGAATAAAAAACCCGGGAATTGTACGGAAACAAGGGATTCTATCAACTTATTACATAACGGCCCTTGGTTGTATTTTTACCATTACAGGCTCTAAAAGGTTTGGGGAAATTTTTTAGAAAAAAGCTAAAGTAATGGTGACTTCTACCGATAAATGATATAGAAGTTCAAAAATACTCCAAGGAAGGAGGAAAAGATATGCGAATAGAAGCATACAGTCAGGTTCAGCAGATTTACTCTAACAGCAAAGTAGGTAAGCCGCAGGCAGCTAAGAAGACCAATGATATCAGAGATACTGTATCATTTTCTTCTATTGGAAAAGATATCCAGGTTGCTAAACAGGCTGTAAACAATGCTCCGGATGTCAGGGAAGATGTCGTTGCAAAGTTAAAAGCTGCTATTAAAAACGGTACTTATGATGTGAGTGGAGAGGCTTTTGCTGATAAGTTGCTGGCAAAGTACGAAGAGCTGGCTTAACTAGTCAGGCCACATCAATTAAATAACATAGGAGGATGATTCCAGTGGCAAGTCTTGTAGAAACACTGGTGGATGTTCTCGACAGAGAAGGTTCACTTTATGAAAAATTACTGGGATTATCTAGCCGGAAGACCACTATCATTATCAAAGGTGATCTTAAGGCACTTGCAGAAATCACGGATGAGGAGCAGTGCATAATAGGCGATATCCAAGCGGCAGAAAAACAAAGAGTGACAGCAATGACGGATATTGCAAATGTACTTAACATGGATGTTAATTCATTAAAACTGACCGATCTGATCCAGGTACTTGAGAAGAGACCAGCGGATCAGAGAAACCTGGCAGTGCAGCGGGATAGGCTTGTTGCCGTTGCAGACAATGTCAGGCGTGTAAATGGACAGAACCAGGAACTATTAAAGAGTTCCATAGAGATGGTTCAATTCGAGATGAACATCATCCAAGCGTCTAAGAGAGCTCCCCAGACGGCGAATTACTCAAGAGCTGCAGACACTACAGGCGAATGTTTAGGTTACACATCGGGCGGGTTTGATGCAAAGCAGTAACGTACCACTAAAAAGTGGTACGGGAGCATGTAGATAATCCACCCGGGTGAATACCGTAAATCGCGGTAGTGTCTTTTTTGTACCCTAAAACAAGGGACAGCGAGGTAACAAACATGTCTTTAATGGCTAACTTATATGTAGGTACATCGGGTCTTACAACTTCCCAGAATGCGCTGAACACCACAGCACATAACATGGCGAACCTGGACACCGAGGGCTACACAAGGCAGCAGGTTTCACAGGGAACCAGAGCGTATCAGACTTTAGAGAAAAAGAATGAAGCCATCGCCTGGAAACAGATCGGAACCGGAGTTAATTATAATAATTGTAAGCAGGTCAGAAGCGAATTCCTGGATATCTCCTATAGGACGGAGAATGGCAGGCTCGCTTTTTATGACGTTTCAGTAAAAGCTCTTGAAGAAATAGAAGATCAGCTCCAGGAAATGAATGGTTCTGAGTTCGCTGATTCCCTCAATAACCTTTGGGTTTCAGTACAGGAGCTGGCTAAGGATCCATGCTCAGCGGTTACACAGAGCTCTTTTGTCACAAGGGCAAATGAGTTTTTGACAAGAGCCAAGAGCGTATATGATGGCCTGGTTTCATATCAGGAAAACATGGATTCCACAGTAAAGACCATGTGCGATGACATCAACAAGATCGGCGACCGCATCAGAGCTTTAAACGAAGATATCGTAAACATCGAGTCAGGCAGAGAAGAAAAAGCAAACGACCTTAGAGATGAGAGAAACCTCCTACTAGACAGGCTTGGTGAGTACGGAAAGATCGAGTACCAGGAAGATATCTTTGGCAATGTGGCAGTTCTTTTCGAAGGATCTTCATTTGTAACAACCGACCACGTAAATCACCTGGGAGTTGATACAACTCTTGAAAGCTCAGTGGGATATGCAACTCCATATTGGGAGTACGCAGCAAAAACAGTGGACAACCACGACGGATCCAAGACAGTAGTTTCTATAGAAGGAGCTCATGTTTACGACCTGACACAGAACATCTCAACTGTGACAAACACCGATATCGGAAAGCTCCGTTCAGTGCTTCTTGCAAGGGGCGACCACAACGCAACTTACCACGATATCACAGAGGACTCCGAGTTCTACAACACCAACATCGCACAGTCCGTTATCATGAACGTTCAGGCTGAGTTCGACCAGATGGTGCACACAGTTATGACAACCATCAACGACATCATGGAAAACGCTGAAAGTAATCCGGCATTCCTTGATGGAAGTGTTGGAGAAGCCAAGGAATTCACGCTTTTTAGCTGCGCCAACGAAGAGGATAAGCTCACCTACGACATCAGTAAAGAAAAGCCAGCAGGCACAGTGCTTACAGGCTTTACAATAAAGAACACTCAGATAAATCCAAAGCTCATACAGGAGCCCACTCTTTTCACCTACAGAACCGTAGATGGAAATGAGGACAACGACACAGTTACCAAGATAAAAGAGGCTTTCACAAAAGAAAATTACGTCCTCAATCCAAACGTTTCAACAAGAAACAGCTTCGTCACCTATTACAACAGCCTGGTTTCACAGGTTGCCAACTCAGGTGATGTTTACGACAACATCAAGGAAGCGCAGGAACAGACTGTTGACTCGGTACAGTCAGCAAGAGAGCAGATCGTTGGAGTATCAAGCGATGAGGAACTTGAATTTATGATCATGTTCCAGAATGCATACAACGCATCCAGCCGATATATAAATGTAGTGAGCGAAATGCTTGAGCATCTGGTTTCAACTCTCGGAAGCTGATAATCCGAACCGCGTGTAGATTATTTTGAAGGAGAACCCGCATGACTTCTCAATTCTTTGGACTTAACATCGCAGGCTCAGGACTTAGAGCAGCAAATGCAGCCCTGAACACCACAGCCAACAACATATCAAATGCCAACACTGACGGCTATTCAAGGCAGACTGTTAAACAGGAAGCCAGTGACGCCTTAAGGGTTTTTGCAAAGTACGGCTGCGCAGGTGCAGGTGTTGACACCATCGCCATCGAGAGAGTCAGGGACGAATTTTACGACGTCAAGTACAGGAACAACGAGACCCTGCTTGGGGAAGTTAAGCAAAAGAACTATTACAACGGTCTTATTGAAGAGTACCTGGACGACAACGGAACCAGCGGATTCTCATCTCTTTTCAACAAGATGGAAACTGCAATGCAGTCAGTAATGACAGCAGCTGGAACCACAGAAACCAAGGCAACTTTCGTATCAAGCCTTAAGAGTATCACAGAGTATTTCAATAACGTATACAACTCACTTCAGAACGAGCAGGCAGATGTCAACGCAGAGATCAAGCTTGCGGCCGACAGAGTAAGTGCCATTGCTCAGGAAGTTGCTTCCATAAACAAGCAGATCAACGTCATCGAGATGACTGGCGCAAGGGCTAATGAGCTCAGGGACAAAAGAGATGTTCTGGTGGATGAGCTTTCCAAGATAATCTCAGTTGAGACCAAGGAAACTCCTATAGTTGATGAGTCACAGCCCGACAGAGAGACTGGAGCTACAAGATTCCAGATCTGGGTTGGCTCAGCTTACGAGCTGGTTGATACCTACGAGTACAAGCAGATGATCTGCGTATCAAGAGATGATGACGGCGCAGTTAACCAGAATGATGTCAAAGGTCTTTTCGACATCAAGTGGGGCGGCGCAAATTATAAGGATGGCGACAATGTAAACGAGCTTTCAGATTTCGCCCTTGATTCAAAGCTTATTGGCGGCGAACTCCAGGGACTTCTGGCCATGAGAGATGGTAACAACTACCAGTACTTCCACGGTAAGAGTCAGGTTACAGATGGAACGACAGGCGTAAACGGCGTAGTTCAGCACCCTGACGGAACAGTGACAATGAGCGTCAAGGTAGAAGCTGATTACCTAAAGAGCATGACCAAGGCTACAATCCCTGAGGATGGCACCATCAAGGTCGGTGCCAAGACTTACAAGTACGACAGTTGGGAGTACGACGGCAATGACGTGTACACCTTTACCATGGATCCTTCCACACTTTCAAGTCTTCCTGATGAGGGCAAGAACGTAAGCATCGGATACTCCAACAGCTATCAGGGAATTCCTTATTACATGGCCCAGATGAACGAGTGGATCCGCCAGTTCTCAGACGCTTTCAACCAAATAATGGTTTCCGGATATACATCAGATTCCCTGGAGGGCGTAAATGTCTTTTCCGCAGTTATGGATAACAACTCAGCAGCAGAGTACAGCTACGAGGAGCTCACAACTCTTTCTGCAAACAAAGGTTATTACAAGGTAAGAGCTGGTAATTTCACGGTAAGTTCAGTTCTTTTGGATAACTCAGACAGACTGGCAACCAAGGCAGATGTCACTGAGGGCGAGTCAGAGTTTGGCAATCTCAGCAAGTTAAAAGAGATGCTGGATACCAAGAGGATATTCAGAGGAGCAACATCAGGAGAGTTCCTTACAAAGGTTCTCGGAGATGTGGCACTTAACAAGAGTAACTCCAACACTTTGGAGGAGACTTATACATCCCTTGAAAACACCATCGGCAATCAGAGGCTTTCAGACTCAGGCGTTGATGAGGACGAGGAAGCTTCAAACCTGGTAAAATTCCAGAATGCATACACTCTTTCCTCCAAGATGATACAGACTCTTACGGAGATCTACGACAGACTAATCCTTCAGACTGGAGTATAAAAAAACTGAGATAGAAAAAATGATGGCAGCATCTGCAAGAATTTGCAGGTGCTGTCTTAAGTTTACGGGAAAACTGCCGATATAGTTATTGAAAATCTTATATTCTGCAAGGATGCGTATGTTTAGACAAAGGAATGTCTTTTTAGTGAGGGATAACTATGCGCATTACTAACAAGATCATGCAGAACAATTCACTCTATAACATTAATAATAACAAGGTCACAGAGGATCAGCTCAATACCATGATGCCCACAGGAAAAAAGATAACCAGGCCATCTGATGACCCTGTAATCGCCATAAGAGCACTTCGTCTTCGCAGCAATGTGACCCAGCTTTCACAGTACTACGAGAAGAATGCCAAGGATGCTGAGAGCTGGCTTCAGGTTACTGCTGATGCTCTTTCAACAATCACTGATGTTCTTACAGACTGCGTAAAGCAGGCTACAAAGGGTGCCAACAAGGACCTGACACTGGACGATCTTGATACCATCATCACTCAGATGGATGCTCTTGCACAGGAGTATTATTCAACTGGTAACGTTGACTACGCCGGAAGATACGTTTTTACTGGCTATAGAACAGATACAGCTCTTACTTACGACAAGACCACAACTGCAAGCTACACAGATATCAACGACGAGTTCGGTGCTGGCAATATCGCAGAGTCAAGCAGAGTTGTTGGCAAGTACAAACTTGAGAATGCGCAGATTTTAGACAGCAGTGTTTCAGCAACTCTTGAGAACGAGATAGTAGAAAAAACTGTTGGAAGACTTCGCCTTTCCTATGACAACCTTGATTATGTCGAGGGCGATGGAAAGTCAGCAGTTCTTAAGTATCGCGAGACTCTTGGCCAGCCGGCTACAAGTTCAGTCACAACTTCAATGAATTCAGCAAGTCTTACATTTAAGGATGAGCTTGGAGTTACCCACTACGCAGCAATTCCTTTGAACGAGACAGCCAAGGACGACTTCACAATAACAAGCAGCCTCGACAACATGATCTATTCTTCCAGCAGAAACAGCGATGGAACTTACACCATCACTGGACAGAATACAGAGACCAATTCATCTTACAAGCTCACAATGGCGGCAGATGGAACTCTTTTGACTAAATCTGCAAATGTAGATTCAGCCATCACTTCACTGGAGTCCACACAGGTGTCCACCATCACTTACACAAATCCTGAGGGAACAACTCCTAAGGTGGTGAAGGTTCCCCTCCTTCCAGCCATCGATCAGAGCTACACAATTGGGCTTACCGATGACGGATATACCGCAACGGTTAACAGCGATGGAACCTACACAGTTACTAATAACAGCAAGATTGAGAACAGCGATGGCTCTTTTAGCAACGAGATCATACAGGTTACCGGGAACGGAAGCGTGTACTGCTCCTATGTTGAGACCAGCATCACCATCGACAGTGACCACATGATCTACAAGACCAGCACAGAAGAGGATCTTGATGAGGCTTACAACGATCTTGGCCGCAATCCAGACGGAGCGCTTGCTTACCTAAATGCATCCACAGGCGAAGTTCTACTTAACGATTATTTAAAAGAGAAGCTCTCAACCCTTCCTGATATCATCAACGCCAAGTCCATCGACATGGTTTACGACAAGAAGGAGTGGGCAAAGGGTGACATAAGGCCGGAGAATCTTTTCGCCTGCGAGTACACAGACGAAAATCAAAGGCAGATCCTTTACAACAAGGGAACAGCGGGACATGGCATCGCCTATGATGTTGGTTTTGCTCAGTCAGTAGTTGTGAACACCACAGCTGACGCGGTATTTACCACCAATGTGAAAAGAGATGTAGGCGACCTTAAGGATAAACTCTCACAGTTAAAGAACATGAGCACAACCTTAAAAACTCTTAACGAAAGACTTGAGAGCGCTCAGGACGAAGAAACCAAGGCCAAGATAAATAGCCAGATAAGCTCAGCACAGAAGGCTTACGACTTCATGAGGGAAGACATCCAGAAGGAATTCGAGCACAAGATCACATCCATGCAGAAGTCCCTGGATACAGCAAACGTGGCAGTTACGGACAACGGTACAAGGTCAAAGAGACTTGATCTTATCAGCACAAGACTTATGAGCCAGACCACAACCTTTAAGACCCTTCAGTCTGAGAACGAGGATATAGATCTAGCAGAAGCTGCAACACAGCTCACTACTGCCCAGGTTACTTATGAGGCAAGCCTTATGGCAACTGGTAAGATTAGTCAGACAAGTCTGATGAATTACATTTAATTGTGGCAATTGTGCGACATACCGATTATAATTAATGATGTAGGAAATTGTTGGGAATAAGCGGGCAAAACCGCATAAAAACAGTGATTTTAAAATTCACGGAGGTACAGCATGAAATTAACAACTAGGATTTTCGGAGAAGTAGAGATTGAAGATAACAAGATCATCAATTTCCCAAATGGTATCATTGGGTTCCCTGATCTTACAAGGTTTACTCTGATCCATGATGAAGAGGAAGAGAGCGGCAAGAATACAATCAGGTGGCTGCAGTCAATTGATGAGCCTGGATTTGCAATGCCTGTAATTGATCCCCTGGTAGTATGCCCTGATTACAGCCCTTCAGTTGATGAGACAAAGGTAGCTGATATTGGTGATATCAAGGATGAAGACGTACTGGTTCTTGTAACAGTTACAGTTCCTCATGATCTTACCAAGATGACAGTTAATCTGATGGGACCTTTTGTTATCAACACAGAGAGCATGAAGGGTGTTCAGACCATCGTTGAGAACAGCGATTACCCTGTTAAGTTCCCTATCTATGATATTCTTCAGAAGAATAAGGAAGCTAAGGAGGGTTGAGCATGTTAGCATTATCAAGAAAAAAGAATGAGGCAATCATTATCAACAATAATATTGAGATCACCGTGCTGGACATCAGAGGTGATCAGATCAAGCTCGGCATTTCCGCACCAAAGGAAGTTCCAATCTACAGAAAAGAAGTTTATATCCAGATCCAGAACGAGAACAAGCAGGCAACAGACGTTGCAGGAATCGATGCACTGAAGAAGCTGCTGTGATAAGAGCGACTGGATTTGCAGGTTTGATAGATCTTACAAGTAGAGAGTTAGCCGACGCACTTTTGGTGCGTCGGTTTTTTGTGGGATAATCCAAGCAGTATCTTTTTCTTGGGGATTTGGTTTAAAGACTCTTCAGATATTCTGAAACATTTTTATATTCACAGTCCTTAAGTACAATGCCCGAAGCACCGTTATACAATACATACTTACCGGTTATTTTTCCATATTTCTTCTCTGTGAGTTTCATATGCTCTTGGTTTAGAAGATGCTTTAGCTGCTTTTCATCAGTTTTATCACTATGCTTTACTTCATAGATCTCGCAGGAATCTGTTTTTGAATCGTATACGACCATTTCAAATTCCCCTACATCAAACTGAAGCTTGAAAACCATTTTTGACTTGGGAAGAGCCTTGCGGGTCTCGATGAGAACGATGTCTTTAAGCATGATCCCGCGAACATCTTCTAATATCTTATGAGTGATGAGTAGCTTTTCTCTTTCACTAAGGAGCTTAAACTCTCTGTCTCTTAATAGTGAATAAACCAAAGCCTCAGCCTGACAATACCGCATTCCGGGCTGAGTAAAGATCACTTTCTTTTCATCCATTCCAACATCTACTGAAGCCGTTTCTATATCGATATAGTCTATCAGGTCAAGGGCTTTGAGATATTCGCGGATCTCTGTGGCTGCCGCCTGAGAGACTTGCTCTGAAAGATCTTCTTTTTCCCTTATACTCAAAATGCTTTTTAGTTTTACAATGACACCGGAGATGTTCATTTCGTCTAAAGCATTTGTTTGCATGTTTACATCTGGAGCAGAGCGAAGCATCTGGGCTGCGGATCTAAGATCTCTGGAGACAAACTCCTGCAGAATAACCTCTTTAGTGAATTCGTGGTTCATATCCTGGATGATCCTGTTGATGGCATTGGTAAGTTCATCAGCTTCGTAGAGCTTTTTCAGATGTCTGAAATGACCACCATTCTCATAGTATGCTAAAGAGTGCTGTATGTTTTTACAGATGGCAGTATCGATATACCTTCTTGCGCTCTCGTCATCTCTGAATGAGGCATCAAAAGAAGTGGCGTCATTGTTTTCGAAACCAAGCTCGCCCGCCTTTAATGTACCGCCATATCTAATGTATTCGTCAACACTGTCTGTCCGTAGGAGCCTTGAGTGTTCCCTAAATGGAATAAATGTGGTATGAACCATAACGGCTCTATCATATAGCTCTTCATTGGCTGCGAAATAAAATCCAAGAGAGTCAGTTCCTGACAGAACGATCTTCATGCCACCAGCTGCATAGACATCTGAGAATAATGAAGCAGAATCAATAAAGTCACTGATCAATGTGACTTCATCAATAAACACATACTTAAATCCCTTCTCCCACAACAGCTTAAGATCAGTGTTTATCGAAGCTATGGTGTCGGAAGGAGTGGCCTTGATGTAAACAGCCTGTGAGAACTCTTCCGGTTTCATGTCAAGAAGGAGCTGTCTGATAAGTGTGGTTTTCCCTGTTCTGCGAAGGCCGTAGATCAGGCATACTTTGTCGGATTCCCTGCTATATACATAGTTTTTAAGAATCTCATAGCAATCACGTTTCTCATAGCCCTTGGCCTGATCAGCCATCACTGACAGCCTTGCGCCAAGCATGGCATTGGAGGTGAGGTTCAGTGAAAGAACGTCTTGGCCAGCAGAGGTAGGAGTTTTAAGCTGTATCTCTTTTTGATATGCCTTCAATCTTTTTTCAAGTTCCCTGCGTTTTTCGATCAGCACTTTGAGATCAGCAAACTCAGTTTCTGTCACCAGGTCATAATGACGCTTGCCCGTCGCGTCCTTCCACTGATGATAAAAATAATAAGTGTTGTTGATTTTCTTTTTTGTTACACCACCTGCTGGGAGCTTATTTATCTCTTTTTGTAGTTTTTCTATCTCTTTATTCATATCTTTTAACCCTCAAATGGATTTTAACTCACTTTAACTCATTAATCAATGGGTTAAAATGAGTTAAGATGAGACAGAGATATTTTCGATAACTTGAATTGGTTAAACCGCAGATATTATAATTTATATAGAAATGAAAAAGGTGGTAATCAAGCAGATATGCGGATTCTATATTACGACTGGGATGAATTTAATGGGGACGACTGCAGGGATGCCATGAGAAGGCTGGGGCATGAGGTGGAGACCATCAGACTTGATCAGCTTGGTGGAGACCTGACGCCAGAGACCCAGCAGGAATTTAAGTGGCGCTTTGATCGCAGGGACGACTTAGGGAAAAGATATTTCGACCTGGTTTACAGTTTTGACTATTTCCCAAGTATTTCTGAAGTTTGCCAGAAGTATGACATGCCCTACGTGAGCTGGGTGTTTGACTGCCCGCATTATCCGCTTTTTTCGCCGTCAATTCATAACAAGGTAAACCGGATATTTGTTTTTGACAGAGATTTATATAAGAAACTGAAAGATAGAGGAGTGGAAACAGTTCATCATTGTCCCCTTGCAGTAAATGCCAAGAGGCTGTCTGAGCTGTGCAAAAGGCTAGACGATGTGAACGCCGTAGAAATCGGCAAAGGAACCGCCGAAGAAACCGGCGCTTTGAACAGCGGAGAAATCGCGTACCTACATGACGTTTGTTTCCTCGGAAGCCTCTACGATAACGAGTTTAATTTCTACGACCAGTGGACAGGGATTCCGCCGGAGATCAAGGAGTATATCGAGCAGGTAATACAGAGCCAGGAGAAGGTATTTGGCTACGATCTTTTTTCGGACGACAGAGTCCTGTCTGACTCTGATATTGAAGGAATCAGGAATTTCATAAATATAGAAGATACAGGACGGTATCGCATTGATTACAGCGATGTGATAAGGGATATATTCAGGAAAAAAGTTACTGTCAATGAGCGCAGGAACATCCTGACTGAGATGGGGAAGCGTTTTGATACAGCTGTTTATACCAACCCTGATGCAGCGCCAATTCCCAACGTTGAAAACCTGGGCGTTGTATCCTATACGGACAAGATGCCAGAAATTTTCCGCAAGAGCAAGATCAACCTGAATATCTCTCTAAGATGCATTACCTCTGGCGTGTCGCTCCGGGTCATGGATGTACTGGCGGCAGGTGGATTTCTTTTGACCACATATACATCTGAAATTGCCGAGTACTTCCAGGATGGCGTGGACCTTGCCATCGCAAGGACACCTGAGGAGATGATAGACAAGGCGGAGTACTATCTTACGCACGAAGACCAGCGAAAAGAGATCGCGCGAAACGGCCAAAAGAAGGTTTTTGAAAAGTTTGCATATACCAAACTATTACCTGGCGTATTAGAGTATAATTAAATAGAGAAAGAAGGTATCCAATGATTATTAAACAAATTACGATGCTAGACGATATATGGAAAGAACACAATCATTTCTATGATGACATGGTTAAGTTTTGTATTGACAAAAAGCGTAAGGTGGTAGCAATTGATGCAGACATGCATATAGATCTTGAGCATGAATTATATGATGATGGTTCTGAAGAAAGAGATATTTATGGCGGGAATATCATGAAAGATCCTGTCGAGGTTGTATGGGAGTCACATCCTAATATAAACCGCAATAAAGAATTGGGGATAGGAAAAGGCAGAGAACTAACTGACCAGGCTACAATTGATGAATTGTTTGACATTTTGAAAACATGGATAAGGTAAATAGCTATGACTAGTGAAGATTGGAATAAACTTGATATTAAGGAACAGCTGTCCAATGTGCATGGCGAAGTGAAGCGTCTTGTCAGAGCACGTAATAACTACAAAAGGGGTGTTTCGAAAGAGGATTACACTATGTCTTATATGAATAAGATACATAATCTTATTCTTCTTACATGTGAAGATCCGAAGAATAAGTACCGGGAAAAAGAACTTGTTGAGGAAGAAAATGAGATAAAACGATGGCTTAATGGTGAAGAAGATGATGACTATATATTAAGATATTGGTCGCAGTACACGAATGCGATTAGTTGAGTTGTGTAAAATCCTAAAATTTTTATAAATTTTAGGATTTTTTGCCCCATACTATAAAGAAAATATGACATTATCCGATATAGAGGATAAGAAATCGTGCATAGACACCTAGTGTGTTTTAAAGTTACAGTCGTTGTTAACCGCAGATCACGCCCTGATCTGACATGGAGGTAAAAGATTATGGGATTAGAAGCTATCAATGGTTTTAGTCCGCTGATGCAGCAGACACAGCCACAGGTTAAAGCACAGGTAAAAGAACAGAGCCAGTCTCAGTCTGAGATTGTGAATAGTGAGGCCAGTGGTGCTACCAATACCATTGATCTCAAAGTTGAAGCGGCTGATAATTCATCATCAGGCGGAGATGCTCAGAGCGGTGCCCAGAACTTCGCTAAGTCTCAGGACAGACTTGAGGCTACAGAAGAGCAGATCCAGGAGGACAACGAGAAGGTCAGAAAGGCAATTTCTGAGATGACCAAGAATGTCAAATCCAATGCTGAGGCGGTATTTGGCATCCACGACAAAACAAACCGCGTCACCATCAAGATGGTAGACAAGGAGACCAAGAAGGTCATCAAGGAATTCCCTCCCGAAGAGACTTTGGATATGATCGCCAAGGTTTGGGAGATTGCAGGCATCATGGTGGATGAAAAGAGATAATCTTACAGCTCACCGCAACCAGGAAATATTGTGCACCCAGGGAAGCGGTGCGACAGGGAAGTCAATGTAACATGCTCACGGATTGAGAAAGGAGTACACTATGCCTATAAGAATCACGGGAATGAATTCAGGACTGGATACCGAGAGTATCATAACAGCGCTGACACAGACTAAACAGGACAAACTGGATAATTATAAGGGTGATCAAAAGAAACTCACCTGGAAGCAGGATAAGTGGAAAGAACTCAATAAGAAGGTAAATTCTTTTTATAACGGAGTTCTGAGCAATATGAGGTTTTCAAGTGCATATACCAAGAAAACCACAGTTGCGAGTAAACCCAGTGCTGTTTCAATAGTGACTGGCGAAAATGCGATGAATACAATTCAGAATCTGAGTATTACATCGCTTTCAAAAAATGCATACATGACAGGCGATGCCATGGAGTACGAAGATGAGACCGGAAAGAAGGTTAAAGCATCTTCTTCCACAACCATGGATAAGCTTGGTATTTCGGGCACGCAGACTTTGGACATCACAGTTGGTGGTGAGACAAAGTCCATAGAGATAAAAGAGACAGACAAGGTATCTGATGTCCTTAACAATTTGAGAAACGCAGCTGGATCAGACCTTGATGTAAATTTTGATGATAAGAACGGAAGGTTTTATATTTCTTCAAAGGCTGCAGGAGCTAGCGGGAATTTCTCGTTCTCAGGAGATGCAGCAAGTGCTCTTGGCCTTGACAGTGAGAATTACATAAAGGGAACTAATGCAGTAATCAATCTCAATGGCGTAGAGTACGAGTCAAATAGCAACACTTTCGAGATCAACGGCCTTACCATAACAGCCAATGAGGTTGCAGAGAATATAACCCTTACAACCAAACAGGATACCAGCGGCATTTACGACAATATTAAAAACATGATCAAAGAGTACAATGAGCTGGTAAAAGAGATGTCAACCCTCTATAATGCTGATAAGGCTAAAAAGTATTCCATGCTCACTGACGATCAGAAAGAAGCCTTGTCTGAGAAAGAGGTTGAGGAGTGGGAGAATAAGATAAAAGATGGACTTCTCTCCGGTGATGAAACTCTTGGTAATATCCGAAATGGTCTCAAGGAGATCATTGGTAGCGGCTTTGATGTTACCCTAAAAGATGGAACTACTTCCAAGATGTATCTTTCAAGCTTTGGAATCGCTACAGGCAGCTACTTTAATACAGAAGAAAATGAGAGGGATGTCCTTCATATTGATGGGGATTCTGACGACTCTGTATCAAGTGGAAACACAGATCTTTTAAATGCAATGATCTCAACAGATCCGGATGCTGTTCAGAGCTTCTTTACTCAATTCTCACAGTCTCTTTACGGAAAGCTTTCGAATCTCATGAAGGGTTCGGAATTCAGCAGTGCATATACAATTTATGAAGACAAGTTGATGGCTTCACAATATAGTGCCTATAATACCAAGATATCAGATGCTCAGAAGGCACTTGAGGCAGCACAGGACAAGCTTTACAAGAAGTTCTCTGTTATGGAGACGGCACTTGCCAAGGTTAATTCAACAAGTGGATCTTTGTCCAGCTACTTTGGCGGCGGAAGCGGCTAAGTTCAAATAAAACTATAAGTTTAATATAATAGAAAACAGAAATGTGAGGGAAGAATATGCCGGTACTTACAGCACAACAAAGAGCTGCTTATGCACAGTATAAAAACAACAAGGTTAGTGCGGCCAGTGGCCCTGAGCTCACTCTTATGTTATACGATGGGACGATCAAGTTTTTAAACATTGCAAGTGCTGCAATTGAGAATAAAGATATCCAGAAGGCACATACCAATCTGATCAAGACTGAGAGGATAATTGAGTATCTCAGAAACACTCTGGATATGAAATATCCTGTGGCTCAGGACTTTGAAAACATGTATTCATACATAGCAAGACGCCTTGTGGAGGCCAATATATCTAAGGACAATGAGATTGTCGCAGAGATAAACGATCACATGCATGCCATAAGGGACAACTGGGTTGAGGTTATGAAGGCTAACCACATCATGGTCAAGGAAGCGTAAAGGAGATGATCATATGATATCAGCAAGCCTTGATATGTTGGAGGAAAGCCTTATAAAGAAACTTGAAGTCATGAAGAAGATCCAGGAAGTCAATGCAAGGCAAAAAGAGCTTTTATCTGATCCCGACAGTGTGGCTCTTGAGGATTATGACAAGACTTTGGACGAGAAGGGCGAGTATATTGACAAACTCCTTTCACTTGACGAGGGATTTCAGAGCCTGTTTGACAAGGTGAAAGAAGAAGTTGGAAGCCACAAGCAGGACTACGCAGACCAGATAAAGAGGATGCAGAGCCTGATCCAGCAGATAACAGGCATGAGTGCCTCAATAGAGGCTGAAGAGCACAGGAATAAGAGACTGGCAGAGAATTATTTTAACGTTGCCAGAACTCATATGAATCAGAGCAAACAGTCTTCGGTGGCAGCTTTCAACTACTATCAGACCATGAATAATTTCAAGAATATTCCGCCTCAGTTTATGGACAAGAAGAACTAAACAGAATAATCAGAATAGTATATGAAGAGACCTGATCATGTGATAGCAGGTCTCTTTTATTGTTATCACATATATAAAAGTTTCATTTATGCAATAAAAAGTGAAAATTTACTTCGATAAAGGGTTAAGTCATCGCAATCTGAGCCGATATAATTAGTGTAAAAAGAACTAAAGCAGCCATGGAAAGGACTCCGCGCAAGCTGCACAAATAAAGAAAATGGAAAGGCAGCAGGGAAGCGGGCCCCGTTCATGGAGGATTAATTATGGTAGTACAACACAACGTCACAGCAATGAATGCCAACAGGCAGCTCGGTATCACAACATCTAATCAGGCAAAGAGCAGCGAGAAGTTATCATCCGGTTATAAGATCAACAGAGCAGCAGATGATGCAGCAGGTCTTGCAATTTCCGAGAAGATGAGACGTCAGGTAAGAGGTCTTACACAGGCTTCATCAAACGCTCAGGATGGCATCTCAATGGTTCAGACAGCTGAAGGTGCGCTGAATGAAGTTCATGATATGCTCCAGAGAATGAACGAACTGGCTAACAAAGCTGCTAACGGAACTCTTACAACAGCTGACAGAAGTTACATCCAGCAGGAGATCACAGCACTTCAGAGCGAGATCAATCGTACATCCAATGATACTAAGTTCAATGAATTAGAGCTCTTAAGTGGTTCCTATTCTTATGATCTGCAGGTTGGAGCAGACCAGAATCAGACTATCACAGTTACACTGAAAAATATGACAGCTTCAGGCCTTGGAGTTGGTGCATCGCAGGTAACTGTTGGATCACAGATTGCAGCTCAGAATGCAATTGAATCTATCAAACAGGGTATCAGTAATCTTTCATCCATGAGAGCTGACCTCGGTGCTGTTCAGAACAGACTTGAGCATACTATCAAGAATCTGGATAACGTAGTTGAAAATACAACTGCTGCTGAGTCTCAGATCCGTGATACAGATATGGCTAAAGAGATGGTTAGATACTCTAACAACAATATCCTTGCTCAGGCAGGTCAATCAATGCTTGCTCAGGCAAATCAGACTAATCAGGGAGTATTGTCACTTCTTCAGTAATAAAGACAGATATAATATAGACACCGCCCTGCGCATGAAACGCAGGGCGGTTATGTATTTAAGGAATTATAATTATTTTATAAATTATGCATAAATTGTTCACATTATATTGGTGTATATTTGGCGGAATTGCGCTATAATCAATCTAGAAAAGAAAAACAAAAATTTTTTCAAATTTGCTCTAAAGTTTTGTTATGTTTCTCCGATACATAAATTGCAGGGATGAAATGTAACAAAAAAGTTACACCTGCCAGGGATAATAATATTCTGACGGAAATCTCAAGATCAGGGCCCGATCAAGGGACAACCGGAGGAAATTATTATAAAGCTTTATAAGAAACTAAAAAATGCATCACTGAGACAAAAGGATTTGTTTCAGTATTTACAAGGAGGTAAATTATGGTAGTACAACACAATATTACAGCAATGAACGCAAATAGACAGCTTGGTATCACAACTGGTGTACAGGCTAAGTCAAGTGAGAAGTTATCATCCGGTTACAAGATCAACAGAGCAGCAGATGATGCAGCAGGTCTTGCAATTTCCGAAAAGATGAGACGTCAGGTAAGAGGTCTTACACAGGCTTCTGCTAACGCTCAGGACGGTATCTCAATGGTTCAGACAGCTGAAGGTGCTCTTAACGAAGTTCATGATATGCTTCAGAGAATGAATGAACTGGCTAACAAGGCAGCTAACGGAACTCTTACAACAGCTGACAGAAGTTACATCCAGCAGGAAGTAAAAGCTCTTCAGAGTGAGATCAACCGTACTGCTAATGATACTAAGTTCAACGAGTTAGAGCTCTTAAGCGGTTCTACATCCTATAGCCTTCAGGTTGGAGCAGACCAGAATCAGACTATTACTGTTACTCTGAAGAAGATGACAGCATCAGGTCTTGGAGTTGCTTCAGATAAGGTTAAGGTTGGATCACAGTCATCTGCTCAGACAGCTATTCAGAACATCAAAGATGGTATCAGCAAGCTTTCATCTATGAGAGCTGACCTCGGTGCTGTTCAGAACAGACTTGAGCACACAGTTAAGAACCTTGACAACGTTGTTGAGAATACTCAGGCTGCTGAGAGCCAGATCCGTGATACAGATATGGCTAAAGAGATGGTTAAGTATTCAAACAACAACATCCTTGCTCAGGCTGGTCAGTCAATGCTGGCACAGGCAAACCAGAGCAACCAGGGTGTTCTGTCACTTCTTGGCTAATTGTCTATTTGAATATTTATTGCCACTACCAGAAAGAGCTCCGGGTAACCGGGGCTCTTTTTTGTCCAATGGTATCTCTATTTTAATCCGTATCATGATATACTTTATTTAGACTACTTAGTTACTGGAGAGGTGATCGAAATGAATACTGAACATCGTTTTGATATGCTGATAGTAGTAACACCGGCAGATTGTGAGAGAGTATTACAGCTCTATCCAAGGCTTGTTGACAAATTTAATAATGGTAATCTGTGCTTTATCGGAGCCCCGAGGGTTGGTGAACTGGTCAGGGACAGCGCCATAGCTGACAGGGCCGATTGGATAGATGAAACCTGCATTCCCGTGACTCGTCACTAGGATCGGCACTATGAAGTGCCAGAAATCCTTGTAAAATCGCTTGTTCTTGACATTTTTCTATTGCATTTTGCCTAGTTATGTATTATAATACATAACTAGGAGGTGCGATATG
>NZ_JAGAYD010000164.1 GCF_017940685.1 Butyrivibrio sp. | reverse complement strand
CGGGGACGGTTCTGTTGTCTGCTCCGCTGTCAGCGCCCCCTTTGGGGCACAGACAGCGGAGCAGACAACAGAACCGTCCCCGTGTCTTGTTTTACTTTATCTCATAGCTGTAATCGCTGAAGTCGGCGCGAAGAGTAGCTTCGTGGCCGTCTTTTTTCCAGGTGAAGGTCATTATAGAGCCTTCGGTGGTGATGTTGAGCCCACTGTCAAAACCAAAGGCTGGATTTGTGTTTCTGAATCTAAGGAGCTCAAGCTGTTTTTTAACTACATCCTTCTTAAGAGCTTCTTCGATCTGTTCCATTGAAAGATTTGTCCTGTTAATCTCCTTGTGACCGCCGGCACCAGCTCTTTTTACTGCCTCGTGATCATTCTTGCCTGCAAAAAGATCGAGGTACCACACCTGTGGCTTACCTGGCATGAACATCTGGATAGCCCTTGCAAAGAGCATCTTCTTGTCGTCATCTCCAAGAGCGCTGTAGTAGGTAGCATTAACCTGATAGTACATGTTCTTGGCGCCGTGGAGATCCTTAACAAAGCCGCCTCTTCCAACAATAGTGTCGATCATGCTCTGGATCTCTTCCTCTTTAAGGATTCCCTTAAGGTCAAGAAGTGGAATACCGTCGTGGCAGCCCAGCATGTTTACTACTCTTATCTTCTTTTCCTGGATTTCCTGTGCCCACTTTTTCAGAACTTCGCCGTTCTTATTTTCTATAGCGTAAATAAGAAGGCCAGGCAGGAAGAAGTCATAGGTCATGTAGCCCTTGCCCGCAACGGTCTCATAGATCTTTTCGCTGTAGCTTGCATGGATCTCAGGAAGAAGTGAAACTCCAAATTCATCTGCAAGCTTTTTAACCTTTTCAAGTACATCCCAGGTATCAGGTTCATTAAGGAAATTCTTTTTCCCAGGCTCCTTGGGAGCGTATGCGAAGGCATCAAGCCTTACGATCTTTGCTCCATAGCCCGAAAGAGTCTTAAGTGTATTTCTGTAATGTTCCCACACAAGATCAGATTTAATGTTAAGATCCATCTGCCCAAGATAGCGCCTTCTTGACTCCAAAAGCTCTACTACCTGATCCTTATACTTTTCAAATCTTCCAAATTCAATCTCGGAAGGCTTTTTCCCCTCATCAAGCCCCGCACGCACAATATCAGACAGTCTCTGGGCAGCCAGATACTGAATATCCATATTTTCCATCAGATCCTGGGCATCAAACCTTGGATACTGAACTTCCTGATAAAAAGTGTTCCAGTAAGGAACATCACTGCCATCTGGCATCCTCACCATAAGGATTGGAAGCCCCGGCTTTCTAAAGAACATGTCCTTTATGTATTTCTGATCAGGCTGAATGTATCCTTCAGGTGTCATTTCTCCATAGCCTTCCCAGAACTTGTTCCAGTTTATAAAAAAATCCTGGTACTTTGAATTCTCACCGTTTTTTAAAAGATCCTGAAACTGTGGTGAAAGAACTGACGCATGATTTAAGATAAAATCAAGCTTTAGATCAATTCCAAGCTCCTGCAGTTTGTCTATATCCTCTTTATCAGCCATTTCCTCATTGATGTTATAGTCAATTACTGAAAAGCCTCTGTCTAAGTCTGTATTAAAGATACTTGGAAGAATGTAAAAAGACTGGAACACATCCTTAAATTCATCTTTTGACAGTACGCTTACTATATCAGAGAGCCTTCCACCGCAGCTGTCAGGATAGGCATTGAGCATAGGACCATTGTCTACAAATTTACTCATCTTAAGACCTCCGTTTTAGCCCATAAGCTTTTGAAACTGTTCAAATGTTAAAATCTCACCAGATTTTGAGATGATGATCTTTGCCTTGTGAGCCTGCTCCACCAGTTTGTTTTGTTCAAGCTCTAAAACCAGCATTGTAAATGGGCTGTCAAGCTTTCCATCGCGGTTTCTGGATCTTCTGTGCTCTAAAGTCTCCTCTGGAGTGCTGTTTAAAAGAACAGGTATATCAACCTGACTCATGTAGTCACTGTTGCCATGTGTCCACTCAACAATGAGAACCTGCTTGTCTGACATGTCTACTTCATCGTACCAGAGGGAAGCTTCATCCCTTCCCATCCTCTTAAGATAGAGCTTGTCAGCTCCGTCCTTAAAAGCTTTCATTATCTGATCAACTTCTTCAAAGTTTGTTTCCTTTGGAGTTCCAAGGTAATCTTTAAGTCCTTCTTTTCCTGCTTCAAAATAGCTTCTGAACCATGTGTCAGTCTCAAGATGTGCCTTATTTGCGTCATCTTCAGCCTTCTGAAGCTCTCTTATCTTAGAAGCATTTTCAGGATTCATGACACCACTGTCAACCATGCCTCTGATTCCACATACCCTGAATGTATGAAGCCTTTCAGCGTCATTGTACATTGGGATCCTGTGTGGGTAATTATCTCCAGACATGGTGTAGCTGCCTATTCCTGCAGACTGAAGCATATATGACAGAAGTGACGCAATTTCAGATTTTCCTACGCCTGATCCGCCACAAACAGCCACTACAGCTCTGTTATAGGGATTAGCTGACATTTTATCCTCAAGTTCTTTTACTAATAAAGGAAAGATAGTCTTGGCCTTGTTAATGTGAACCTCTTCGATCTCCACCTTATCACCAGGCATATCACCGTGGGGAATGTCCTGTGGGATCACCAAATTCTGAATGTTCTCAGAAGCTTTTTTAAGCTTGTCGATCACTCCATCTAAAACAGTGATTTTGTTATATTTTGTATTCATAATTCTCCTCTTACTTAAGTTTTGACAAAAAGATAACCGCCGTGTTATTTTTGTGAACAAACCATACACTAACTTTTTTTCTTTGTCAAAACCAAAAAGAAAAGAACGGAAAAACATGATAACCATCAAAGAAATCGCAAAACAACTGAATATGAGCACCACCACAGTATCAAATGTCATCCACGGAAAAGCCGGGGAAGTATCAGAGGATACAAGGGAAAAGGTGGAGAGATTTTTAAAAAAAGTTGATTATGTTCCAAACATAAACGCTCGTAATCTTGCTCAGAATGAATCTAAGATCATCGGCTTTGCACTTAAGGCAAGAGCCGACAAATATGAAAACCTCATCATGGACCCCTTCGTAGCGGAGCTGATAGGTGGCGTCGAGGAAACCATACGAAACGCCGGCTACTTCATGATGCTGTACATATCAAGTGACACTGTAGAGATCATGAGACATGTATCCACCTGGAACGTAGACGGACTGATACTGTTTGGTATGCTGGACGACGACGGCATAAGAGTCAGCGAGAGATATAAAAAACCTATCGTGTGCCTTGACACCTACAGTCTGGAAGGCCTTAAGCACTTCACCAACGTAGGACTCGATGATGAACAGGGAACCTTTGAGATCACCAAATATCTTATAGACAACGGCCATAGGAAAATTGCTTTCCTGTCTGATAACACCAAAGGCGTTGACCTGGCAAGACTTACAGGCTACAAAAAGGCTCTACAGGCAGCAGGGATCACTTTTAAGGAATCTGACTTTTTGAAGATCAGGCCAAGAACCGAAGAACTTGAAGGCAGTCTTAATGAGATCTGCGAAAGATTAAAGGAGTTCACCGCTATCGTATGTGTATCAGACCTTTATGCAGTAACACTAATGGCAGCCCTGCAGGACAGAGGCGTTTCGGTCCCAGATGACATATCCATTGTGGGATTTGACGATAACATGCTGGCACAGCTCCACAGACCAGCCCTTACCACTGTCCATCAGGATGTAAAAGAAAAGGGAATAACCGCTGCTGATACTCTTCTTAAACAGCTTCGGGGCGAAAAAACTCCCAACCAGATAAAGCTCCCTACTCACTTAGTTGTTCGTGATACTGTAAAAAATATAAACAAGTAAACAGCATGACCTTTATGCACCTGCCTTGAACATCACAACAAGGCAGGTGTTTTTTTGTGCAAGCTGAACAAATCCAGCTTACGCGCATAAGGTTGGGTTTTTGTATGTTTTAATGTAATTTTTATAAATGTTTTATTGATTTTTGATTTTTTAGCGAATACGTTTAAGTTCGCTCCAGGTGCGGTTTTTCTGATAGTCGCGGCATTTGTGACCGAACTTTTTAGTCATAACATCTTGTTTTTTGATCTTTCATGTGCTATTTTGAATTTAGCGTACAACTTATGCGCAAAAGTAACCGCCAGAAAAGAAATAAGTTATGGCAACTTGCACAAAAGTGCAAAACAAAGGAGGGAAAAAAATGAGAAAGAAACTATTGTCAGCCCTGCTGGCAAGCACAATGGTACTGTCCCTGGCTGCTTGCGGAACAACAGGCACAACCGGCACTACAGATGCTACACCATCTGACAACGCAGAGACACAGACAGAAGCAGCTCCTGCTGATACTGCTACTGCTGAAGCTCCTGCTGCTGAGGCTCCTGCTGGAGATCTTGGAGAGGTTCGTCTTCTCAATGGTAAGCCAGAGATCAACGACCAGATGCAGGCTCTTGCTGCTAAGTACAACGAAGAGACAGGTAACACTCTCGTAGTTGAGACAATCGGTGGCGACACAAACGCATCTGACGAGCTTAAGAAAATGTACCAGGCAGACAACATGCCTGACATCTTCGTTATCGAAGCTAACCAGGCAGCTAACTGGGACGGCATGCTTGCTGACCTTGCTGGTGAGGACTGGACAAACAAGACTGGATTCGAGCTTGTTGACGCTAACATGGGAACAATCGGATTCCCTTACACAGTAGAGGCTACTGCTCTTGGTTACAACGCTGACCTTCTTAAGGCAGCTGGTGTAGATCCTGCTTCTCTTACAACACCTGCAGCTTGGCAGGCAGCTTGTGAGACACTTGATTCCAAAAAGGATGAGCTTGGCATCACAGCTGTATTTGGCTGGTGCGCAGAGCCTACAAACCTTGGATGGTCTTCAGGAACACATGTATTTGGTCAGTACCTTGACGCTGGTCTTAAGGCTGATGACACAACATACATCGACCTTCTTAACGACGGTGGTAAGATCGATGAAGCAAGAATGAAGGACTTCGCTGAGTTCATTGGCATGATGAACAAGTACTCAGATCCTGCTCTTCTTATTGATGGAACATATGACAACCAGGTTGCTGGATTCAAGGATGGCAAGTATGTATTCATCACACAGGGTAACTGGTGTGTAACATCACCTGATGACGTAAGCTTCGAGTGCGGATTTGCTCCTTATGCATTTGAGGATGGTATCAACACAATCATCGCTGGACCACCTTCATACTGGGTAGCATACGGCGAAGGTAACGTTGACGGCGCTAAGGCATTCTTCAACTGGTGTGCAGGCGACTCAGCTCAGAACATCCTTGTTAATGACGCAGGTCTCGTATCTCCTTTCGATGATTGCCAGTATGAGGCAGTTAACCCATTCTACAAGAGCATGAACAGCTACATCACAGCTGGTAACTACTCAGGATGGCACACAATGCTCAAGAAGGACGGACTTCAGAACGAGACATGTAACGTATTTGCTGACTATGCAAAGGGCAAGCTCGATGCTGACGGATTCGTTTCAACAATGGCTAAGGTAATTGCTAATTACTACGCTCAGTAATAGGTTTTAATGCGGGCAGGGCTTTCGTGCTCTGCCCGTTTTTTAAACAAAAACTATATAAATTCACACTATTCCATTTTTGAAAGGGGGATTACAAATGGGTACATTTTCTACCGGTAGAAAGGTTGCATCTTTTGGCAGCCTCATCTTGGGACTTGTGCTTACGATTGCCGGACTTGGACTATCCATCACCGGCGCAGGCGACCTTATCTTAGGTTACATGCCCATTAACGGCACGAATACGCCTATCATATTAGGCAGAGGTGCTATGTTCGTGTGTGGTATAATCCTGTTTTTCGTTGGCCTTTATCTTTTCCCAACTCTTAAGCACCACAGAGCAATAGTTAATATCATCTTCCTGTTTCCACTGCTTTTTGCATTTGCGGTAACAGTCATCATTCCGCTCATCCTTGGTATTGGATATTCCTTTACAGACTGGAACGGAATCAAACTTACAGGATTTGTTGGTCTTGCCAACTATGCAAGAATGTTCAAACAGCCATCTTTCCTTTGGTCAATACTTCTTACATTCCTGTTCGTTGTATTTAACATGGTCCTTGTTAACCTGGTAGCATTTTTACTTGCTCTTCTCTGCACCTCAAGGATCAAAGGCCTTGGATTTTTCAGAGCTTCTTACTTCCTTCCAAACCTTATTGGAGGAATCGTTCTTGG
>NZ_JAGAYD010000163.1 GCF_017940685.1 Butyrivibrio sp. | reverse complement strand
GCAGCTATCCAGATGCTCAAGGACAGAGGCTGCAAAAAGATCCACTTCATGTGCATCATCGCAGCTCCTGAGGGACTTAAGGCTATGCAGGAGGCTCACCCTGACGTAGATATTTATGTGGGCGCTCTCGACGAGAAACTCAATGAACATGGATACATTGTTCCTGGTCTTGGGGATGCAGGAGACAGGATTTTCGGAACCAAGTAAAGGGGGCCACATATGAAAAGAGATGGATACATTTCCTGGGATGAGTACTTTATGGGAGTTGCCAAGCTTGCGGCCATGAGGTCCAAGGATCCCAATACCCAGGTAGGAAGCTGTATTGTCAGTGAAGATAACAACATTCTCTCCATGGGCTACAACGGATTTCCCAAGGGGTGTTCAGATGATGATTTTCCCTGGGAGAGAGAAGGAGACGATGAACTTACTACCAAGTACCCTTTTGTAACTCACAGCGAACTCAATGCTATCCTTAATTATAGAGGCGGGAGCCTGGTTGGCGCCAAGCTCTATGTATCTCTTTTCCCATGTAATGAATGTGCCAAGGCTATCATACAGTCAGGCATAAGGACTGTCGTTTACGACAGCGACAAATACTCAGGCTCACCTGCAACAAGAGCGTCAAAGAGGATGTTCGATGCAGCGGGAGTCAGGTACTATCAGTACCAGCCAAGTGGAAGGAATATCAAGATAACATTATAAGATATGAAAAACGGCATAGTATCAGGCAGAGCAGACAACTTCATAGTGTCTTTTGTAAAGAGGGCTATAGTCTGCATGCTGACAGCCGTTTTGCTTTCCGGGTCTGTGAGCGATACAGTCTATGCCACAGAAACCACCAAGAAGCAGCTTGAGGAAGCCAAGAAGGCCAAGCAGCAGTCCCAGAGCGAACTTGAGGGCACCAAGGACGATATTGCTGAGATGAATGAGGAAAAGAGCTCTCTCCAGGGGCAGCTCAATAACCTTAACACCCAGCTCAGCGAGGTTTCCAGCAATATAGAGCAGCTAGAAGAACAGATAGATGACAAGGAAACAGATATCGAGAATACCCTGATGGAGCTGGATGCAGCAAGGGCCAAGGAGGAAGAGCAGTACGCCTCCATGAAAAAGCGCATACAGTTCATGTATGAGAAGCAGGACAATCTCCTTATTGGAACGCTTTTTGGCTCTACAGGAAGCTTTGCCAATTTCCTTAACCAGAAGGGGTATTTCGAGCAGCTTGCAGCCTATGACCGCAGGATGTTCAACGAATACATGCAAACCCGCCAGTACATCGAGGAAAAAGAGGCTACTCTTGAAGAAGAAAAAGACCAGCTTGAAGAGTACAAGGTCAAGGAACAGGCGGAGCAGAGCAGGGTTTCAGGTCTTGTAAATCAGACATCAGGTTCTATCAAGCAGTATGCCAATGACATTTCAGATGCTGAGGCTAAGGCCAAGGCACTGGAAGATCAGATCAAGGCCCAGGAAGCTGATATCAAGAATCTTGAAGCCAAACTGGCAGAAGAGATGAGGCTGTCCAAGCTTGCCAAGTCATCAACCTGGCGTAATATTTCAGAAGTCTCTTTTGCAGAAGGAGACAGGGCACTACTTGCAAACCTCATATACTGCGAGGCAGGGTCAGAACCCTACGAGGGCAAGGTTGCAGTAGGAGCAGTAGTTATCAACAGAGTTTTAAGCTCTGTTTATCCAGATACAGTTGTGGGAGTTATTTACCAGAACAAACAGTTTTCTCCGGTAGGAAGCGGGCGACTTGCCCTGGCTCTTGCCAATGACCAGGCAACATCCTCATGTTATCAGGCAGCAGATGAAGCCATGAAGGGATATTCAAACGTAGGAAACTGCGTATACTTCAGAACGCCGGTACCAGGGTTATCTGGTATCAACATTGGTGGACACGTATTCTACTGATGGATGTGGGCGTTAGAATTGATCAGCTATTTTGGCCGGCAGCAATAAGCTCCTCAATGGGAGCAGCCAGCGGCTCAATACCATCTGAATAGATTTCATTAAGGAGCCTGTTCAGGGAGAGCAGGCTCTTTTTAAGAAGAGTCTCATCAATGAGGCGCTTTTCAAAGGCCTCGGACAGTTCGTCCAGGTCAACAACGCGGATCTTGCCATCTGGATAGATCTTAACATCTGCCAGAAGATCGATCACAAGGAGCGAGTTCTTTTCGGCATCAAATTCACAGGTAATGATGTCGCAGTACCAACAAAGGAGCGACCCATCACTTTTAATGAACTTGCTTATTTTGTAGCCTCTATCGAGATAGTAGCAGGAATAACCGCTTGAAAGATCACACCGATCGCGAATGGTTTTCCATTTGGTCACAATCATGGTATCGGTGCGTTTAAGAATGACATCGTCTTTTAATTCGACGCATTCATCCGGTATGAAGCGTTTACGAAATAAAGTTAGACTATTCATAGAAAAATAATACTCTTGTGAGAATTGAAAGTCAATTATGCGAGATAAATCAATTAGACTAACAATATTCAAGTCAATATATTTTGTTGTGGTGCTGGTTTTAGCTCTTTTCATTGTGGGCAGATTTTCAGGTGGCGACAATGCAGACATGTCTGCGCCCATGGCCAAGGCAACACTTCCCATTGTAAGCCTTGTATCTGAGGGAAAAGAGGTAAACCCCCTTCACGGATACATCAGCGAGGTGGACCTTAACTACCTTCGTGGGACTATCATGCCTGTGGGAGCCAGCAGAGAAGTCTCCTATCGCATCAACACCTTTGGAAACAAAGTCTGGAACATTGCTTTTGAAGTCAGGAATATCAATGGTTCAAGTCTTGTAGAGAACACTGAGATCACGGACTACCGCGAAAACAGTGACTACATCGAAGGCTCTTTTCAGCTAAAAGATCTTATAACAGGAAATACAGAATATATGCTGGTAATGCTGATGGATACTGAGATTGGCAGAGCCAGATACTATACAAGGTTTGTGTGGACCGAGGATGACAGCAAATACCACATGAACGATGAACTGGATTTTGTCCTTAAGTTTTCTGAGGCCACCTTCAACAAGGAGCAGATGCAGGAATATACCAGATATCTGGAGTCCAATTCTGAAGGGGATAACACCACTTTTAACAAGGTGAACATCCACAGCAGCTTTAACCAGGTGACCTGGGGCGATATGAATATCACAAAGCACACAGAACCTTCAGTCTATGTGACGGATCTTCACGGACAGACTGGCAGCTATAAATTAAGGTACAGGGTTACTGTAAAAGACGGGACTGTGTCAAGGCTTTACAATGTCACGGAAAACTACCGCGTAAGATACACCACGGACAGGCTCTATCTTCTGAATTTTGAGAGGACCATGAATTATATTTTTGATTCAACCTCTTACTCTCTTGGCACCAACAACATAGCCCTTGGTATTTCTGATCCTGAGTTGCAGCTGGTGGAAAGCAGCGGTGGAAGCGCCTTTGCCTTTGTCAGCGAAAACAGGCTCTTTATGTTTAATGGTTCAGAAAACAAACTGGCTTACCTCTTTGGATTTTATGACGTTGATAACGATGACCTAAGGACCAGATGGGACAATCACGCTGTGAAGATCCTGAAGGTTGATGAAGCAGGAAATGTCAGGTTTGCTGTGGCTGGATATATGAACCGCGGTATTCATGAGGGCTGCGTGGGAATTGGAGTTTACGATTACAACACAGCCATCAATGCGGTGGAAGAGATGGCTTTTGTTGAGAGCAAGCAGTCAGCTGAGATCCTTCGAAGCTACGTTGGATCAATAGCCTACCTCAGCAGCAGTGATATCTTTTACGCAATGCTGGATCAGGACATTTATGCAGTGGACCTTGCGGGCAAGTCTGCAAGCTCCGTTGTTGACAATATTGGAGCCGGACAGTACAAGATTTCGGAGTCAGAGAGCACTATTGCATGGCAGAGTGATCTAAAGAGCCTTAGCCTTATGAACCTTAACAACAAGGCCAAGTCCGATATCAAGGCTGAAAATGGCGATAACATAATCCTTTTGGGATTCATGGGTGAGGACCTGGTTTATGGCCTTTGCCATTCCTACGACGTGGGAATAGACAAGATCGGTAATCCGATCTACGCCATGTACAACATAAAGATCGTTGACCTTGATGGAAACACACTGGAGAACTACCATCCAGACGGCGTGTTTGTTACAGGGGTTACCATAAATGGCAATCAGCTGAGGCTCACCAGAGTTGTGAAGGACGAGGAGAGCGGCAGCTTTGTTGCTACCTACGACGATCAGATAATCAGCACCTTAAAGGCTGAGGCTGGCAGCAACACATTATCCGTGCTGTCTGTTGATGTGTTTGAAAAGATCGTTCAGATCACCACCAAGAATGACATCAAGTCCAAGCAGCTCAGAGTTCTTACTCCTAATCAGACACTGTTTGAGGGCACCAGGAATATCGTTCCTGAGATAAACAGGGATGTAAAAGAAAAGCCTTTCTATTACGTGTATGGCCTTGACGGTGAAGTTTCGATCTATACAGATCCCGCAGATGCAGTGTCGGCAGCCTATGACAGGCCAGGTGTGGTTGTGGGAGATGACAACGACTATATCTGGTTTAAGGGTAATCTTCTTCGCTCCAACCAGATCATGTCTATAACAAGAACAGCAGAGAGCTACGAGGACATAACAACCCTTGATCCTACAGTTGTGTGCCTTGACCTGATGCTGAGATTTGAGGGAGTAAACAGAAATGTTGAGGCCCTTAGGGAAGGCGGAGAGAGCGTTACAAGTATTCTTAAAAGTTCGCTCCCTGAGGCTCAGATCCTGGACCTTGATGGATGCCCTATGCAGGCTATGCTCTATTATGTGAATCAGGATCTTCCTGTACTGGTGATGCTCAATGATGGAACTAGCGTGTTGCTGATTGGATTTAATGAACAGAACACAGTGCTGATGAACCCTGTAAATGGACAGGTATACAAGTACGGAATGAACGACAGTGAGAAGCTGTTTGAGGAGAATGGTAATCACTTTATAACGTATGTGAAGAAGTGATTGGGGAGCCACGGGGATAAGACAGGGGGACGGTTCTGTTGTCTTGTTTTATCTTGATAAAATAAGACAACAGAACCGTCCCCCTGTCTTGTCGCCGCGTCGCTCAAGTTTATAAAGAATTAACTTGTATGCAATGAATTTTTAAAATATAATATTCTGCAAGTGGTGTGGTATTCACAGACAATGAATGGAGTACTTATATGACAGATAACAGAAATGACGATATGGACTTTCGCGAAGTTACTGACGATGAGTCCGTAGATATAAAACAGAGAAGTGAAGAGACCAGAGGCAGTGCAGGTTCAGGCAATAGCGATAGCGCAGGCAGCGACAGTACAGGCAGCAGCGACAGCGCAGGAAGCGACAGTACAGGTAGCGGCGACAGCGCTGGCAAGGGCAAGGAAAACGATAACCCCAACATCAGCAGTGCACGCCGTGATGACTACGAGGATGTGTGCTTTGTGTGCAGACGCCCTGAGAGCAAGGCTGGCAAGATGTTCCATCTTCCAAACAATATCTGCATCTGCGATGACTGCATGCACAAGACCATGGACGCTGTTAGCCAGTTTGACTACCAGAACCTGTTAAACAATCCAAACCTTATGAATGAGCTCAACAAGCATAACGGAGGATTCCCTAACTTTGGGTTCTTTAACATGGATGGCATGAAGGGCGATGGGGGCATGAACATGGGTGGCATCCCCAACTCCCAGAAGATCAAGAAAAAGAGTGAGAAGCCTGAAAAACCGGCTTTTGATATCAAGAACATTCCTGCTCCTCACAAGATCAAGGCCAAGCTCGATGAGTATGTGATCGGTCAGGATCAGGCCAAGAAGGTCATGTCTGTTGCGGTTTACAACCACTACAAAAGAGTGGCAACAGATACCATGGATGAGATTGAGATCGAGAAGTCAAACATCCTGCTCCTTGGACCAACAGGTAGCGGCAAGACTTATCTGGTTAAGACACTGGCAAGACTTCTTGATGTGCCTCTTGCGATTGCAGATGCAACCTCTCTTACAGAGGCCGGCTACATCGGCGATGACATTGAGAGCGTAGTAAGTAAGCTCCTTGCGGCAGCAGGCAACGATGTCGAAAAGACAGAACACGGTATTATCTTTATCGACGAGATAGACAAGATCGCCAAAAAGAAAAATACAACTTCAAGGGATGTCAGTGGAGAATCCGTTCAGCAGGGAATGCTCAAGCTCCTTGAGGGTTCAAATGTAGAAGTTCCAGTAGGCGCAGGCAGCAAAAACGCCATGGTTCCTCTGGCTACAGTTAACACCAGGAACATTCTCTTTATCTGCGGCGGAGCTTTCCCGGATCTTGAGGAGATCATTACCCAGAGGCTCAACAAGCAGACTTCCATCGGATTTGACGCAGATCTTAAGGACAAGTATGAGGACGACCCAAATCTTTTGACCAACGTCACCATAGAAGACCTTAAGAAGTTTGGAATGATTCCTGAGTTTTTAGGAAGACTTCCTATCATCTGTACACTTCAGGCTCTGACAAAAGAGATGCTGATAAAGATACTTAAAGAGCCTAAGAATGCTATTTTAAAACAGTATCAAAAGCTCCTTGCTCTTGATGAGGTGGACCTTGAATTTGACGATTCAGCTCTTGAGGCCATTGCAGAAAAGGCTATGGAAAAAGATACCGGAGCAAGAGCTCTTCGTGCTATCATCGAGGAGTTTATGCTGGATATCATGTATGAGATCCCCAAGGATGAGAACATCGGCAAGGTGACCATCACAAGGGATTACATAGAGGGAAAGGCTTCACCACTTATTGAGATAAGAGGCGACAGTGTTCCCAAATTACCTAAGTTTAATACAGAAGCAGCAACAAGTGTTTAAGGCAAAAAATAGGACCAGTTGAGGAGTCAACTGGTCTGTTTGTTTGGTTATGCGTAGGTGATGAAGGTTCCTGCCTTGCCCTTAAGCGCATCAGCAACTGAGCTGATGGAGGTAATGAGAACTGAGCCTTCGTGGTTGCTCTCTAGGAACTCGATGGCAGCCTCAATCTTGGGAAGCATATCAACTTCACCAAACTCGCCCTCAGTGATGTATTTACGGGCCTCAGCCACAGTCATCTTAAGGATTGGTTCCTCCTCTGGAGTTTCAAAGTTCTTGTAAACGTAAGGAACTGATGTTAAGATAATAAGCCTATCGGATTTAAGATCTGCAGCAAGCTTACCTGCGATGGCATCTTTTTCGATGACAGCAGAAGCTCCTTTAAGGACGTGGCCCTGCTCGATAACAGGGATTCCGCCGCCGCCACAGGCGATGACTTCCTGACCTGCATCCACAAGGGCTCTTATGGCATCAATCTCTACGATGTCGATGGGCTTGGGAGCTGCGATGATCCTGCGATAGCCTTTACCAGGCTCTTCCTTTACGAAGTTACCTTTTTTGACCTCGTTATCAGCATCTTCCTTGGACATGTTTCTTCCGATGGCCTTGGTTGGCGCATAGAAAGCCTCATCGTATGGGTCTACAGTAACCTGTGTTAAAATAGTACTTACAGGGGTAGATATACCTCTGCTTGTGAGCTCAGTTTTTAAAGAGTTCTGGATGTCGTATCCGACGTAACCCTGGCTCATGGCGCTGCATACGCACATAGGAGCTGCAGTGTAATCGATGTATATTCTGTGGAGCTCTGTCATGGCCTTGTGAATCATGCTGACCTGTGGACCATTGCTGTGAGTGATGATAAGCTGGTAACCAGCCTCGATCAGGTCTGCCAGAGCTCTGGCAGTGATTTTAGTGGCGTTCATCTGTTCATTGGTAGTTACTCCAAGCGCCTCATGGCCAAGAGAAACTACTGCTTTTACGTTTTCCATTTTGCCTGCCTTCCGTTTATTTAGATTTGGTAGATATAGCTATTTTACCGCAATTACAGGCTTTTTGGAAGAAAGATTGGAATATTATGAAGAAATCTTCAACTATCAAAGACTTAACTGTAGGAAATCCAATGTCCCTTATTTTGGGATTTGCCCTTTCGCTGTTCTGGGGAATGCTTTTTCAACAGATGTACAACATCATTGATACAGCCATAGTTTCCTGGTTTATTGGAAAAGAGGCCTACACAGGCGTGGGTACTACCGGTGCCATCAACTTCCTGATCATGGGATTTTGTATGGGCGTCTGCAACGGCTTTGCAATACCTGTAGCCCAGAGATTTGGAGCAAGGGACTATAAGAGCATGAGAAAGTTCGTTTCCCATGCCATCATCCTGTGCTGCATCTTTGCTGCAGTGATGACTTTCTTTGTGAGCCTGTTCTGCAGGCAGATCCTTACAGCAATGAATACTCCAGCTGACGTATTTGAGTATGCTTACAAGTACATAATCGTGATTTTCCTTGGTATTCCTGTAACTTATATGTACAACCTTTTGTCAGGTATCATCAGGGCTCTGGGAGACAGCAAGCATCCGGTGCAGTTCCTTATAATCGCATCTATCATCAACATCGGACTGGATCTTCTTTTTATCATCCCATTCCACATGGGTATCACTGGAGCAGCTCTGGCAACAGTCATATCACAGCTGATATCCGGTATCATGTGCCTTGTGTTTATTGTGAAAAAGATTGAGCTTTTGCACCTTCAGAAAGAAGACTGGGAGCTTGACCGTTCTCACTTCCACATCCTTATGAACATGGGTGTGCCAATGGGACTTCAGTATTCAATTACAGCAATTGGAAGTGTCATATTGCAGATCGCAATAAACAGTCTTGGAACAGACGCGGCAGCAGCCGTTACCACAGCCCAGAAGGTGGGCATGTTCTTCTGCATACCATTTGACGCCCTGGGTTCAACCATGGCCACCTACGGCGGACAGAACGTCGGTGCAAAAAAGATCGAGCACCTTCAGCAGGGCCTTGTCGCTGCAGTAAAACTTGGATGTGGCTACGCCATTGCAGCATTTATTGTCCTATATTTCTTTGGCAGAACCTTTGCAATGATCTTCCTGGATTCAGGAGACACTGCCTGCCTGGATAATGCCCACCTGTACCTTACTATCAACGCGGCCTTCTACATCCCGCTGGCCCTTGTAAATATCGTAAGATTCCTTATCCAGGGCATGGGCTTTTCTATGTTCGCAGTTCTTGCTGGAGTCATGGAGATGATCGGAAGAACCCTTGTTGCAGTAGTCCTTGTTCCTATCTTTGGATTCCCTGCAATATGCTTTGCCAGCCCCATCGCCTGGATACTGGCAGACGCCTTCCTTATCCCTGCGTACATCTCCGTCAAGAACAAACTCAAGAGAATCTTTAGCGGACAGGTAGAAACCTACTAAATAAGATACGGGGCGGTTCTGTTTTATTTCACGATATCGGGATTGATCTTAGTAATCCTGCGATCGTAGGTCATAAGTCCGTTGACCTCTTCTTCCACGTCGCTGACCTGAGTGTAGACGGCGCCGGATAAGCCCTTGGCGATCAGGGGCTTCATATCACCATTTATGAGATTGTAGTATGCGACACCTAGTTCGTCTAAGGTGTCGTATTTTTTATAGCCGTAAATGCGGTCCACGCTGCTGTGACCGTCGACGTGGCAGGCGAGGCCGCCGTACTCTGAGATCACGAAGGCGCGGTTGTTGCTGTTTACCTCAACGGTAAGAGGTCGGAAGTAGTTGTGGACGCTCCTGAAGTGTCCGCTGCCCTCGTCAAACCAGCCGCTGGCCTGGTCTATTGGACGGGTAGGATCAAGCTCTTTTGCCAAAATAGTGGCACCTGCCGCGTTGAACTGTCCCCAGCCCTCGTTGAAGAGGCACCAGGTGGCGATGCTGGGCACGTTGTAGAGATAGTGGATGGTGTTCTGCATCTCCCTTAGCCACTCGCTGCGACCTTCCGCGCTTCCGCGGGAGAAGGTCTTGTAGTGGGAAGGTCCGTCGGACATTCTGCCAAATACCTTTGGGAAAAGAGTGGGCAGGTATGACACAACGGGCTTGGCGTAAGATGAGCCGCCGCTTACCATGTCCTGCCAAACTATCATACCAAGGCGGTCGCAGTGGTAGTACCACCTTGCGGACTCAACCTTGATGTGCTTGCGCATCATGTTAAAGCCGAGGCGCTTCATCTCTTTGATATCAAACATCAGTGCCTCGTCTGATGGGGCGGTGTAAAGGCCGTCTGGCCAGTAGCCCTGGTCAAGGACACCCATCAAAAAGTATGGCTCATGGTTTAAGCAGAACCTGTAAATACCGTCCTTATCCATGTCCACTGAGTAGAACCTCATGGCAAAGTAGGACTGAACGTGATCTTCGCCGCAGGTTATGTGGAGAGGATAAAGGTATGGATCTTCCGGGCTCCACAGATGGGGCTCGTCGATGGTGAACTCGAAGTGGTAGTAGCTTGGATGATGCTCTGCCAGATCGCTGTCTAAAGGGTATGTATCTGAGGAAAAAGAGCTGTCGACTAAAAGCTCTGCTTCCTGAGGAACGCTATCATCTGGTGATTTCACCATCTCGTGACCAGGGAACTTCACTGTCACAGTTGATGGCTTGTTGGTTGAAACAATGATGGAAAGACTCTTAAGGTCACTGCCTGGGGTGATGCGAAGCTGTCTTATATAGGTTTCTGGAACTTCCTCAATCCACACAGTCTGCCAGATACCGCTCTGACAGGTGTAATACATTCCGCCCCGGTGCAGCGTCTGCTTTCCCCTTGAGTGGTAGCTGGAGTCGCTTGAGTCTGTTACTCGGAGTGAAAGCGTGTTGCCTTCGAAAGCTCTTTTGCCATCGTCGTAATTCAAAAAATCTGTAATATCAAAAGTAAAGGGAAGGTAGCCTCCGCTGTGGGAGCCCACAAGCCTGCCGTTGACATATACGTCTGCCACCTGATCTACTGCACCAAAGTGAAGAAGAAATCTGGAGGCATCCGTTGTTCTATTTAAAGCAGGGATATCTCTTTTGTACCAAAGGAAATCTTCAGGATTAAGGCGTCTCTCAACGCCAGAGAGCATAGCTTCCGGAGAAAAAGGCACAAGAATAAGCCCGTCCATCTCGGCGGGAATCTCATCAGAAAAAGTTGCGTTCAGGGAATCGTTATCGAAATCCGCAGGCTTTGAAATGATGCTGTAGTCCCAGTGTCCGTTAAGGTTTATGTAGCTGTCCCTTACGAACTGAGGACGGGGATATTCCTTTAATACGTTGTCAGGATTAAGGCTCTCTCCCCAGGGGGTGTAGAGCCTGTTTAAAACGTCGTCCTCGTGGGGCTTGTCGATACTCTTAATTGCATCAATCAGGTCCATATCAATCAAAACCTCGCTAAAAAATTAGTCCACAACTTGTGTGTCGCCTGCGCAGGAAATGAGATCCTGATAGAAGGCGCAGGTGGTGGCATATCTGTAAACGCTGACCCAGAGAATGGGCACAAACAGTGCGATCGCTCCAAGGATGTACAGGGGGATAAAAGAGACATTCAGGTAAAAGAGTCTGAACTTGTTGCCTCTCATGAGACGCCTGCTGGTGGCCAGCAGCTCTTTTGCCGAGCGGTCAGGAAAATCATGTAAAAGGAAAAATGCCTGGGAGTAAACCAGGTATACGAAGATATCGATGAAAAGCCCAATTGCCCAGGACACAAGCACAAGTGCCATGAGATCCGGCGTCTGGCTGCGAGTGTACATGATCAGGAAAATCTGGGAAGGAAGTGAAACAACAAAGTCCACAAGGACAAAGACTGCCTGGATGATAACGGCCTTTTGTGAGTTCTGGCGAAGACCGTAAAAGACATCTGATGTGGCCACGTTCTGGGAGTACAAAAGGTTCATATAAAGATAAGCCTTGCCGGACATAAGGAGTCCTAAAAGGATGCTGACAATAATGGATATTAAGCTGTTGATCACGATAAGGATGATGCTGCCACCACTTGATACTGTAGTGATGGTCATTGCCAGGATCTGAATGGCAAGGATGAGAAGGTTGGCACCTATGAGGGTACCATACCGTCCCAGAGACTTCTCTTTTGCAATGCCCTTAAGCTGCGTAGTGGTCTTGTAAGTGTTCATTGAAATAAATGCTCCCCACCTTATCCGGCGAGGTCAACGTTTGCACCCAAAAGCCCCTGCTTGTTCATGGCTTTTTTCGCCTTGGTATAAGGATTATCCTCATTGCTGTATTGTATCTTGGTGGCTGTTTCGCCGCCGGCGACGTAGGTGCGTCCGCATTCCGGGCACACTGCGGTCTTGATTGAAACTGAAGCCTGAAGGACCTTACCGTTGTTCTGGGCAGCGTCCTTGTAGGCGTTACTTACGTGCTCTGCCTCATGGCCGCGAACTCTTGCTGCTGCGGCTCTGGGGTCGATGTGCTGTGCTGATTTGAAAGAAACCATTTCATCGGAGCCGTCCTGATACTTGCGGTTCTTGCAGGTCTCGCACTCGGCGGGAGAAACTCTTTTGCCAGGATTGGCCTTGGTGGACTCGCCTGGATTGAGAATGGCCTTGGCGCCTTCTGCCTCATGGGCCGTTCCTGTACCTGTCATGCCAGCGCCGTATGCGCCCTGATATGCTGTGTATCCGCTACTTACTGCTCCGTTTGCAATTGCACCAATAATACTCATAGGCACCTCTTTTCATGCAAGGGGCTTGGTCAGTTGTCTATTGTGACACCAAGTTCCTCAAGCATTTCGTCAAAGCTGACACCGTTCATCTGCTCTGACATTGTGTTCAGCTGAGCTCGCAATTGCGGGTCAGTGAAAACCTTGTAAACATCATATGCGAAAACACCATAACCTATAACTATTCCAAGTGTCCCGTAGAGAATGGCTTTTTTCGCCTGAGGCAGGAGCCTTTCCATGGTACCTTTGCTCAGGATGGCCATGATGATCGCAACGCCTCCAAGGACAACCCCGAAGTTTAGTACAAAACAAAGGGGGATGGAAATAAGACCCAGCACAAGAGCAGTACCTGCAAGCTTCACATGCTGATCCAGCTCATTGTGGGCGCGATTATAGTTATAGTTGTTGTAGTAATAATCGCCGTTTTCGTTTTCACCCATCAAAACTTTTCCTCAATTCCTCATTCTTACTACAGATTTTACTATATTTATGGCTGTTTTTCAATGTTTGCGGGGGCTTGTGGCGGGTTGGGAAAAGAGCTTTTGGCGAAAGACGGGGAAGTGTTGCAAGGCTTGAAAATGGGGCATATGCATTGGTATAATATTGAGAGTGTGTGACTGTTTATAGAAAATTAAGGTAATTTTTTTGCCAGTTTAATGAGCAGTACATAGTAATAGGTGTTTTTGGAGAGGTTTTTGTATGGATATTGTTTTAAAGATCAAAGAGGAACTTAAGGTTGAGAAATGGCAGGTTGAGGCGGCCATCAAGCTCATTGACGAGGGCAACACTATCCCTTTTATTTCCAGGTATAGAAAAGAGGTCACTGGCTCTTTAAATGACGAGCAGCTCCGTAACCTGGATGAGAGACTTAAGTACCTTAGAAGCCTTGAGGAGAGAAGAGAAGCAGTTCTTGCTTCAATTGAAGAACAGGGCAAGATGACTGACGAACTGCGTGCTAAGATCGTGGCTGCAGAGACTATGGTAGCTATCGAGGATCTTTATCTTCCATACAGGCCAAAGAGAAAGACAAGGGCTTCAATTGCAAGGGAGAAGGGACTTGAGCCACTTTCACAGATCCTTCTTGCTCAGGAGACAAGTAGGCCCCTTCAGGAGGAGGCAGCAGCCTTCATCGACGAAGAAAAAGGTGTAAGTGACGCTGCAGAGGCTCTTCAGGGAGCCATGGACATCATCGCTGAGGATGTTTCAGACAATGCAGATTTCCGTACATATATAAGAGAAGCAACCATGGAGCATGGTCTTCTTACAAGTAAGGCCAAGGATGAGAAGGCGCAGTCAGTTTATGAGATGTATTACGACTACGAAGAGCCTATCGAGAAGGTCCTTGGACACAGAGTTCTGGCCCTTAACAGGGGCGAGGCTGAGAAGTTCCTTGTGGTTAAGATTGAAGCGCCCAAGGAGCAGATTCTTCAGTACCTCAATAAGAAGATGCTCAAAAGCGACAACCCAATCACAACTCCTGTGATCGAGGAGATCAACGAGGATGCCTACGACAGGCTTATTGCTCCTGCTATCGAAAGAGATATCAGAAATGAGCTTACAGAGAAGGCTGAAGACGGCGCTATCTCTGTATTTGGCAAGAACTTAACCCAGCTCCTTATGGCGCCTCCAATTGCAGGTAAGACTGTTCTTGGATGGGACCCTGCTTTCAGGACCGGATGCAAGCTTGCCGTTGTTGATGCAACAGGTAAGGTCCTTGATACTAAGGTCATCTATCCTACTGCTCCTCAGAACAAGGTTGAAGAGTCCAAGGTTGAGCTTAAAAAGCTCATCGATAAATACAATGTAGATCTTATCTCTGTTGGTAATGGTACAGCTTCACGTGAGTCAGAGCAGGTTATCGTTGAGCTGATAAAAGAGCTGGACAGACCCGTTCAGTACGTCATCGTAAACGAGGCTGGTGCTTCCGTATATTCAGCAAGTAAGCTTGCAACAGAGGAGTTCCCTCAGTTCGATGTTGGACAGAGGTCAGCTGCTTCGATTGCAAGAAGACTTCAGGATCCTCTTGCAGAGCTTGTTAAGATCGATCCCAAGTCAATCGGTGTTGGTCAGTATCAGCACGACATGAACCAGAAGAAGCTTGGCGAAACCCTTGAGGGTGTAGTCGAGGACTGTGTTAACAAGGTCGGTGTTGACCTTAACACAGCGTCAGCACCACTTCTTCAGTATATTTCAGGTATCAGCAAGGTTATTGCAAAAAATATTGTTGATTACAGGGAAGAGAACGGTAAGTTCAAGAGCCGCGCAGAGCTCCTTAACGTTCCTAAGCTTGGACCTAAGGCCTATGAGCAGTGCGCAGGGTTCCTCAGGATCGCTGACGGCGAAAATCCTCTTGATGCAACCAGCGTTCACCCTGAGTCCTACGAAGCTACACTTAAGCTCATGGACAAGCTTGGCATAACTTTCGATGATGTAAGAGCCGCTCAGAAGAATGCTGCCAAGGCTGCTTTAGAGAAGCCAAAGAGCGAGGGCAGTGACAGACCAAAGCCTGTCAAGAAGCCCAAGCAGGTAGTTATCAGAAATACAAGTACTGCAATGGGAGCAGCTCTAGCAGCAGCCCTTGCAGGATCAGATCTTGCAGTTGTGGATGATGGTGCTGACAATTGCCGTGGCAAAGGCGGTAACGGCGCTGGTAACGGCGCTGCTGGTGCAGGAAATGGCGCTGGAGCAAGTGCTGGCGCTGGTGCTGCAGGAAGCCTTTCCAAGAAGGTAACAGAGGCTGAGAAAAAGAAACTTTCAGAGGAGCTTGGAATTGGTGAGATCACTCTTACTGATATTCTCTCAGAGCTTGAGAAACCATCTAGAGATCCTCGTGAGAACATGCCTGCTCCTATCCTTAGAAGCGACGTTCTTGATATGAAGGACTTAAAGCCTGGCATGATCTTAAAGGGCACAGTCAGAAACGTAATCGACTTTGGCTGTTTCGTAGATATAGGTGTTCACCAGGATGGACTGGTTCACATCTCACATATAACAGACAAGTTCATCAAGCATCCTCTTGAAGCTGTCAGCGTTGGCGATATTGTTGATGTTCAGGTTCTTGATGTTGAGCTTGATAAAAAGAGAATTTCCCTTACAATGAAGCTTGGAGATCCAGCCAAGGTGGCAGCAGAGGCAGCAGCCAAGGCAGCTCAGAGACCAGCGCCTAAGGCAGCTAGCGCTCCAGAAAAGAAAGTTGCTCCCAAGAAGACTTCCGTAGTTCAGCAGGTTGCTGAGGCAAGTGGAGTAACCAAGAAGCCTGCAGTTAAGAAGGCAGCAGGTACGGCAGCAAGTGCAGGTTCCACCGGAGCAGCTAAGCCTGCCGTGGATGCAGGTGCAGCAAAGCGTCCAGCTCCAGCAGGCGATGCCGCTGGGAACGAGGCTCCAAAGAAGTTTAAGAAAAAGGGTATCGTTATCTTTAGGGGTAACGCTAATGACTGATCAAGTTTTCACCCATGCAGCGTGCTGCATGGGTGTATTTTATTAAGGGTTATCGTATTATACATTTTGTGTTATTTGATTGTTTGTTATATGGCGAAATCTTGATTATGCTCGCTTTTTACGGAAAGTGTACTAGCAAGACACTGTATTGAGGTTGATTTTCTATGGCTAATGCAAAGAAATGGGATTAATCGCCATAGAAAAATGATGATTTAACACCAAATTGAGCAGACTTTCTGTTATTTTTTGCTGTACTTCAAAAAAGCCATAGAAAATACCATTAGGGCTATGGCAAAATAAACATAAACTGTTAACGACCTGTATTCTTTCAAATAGGAGATCTTATGAAAAAACTTGGCTTTGGAACAATGAGATTACCTCTGCTTAACCCTGATGATGCGGCGTCAATTGACATCCCGCAGTTCAAGAAAATGGCAGATGTGTTCATGGGACGTGGATTCACATATTTTGATACCGCTTATCCATATCACCAGGAACACTCCGAGGAAGCAGTACGAGAAGCTGTCGTAAAGAGATTTCCAAGAGATAGCTTTGTTCTTGCTGATAAAATGCCAATTCTTAGGGTTACTAAATCCGAGGACTACCAGGTCTTTTTTGACGAACAATTAAAACGCTGTGGAGTAGAATATTTCGACTATTACCTCCTTCACAACCTCGGCAGAGACAGATACGTAAATACTGAGAAGTGCGGTGGATTTCCTTTTATAGAAAAACTCAAGAGAGAAGGCTATGTAAAGAACATCGGTTTTTCCTTCCATGATGATGCACAGACTCTTGACAAGATCCTGACCGACCATCCGGAGGTTGACTTTGTACAGCTGCAGATAAACTATCTTGACTGGGATAGCATCGCGATCCAGTCAGGAGCCTGCTATGAAATTGCCAAAAAGCACGGCAAAAAAATCATGGTAATGGAGCCCATTAAAGGCGGCACTTTGGCAAATCTTCCTGAAGCAGCCATGGAAAAGTTTAATTCTTTCTATAGCTCTTTTGGCGACGACGCCCTGACCCCAGCATCCCTTGCCATCAGATATGCCGCGTCCCTCAATGATGTGCAGGTAGTACTAAGCGGTATGAGCGATATTAACCAGCTCGACAACAACACAACCTACATGCAGGATTTTAAGCCACTTTCAGAGGATGAATATAAACTTGTTGATGAGATTACTGAAATTCTAGGCAGCGCCGGGACCATCCAGTGCACCAGCTGCCACTACTGCCTTGAGGTTTGCCCAAAGAACATCAACATTCCTGAGTACTTTGGCCTTTACAACATGCACGCAGTTACCGGCAAGAAATCCAACATGTATTATGAGCGATTCTCCATGAATCATGGGAAGGCTTCCGAGTGCGTCAAGTGCGGTCTCTGTGAAAATAACTGTCCCCAGCACATAAATATCAGAGAGCGCCTTGAAGATTTCGCGACACTCTACGAACAGGAAGAAAAATGAAAGTGACAGGAAGATAATAGTTATGAGTATTTGCTTAAGGCCCCATCATGGAATGTGTTTTCAGTTCTATGAAGGCAAGGGATACAGTGAAGATTTTACCGACCACATGGGACGGGTTATAAGGAAGTGTGAAGAAAAGCCAGACCAACCGATCACTCTTACATGCAGCACCGACGTGGTCTGCAAGAATTGTCCTAATAATGAATCTGGAACCTGCACCACTGAAGACAAGGTGCAAAGGTATGACAGTGAAGTTCTTAAGGCTTGCGGACTTGAGGATGGATCAGAAATTTCCTACAAGGAGTTTTTAATGCTAGTTAAAAAGCATGTGATAGATAGCGGAAAGCGCAAAGAGATTTGCGGCGACTGTAGCTGGGATTACATCTGCAGCAAGAATGGATGATCTAAAATAGTTTTAAGCAGGCATTATTGATAGATGATTCTATGGTGATGATGTACTTTTTGTTTGTTTAACAGAAAATCAAAACTATTGGTACCTATAGCAAAGTCTTTTTCCGTATTAAATATTAATAAATGAAAATCACCATAGAAAAAATTCAAAACCAAGCTTGATGAAAGTGGATATTCCGTATGGATAGTGGAAGATTGCAAATCGCCATAGAATTTAAAGAAAATACTTCTTGACGACTTCTTCTGCATCTAGATAACTAAAGGGACGGGCCTTATCCTCAAATGTCAAAATGAGATCATGCCCTGGTAGATAGCCGGCCCTCAAATAGTGTATCATTTTAAACTCTATCGTCTGCTGGTAGTTTGTCTTGTCAGATAACCCTAAGTGCTCCCATAGCTTTATCTCTTTAGTCTTGGGGTGAAGAACAGTGAAGTCAGTGGCGATCGAATGCCCATCAATATCGTGTATTTCTTCATACCTATATGGAATCTGATGCGAAAAGAGAACCTGAGCAATCATGGCTTCAGACTTTGAGCGGACAAGATCACCCTTTGGGGCAGGAATTATCAGATGCTTTGGGTAATCAGTACTTTTGTTATATTCAAGGTACTCCCACTCTTTTCCTTTAAAATCATTGCTACATAAAAGCTCATGATATGGAGAATTATCATCTAGTAAAGCTGTGTATTTTTCAGCTTTTCGGTGACATAAGAAATAATTAACGCACTGTAATTCATTGTATTTATCATCGAGAAGCGATTTGATGAACTTCTTTCTTGCTAAATTGCTGGCTTCTTCAAGGTGATTTTTCCTTGATAGTGATGTGCGCGTCCTCGTTCCGGACTTTTCTATTTGTTTGTACCAGGAAAAATAAGCTTTTCCATTTTTGATTGTACGGTTGTAGATGATCGTTCCTTCAGGCATGGCCTTAAGCTCCTCTTCAAACTTTGCAATCTCGTCCTCCAGCAATTTCTTGCGCTCCAAATAATATTCAATTTGATCCAATTACTATTTTCCTTTCTGTTAAAAGATATTTCTAAGTGATAAAATTCTGCGAAATGCAGTAGTAAAAAAGAAATGACAGAACGTCGATAACGACTATATCAAAAAAGATAAAAATAATCAATTGCCCTATTGCTTTTATTGGCGACATAATGTATCATCATAGAACGGACATGAGATATTGTGTCTGAATGGTATATTGTAACTGTTCTCTTATTCAGAGTGGTGGAGGTACATAGGACCTATGAAGCCACGGCAACCCCTTGATCAGTCAGGAAGGTGCCAACCTGAGCGTGCAACTGCATAGCACAAAGCTATGACACAACGAGCAATAAGAGGATCTGAGAGTCAATCAGTTCCGCTTGTTTGTGCACGCAACAAGCGGATTTTTTGCGCAATAAGGCAGAGGCGTGCATCAAGAATGATTCATGCATTCATGCAAATGAATTATTCTTGATATACGCCGAGCTATGCGAACGAGGAATCGCGAAGCGATTTCGAGTCTGCCTTATTTCGCGCAGTGTCTTCGAACACAGAAAGGAAACAAAATGGATAAGTTTATTTTCACATCAGAGTCAGTAACAGAGGGACATCCCGACAAGATCTGCGACAACATTTCTGACGCAATCCTTGATGCCTGCATGGCACAGGATCCTATGAGCCGTGTAGCT
>NZ_JAGAYD010000162.1 GCF_017940685.1 Butyrivibrio sp. | reverse complement strand
TATCGACTGGAACACCAAAATAGAGAATGGTGAGCAGACAACTGTTGAAATAGAGCTTGATGAGGGCAAGATCGTTACCTGCGCACTGATCATCGTTCTTACAGTTAACTCTAAGGATTATATAGTTCTTTTGCCTCTGGACGAAAATGGCCAGAATAATGATGGCAATGTATGGTTCTATGAATTTATCTTAAGTAGTCCTGATGCTGAGCCAGAGCTTGGCAATATTGAAGATGATGCTGAATATGAGGCTGTTTCTGAAGCTTTTGACCTCTATTTAGATGATGTTGAATTTGACGAGCTTGTAGATCTTCCAGAAGAAGATTCAGAAGAGTGATCAAAAAGATCTTTTACCGGTCTTAAAAACCTTGAAGGCAGCATTGGATTTTCTTTGGTGCCTTTAATATATGACATTATCAGCGCCGTTTTTGCTCTTGTCATTGCCACATAGAGCATGCGGCGCTCTTCTTCTATCTGGACACTATTTATTGCACTTCTGCTTGGGATTATTCCCTCGTTTAAGTCAGGGAGCCATACATATTTAAATTCAAGCCCCTTAGATCCGTGCATAGTCAAAAGATTTACTCTTTTTGTGTTTTTATCTTTCACTTCCCTGCTTATTTTTATCTCTTTTTCATGCTCCAGGAATCTCCTAAGATCATCATATTCCAGGGATATTCTCTCAAGCTCATCAAGAGCTTTTTTACTTCCGGGAAAAACTTTATCAATCCCAACAGAATTCCTGATGTATTTAACAGCAAGCATCGGCCTTAGATGCTTTATCATGTTTATTGATGAAAAGAACTTTTTAACCTCCGACAGGCGTTTGTAGTTATCTGTGTAGTATCTGCATACATCCCTTTCATTTACTATTTCGTTTGGGGCAGTATCTCTTGAGATATATCGCATTGGCACATTGATTATCTTTAAATAATCTCCCCTTTTATGACCATTTATGGCAAAAGAGATATAACTAAGTAAAGTCTTAACTGCTTTATCGTCATAGATTGATAAGGTTTTGCTATCAAGATTAGTTGGTATGCCATATTCATTTAAAACACTCAAAAGAGACTGCGCTTCTTTGTTAGTCCTAAAAAGGATTGCCATATCATCAAGTTCTTCTAAATGTTTTTTCAAAAATACTGCAATTGCTTCCATCTGGCGTTTCCTTGACTCGTAGATCCGCGCATATACTCCGCCTTCACCGTTATCCTTCGATGCACTCAGCTTCTTTTTAAATCTCACATGATTTTCTTCTATGACACGTAAAGCTGCTGAGACTATCTTTCTTCCGCATCTATAGTTTGTATCAAGGTTTATCATTTTTGCGCCTTGATCTTTAAAGCTTTCCATAAAGTCCAGCATTATCTCTGGTCTTGAACCCCTAAAGCCATATATTGACTGGTCATCATCACCAACAGCAAACAGATTTTTCTCTTCTCCCAAAAGAAGCCTAACCACCTTGTACTGCATTGGATTTATGTCCTGATACTCATCTATCAGGATATACTTATATTTTTCCTGATAAAACTGCCGGACTTGCGGATTTTTGTCTAAAAGTTCATAGCATCTTACTATCATGTCGTCAAAATCTATTTGTCCAAACTCTCTAAGGCGCCTGTTATAATCATTAAATATTTCCGGAAACACCTTACTTAGACAGATATTTTCAAGGCATTCTGAAGGACTTAGATCAATGTTTTTGATCCTTGAAATCTCAGAAAGAATTCCATCTATCTGCTCAAGTCCATCATCATATTCGTCTTGTGATATCTTGGATGAGGCCTTTAGCAAAGACAGAATATCTCTTACTATCTCAGTTCTGAATTTGTTTGTTGCAATTTGAATATTGGAATCTTTAGAAGAATTATTTCTTATGATCTGATAAAAGACAGAATGAAAAGTTCCAAATGATACTTCAGGATAAGAACTATCCGTCAGTTTAAGAAATCTGATCTGCATTTCTATAGCAGCAGCTTTGGTAAAAGTAATTACCAGGATTTTCGAAGGATCAACGCCATTTTCAATAAGGCGCACAAGCCTTCTTACGATGACGAAGGTTTTGCCGCTCCCCGGCCCTGCAAGTATCATTGCAGGACCGTTAGCGTGCATAATAGCCTTCATCTGTGAGGCATTTATATTATTTTTCAAGTAATTCTATTCCTTTTTTGATTCTGGCTATTGTTTCGTCCTTGCCAAGGATTTCCATTGCTTCAGTTGCTCCGCATGGAGTCATCTCCTTGCCACATACAGCAATTCTTACTGGCCAGAGAACAAAGCCATTCTTAAACTCTTTCTCCTTGATGTATCCTGAAAGAAGCTCGTAGAGAGAGTCATTTGAATAATCATCATGGGCTTCAAGAAGTGGAAGAACCTCTTTAAGTACCATAAGTGATGACTCCTTGTCGGTCTTCATCTTCTTGTGGCAGTAAATGTCTGTGCTGTATTCAGGAAGGCTCTCAAAGAAATCAACCATTCCCGGAATATCAGGCCATATCTCAATTCTGGTCTTTACCATAGCAGCGATCTTTTCAAGATTAAGGTCCTTGGTGATGGCCTTTTTGAGGTATGGAAGAGCCTGCTCATAAAAGAGCTTGTCATCCATCTTCTTTAAGTACTCGCCGTTCATCCATTTAAGCTTGGTGTAGTCAAATACCGCAGGAGACTTGTTGATCCTCTTATAGTCGAACTTCTCAACAAGGTCCTGAAGGCTCATTATCTCAGTGTTGTCATCAGGAGACCATCCAAGGAGAGCTACAAAGTTTACAACTGCTTCAGGAACAAAGCCCTGCTCGATCAGATCTTCAAAGGATGAGTGTCCGCTTCTTTTTGAAAGCTTGTGGTGCTCCTCGTCTGTTATAAGTGGGCAGTGGATATACTTAGGAACTTCCCATCCAAAGGCATCATAAAGTCTGTTGTATTTTGGTGATGATGAAATATACTCATTACCACGAACAACATGTGTGATTCCCATAAGATGATCATCAACTACGTTAGCAAAGTTATAAGTTGGATAGCCGTCAGACTTGATAAGTATCATGTCATCAAGCTCTTTATTCTCAACACTTACATCTCCATAAAGCTCATCATGGAATGTAGTTGTTCCTTCTGTAGGATTATTCTGACGGATTACAAAAGGCTTACCTTCTGCGAGATTCTTTTCGATTTCTTCTTTGGAAAGATGCAGGCAGTGCTTATCATAAACACTTATCTCTTTTACCTCTCCGTCAACTTCTATCTTCTGTACAAGGGTCTTAAGCCTCTCCTCATCACAGAAGCAGTAATATGCCTGTCCCTTATCGATGAGCTCCTTTGCGTACTGCATGTAAATGCCAGCCTTCTGACGCTCACTCTGAACATAGGGGCCAACAGGGCCTCCGATGTCTGGGCCTTCATCATGAATAAGTCCAGTCTCTTTAAGTGTGTTATAGATGATCTCGGTAGCACCTTCTACGTAGCGCTCCTGATCAGTATCCTCGATACGAAGGATATAATCTCCACCTTCATGCTTGGAAATAAGGTAAGCATAAAGAGCTGTTCTCAAATTGCCTACATGCATACGACCTGTTGGACTTGGTGCGTATCTTGTACGAATCTTAACCATTTTTACTCCTCTAAATTAACTCATTATTTTGTGCCGGTAGAACCAAATCCGCCTCTGTCCTTGCCATCAAGATGGTCACACTCATCAAAGACTATTGTTGGCTGGTTCTCCATTATCCTAAACTGGCAAATACGGTCATTAAAGCTAATATGTGTATCTCTCATGGCTATTACAGGTACAAACCACTGATCATTGTCTCCGCAATATGAATGGTCAATAACTCCCATATGATTAGCCTGTATCACGCCGTAATTTTTAAAGGTTGAGCTTCTTGGAACTACATGTGCTTCATAGCCTTCCGGGATCTCCATAGCAACGCCAAGGGGAATCAGATGAAATTCTCCCTTTTTAAGATCTACATCCTCGGCACTTCTAAGATCGATCCAGTCTGATTTGCCATCAATATACTGGAGCTTTTCAAGTCTTTCATCAAAATACTTTATCTTAATTCTCTTTTCCATGCCTTAAGCCCTTCCTTTTTTTAGCCATCTATACATAATACCACAAAAATCAATTAATTGAAGTAACTTTGTAATCTTTATCTTCAACAGCTTTTTTAAGCGCATCCTCTGATACATCACCAGAAAGAGTTACTACAGCAGAGCCCTTTTCATGGCTTACATCAGCATTTTCTACACCTTCTATAGCCTCAAGAGCCTTCTTTACAGTCATTTCACAGTGTCCACACATCATTCCTTCGATCATCATTGTCTTTGTCATAATTTCTTTTTCCATCCTTTCATCTGTGTTTATATTATTGTTTATAATTTCGCCTGTAACAGGTTTTTTGATAACTTTATCCTTTGAGCTGTCGTGAATCTTTAAAAGATTAAGTCTAAGAGCATTTGTTACCACAAAAAAGCTCGATAAGCTCATGGCTGCTGCTCCAAACATAGGACTAAGTTCCCATCCAAAAAGTTTAATATAAGCTCCCGCTGCAAGAGGAATACCTATAATATTGTAAATAAATGCCCAGAACAGATTCTGATGTATGTTTCTAAGCGTTGCTCTTGAAAGCCTTATAGCTGCTGCAACATCAAGAAGGGAGTTCTTTAGAAGGACTACATCTGCTGCATCTATAGCAACATCCGTTCCAGCTCCGATAGCAATTCCTGTATCTGCTCTTGTAAGAGCTGGAGCGTCATTTATTCCATCCCCTACCATTGCAACTTTACCATATGAAGAGAGCTTTTTCACGATCTCTTCCTTACCATCAGGAAGAACTTCAGCAGCAATCTCATCAACGCCAGCCTGATCACCTATTGCTATAGCTGTTCTTGCATTATCTCCAGTGATCATGACAACATGGATTCCCATGTTTTTAAGTTCTTTTATAGCCTTGGCTGAATCCTCTTTTATAGTATCAGCTACAGCTATAATACCGATAAGCTTATTATTCCTGGCAAAACAAAGTGGTGTCTTGCCTTGAGAAGCAAGGGCAACAGCCTTTTCTCTTACTTCCGGCTGTACGCTGCAAATGCTGCTTATATATTTAAGGCTTGCGCCTACAACCTCCTGTCCAAGGTACTTTCCTCTAAGTCCATGTCCAGGGAGTACTTCAAAGTCAGTTATATCTTCATCATCTTCGTCGTAAGGATCTTCAGAATATACTCTAAGATCACCAACATAGTCCACAACAGCCTTAGCAAGTGGATGCTCACTCTTTTTTTCCAAGAGTCCTGCGATTTTAAGAAGTTCATTTTCAGAGCTGTTTATAAGTGAATATCCGCTTCTTGTGACAGAATCAGTGGTAAACACATCTGTTACTACAGGTTCTCCCTTAGTTATGGTACCGGTTTTATCAAGTGCCACAATCTGTGTCCTTCCGGCATTTTCAAGAGACGCTGCTGTTTTGAACATGATACCGTTTTTGGCACCAACACCATTACCCACCATGATAGCCACAGGTGTAGCAAGGCCAAGTGCGCAGGGACAGCTGATAACAAGAACTGCGATAGCTCTTGAGAGGGAATATCCAAATTCTTTAGTTATAAGAAACCAAATAATAAATGTTATAGCTGCTATTCCAATGACAGCTGGAACAAAAACACCAGAAACCTTATCTGCAATTTTGGCAATTGGTGCTTTTGTTGCTGATGCATCGCTTACCATCTGGATAATCTGGGAAAGTGTTGTATCTTTTCCAACTCTTGTGGCACGACATTTTATAAATCCGGAAGTATTGATAGTTGCTCCGGAAACAGTTGATCCTATAGTTTTATCAACTGGAATACTCTCTCCTGTAAGGGCAGACTCGTTGATGGCGCTGTTTCCTTCTATCACTATGCCATCAACCGGAACATTTTCTCCTGGTCTGACAACAAAGATATCTCCAACCTTGATATTCTCTATTGGAATCTCTTTTTCTTTTCCATACTCATCAATTATCACAGCTGTCTTAGGAGCAAGCTTCATAAGGCTCTTTATGGCATCTGTGGTCCTGCCTTTACTCATGGCTTCAAGCATCTTACCAACAGTAATAAGCGTTAGGATCATTGCTGCAGACTCAAAGTAGAAATGATCCATATAGCTCATGGCAAGGGAAGAATCCCCCTTTGATAATGCATCGGTCATAAGGAAAAGTGCTGCCATGCTGTAAACAAATGACGCCCCACTTCCTAAAGCAACTAAAGTATCCATATTGGGTGCTCCATGGACAAGACCCTTAAAACCACTTATGAAGAACTTTCTGTTTATGAACATGATGATGATGGCAAGAACCATCTGGATGATACCATGGGCTACGTGATTCCCTTCAAGAAAAGGTGGCAGCGGAAATCCAAACATCATGTGTCCCATAGAGAAATACATTAGAACTAAAAGAAATCCTATTGAATATATGAGTCTCTTTTTTAGAATAGGTGTTTCCTTATCCTTTAAAGCTTCCTCTTCCTCTGAAAAATCGTAGGATGAGGAGCTTTCCTTGTTATTATCGCCCATAAGTCTTGCGCCATAACCTGCATTTTCAACAGCTTTGATAATATCAGCATTATTGGCGCTGCCCTCAACGCTCATTGAGTTTGTAAGAAGATTAACGCTGCATGAATCCACGCCATCAAGTGATGAAACAGCCTTTTCAACCCTGGCCTGGCAGGCCGCGCAGCTCATTCCGGTTACAATATATTTATCCATAATACGTCCTTTTTGTTAGCTATAATTAACTCCGCTTTGTATATTATAACAAATCAAAATAAATTGCAAACAATCAAATCCACACTTGTATAATTTCAAAAAATAACCAAAACAAGGCAAAAATTGGGTGTAGCCTTTTAAAATAATAATGGTATTATAGATACGGAACAAATTTCATCACTTATAAAAGGAGCGAGTAAAAATGAAGTTATTTGTAGACACAGCCAATATTGAAGAGATCAGAAAAGCTAACGACATGGGCGTTATCTGCGGTGTTACTACCAACCCTTCTCTTATCGCTAAGGAAGGCAGAGACGTTTATGAGGTAGTAAAAGAGATTGCCTCTATTGTAGATGGTCCTATCAGCGGAGAAGTTAAGGCAACAACAACTGATGCTGAGGGTATGATCGCTGAAGGTAGAGAGATTGCCAAGCTTCACAAGAACATGGTTGTTAAGATCCCTATGACTATTGAAGGTCTTAAGGCCTGCAAGGTTCTTTCAAGCGAAGGCATCAAGGTTAACATGACACTTATCTTCACAGCTAACCAGGCTCTTCTTTGCGCAAGAGCAGGCGCTGCATTTGTTAGTCCTTTCCTTGGAAGACTTGATGATATCAGCGTTCGTGGAACAGATCTTATCTCTGAAGTTGCTGAGATTTTCAACATCCACAACATCCAGACAGAGATCATCGCTGCAAGTATCCGTAACCCTATGCATGTTACTGACTGTGCTCTTGCAGGTGCTGACATCGCAACAGTTCCTTACAAGGTAATCGAGCAGATGACTCATCATCCTCTTACAGATGCAGGTATTGAGAAGTTCCAGAAAGATTATCTTGCAGTATTTGGTGAATGATTAAACCATAGAAAATGCCCGGATCATTTGATCCGGGCATATTTTATTTAATGTTTGATGTATCAGGCTGTAACTTTCTTAAATGACTTCTTGCCCTTCTTGACCATAACACCATCTTTAAATGTATCTTTGGTATATGTGGCTTTAACATCTGTTACCTTCTCATCTGCAAAGGTTACGCCGCCCTGATCAACCGCTCTTCTGGCCTCACTTCTTGTTGCGCAAAGACCAGCAGATACAAGTACCTGAAGGATATCAACTACGCCGTCTCTAAAGTCCTCATCCTTAAGTGATACAGAAGGAACATTGTCCATGCTTCCACCACCAGCAAAAAGAGCTCTTGCGCCGTCCTGGGCTTTCTGTGCTTCCTCTTTTCCATGTACAAGGCTTGTAAGCTCGAAAGCAAGGATTTCTTTTTTCTCGTTAATGCGGGAGTCATCCCACTTCTCCATCTCCTGGATCTCTTCGATAGGAATAAATGTGAGCATCTTGATGCACTTATCAACATCAGCATCTCCCACATTTCTCCAGTACTGGTAGAAATCAAATGGTGATGTCTTGTTAGGATCAAGCCATACAGCGTTTCCTGCTGTCTTACCCATCTTATTTCCGTTGGAGTCTGTAAGAAGTGTAATTGTCATGGCGTGAGCGTCCTTACCAAGTTTTCTTCTGATAAGCTCTGTTCCTCCAAGCATGTTGGACCACTGGTCATCTCCGCCAAACTCCAGGTTACAGTTGTACTTCTGGAACATGTAGTAGAAGTCGTAGGACTGCATGATCATGTAGTTGAACTCAAGGAATGAAAGTCCCTTCTCCATACGCTGCTTGTAGCATTCAGCACGAAGCATGTTATTAACTGAAAAGCACGCTCCAACCTCACGTAAAAGCTCAATGTAGTTAAGATTCATGAGCCAGTCAGCGTTATTGACCATCATAGCCTTGCCTTCGCCAAAGTCGATGAATTTCTCCATCTGCTTTTTAAAGCACTCAGCATTGTGGTCGATGTCTTCTCTTGTAAGCATCTTTCGCATATCAGATCTTCCTGAAGGATCGCCGATCATGGTTGTTCCACCGCCAATAAGTGCGATGGGCTTGTTTCCGGCTTCCTGCAGTCTCTTCATAAGTGTAAGTGTCATGAAGTGACCAGCAGTAAGTGAATCTGCGGTACAGTCAAATCCAATGTAGAAAGTAGCCTTTCCGTTGTTTACCAGGTCTCTTATCTCTTCTTCATTGGTAACCTGAGCGATGAGACCTCTTGCTTTAAGTTCCTCAAAAATCTGCATAAATGCACCTCCTTAAACTTCTGCGAAGGAAATAAAAAAGTCCTCCGCAATCAAATGATTACGAAGGACGAATAAATCGTGATACCACCTTCATTCACACATTACTCACGCAATGTGCCTCAACAAGTACGATTTGAATGATAATACTCAAATGATACTCTCCTGATATAACGGTCAGTGCCCGTCAGGAACTACTTGCAATGTATTAAACGCTGTTTCATCCCTGCAGCTCACGGAGGTATTTCATCATCGCCCTTAACATACGCTTCTCACCAACCAGCTATTCTCTGTTGTCAGATTGCGATTTTTACTTATCCGGTCACAGCCTTTGATATGTATTTACTTTGAAATTTTAACATTCTAAAAATTTATGTCAAGTTATTTGTAGTATAAATAATTATTCTAAAAAAGTTTTGACCTATAGATTATTCTGTTGTATCATTACCTCAAAATAAGAAATGCAGAGTAGACGTTAGAGCGTTAAGTGCCCGGTGAACAGGGAGTTGTCATCAGGACGAAGGATTTTATCCGCGGTTTTAATGTCGCATCCCGCTGCTACATCGAACGAACTATGTACATCTCCGATGTGGTCACGAGAATACTGCAAAGGAGGTGCTTTTTTATGTCTAAAGAACAAACAATTTCCAGTAAATCAAAGCTATCATCACTATCAAGACTTAAAGAAACAAAGGTCCTTACATTTTGCGGAATGATGGGCGCCCTGGCTGTAGTCCTTGGCTACGTGGCAACTATCAAGATTGGCCAGTACATCAGGATCGGTTTTTCAGGTCTTCCAAACCAGGTTGTGGACTATCTCTTTGGTCCATGGATTGGAGCAATCTTTGGCGGAGCAATGGATGTTATCAAATGGTTTGCATCAGGAGACGGAAACTTCTTCCCTGGCTTTACCATCACTGCTATGCTGGGAGCTATTATTTACGGATTCTTCCTCTACAAAAAGCCCGTTAAGGTTCTTAATGTTGTTTTGTCTCAGCTTGTTGTTAAGATTGTCTGCAACATCATCCTTAACACCTTATGGCTTAACATGCTCTATGGACAGGCTGTTGCAGCAATTCTTCCAGGACGACTTCTTTCCAACGCGATCATGCTTCCAATCGACAGTTTTATCATGTATGTGATGCTTAACATCGTAAATAAGGTTATAAGACCTTACTTTGACTGATAATTTTACCAATAAAAAAATGTTTACCTCTTTGGATAATTTCCTTGAGGTAAACATTTTTATTTTTGCCATTTACCAGTCAACCTGGCTGTTTTCGTTCCTTCTCTCACGGACCATCAGTTCTTTGATACCATCTCCCACTGACTTTCCTTCAAAGAGGATTTCATTGACTCCCTGAACTATTGGCATATCAACTTCGTATTTCTGTGCAAGTTTAAGTGCTGCCTTGGCGCTGTAGACACCTTCTACAACCATCTTAACTTCGTCCATGGCCTCCTGATAGCTCTTTCCCTGGCCAATAAGTATTCCTGCTCTTCTGTTTCTTGAGTGCATGGACGCGCAGGTTACAACAAGATCTCCAATTCCTGAAAGTCCTGCGAAGGTCTCAAATTTGCCTCCCATAGCCATTCCAAGTCTTGATATCTCAGCAATTCCTCTGGTTATCAGCGCTGCCTTGGCATTGTCTCCAAGTCCGTAGCCATCAGCCATTCCGGCTGCAAGAGCTACGACGTTTTTAAGAGCTGCTCCTATTTCGATCCCCAGCATATCAGGGCTTATATAAACCCTGAAGGCCTCATTCATGAAGACGTTCTGAACCTCAACAGCAGTATCCCTGCTAAAGGCACCAACAACTATCGTGGTAGGCATGTTTTTTCCAACTTCTTCTGCATGGGAAGGTCCAGATAACACGCACACATTGGCTCCTGGAATCTCATCAAGGATAACATCGCTCATCACCATAAGAGTTGATTCTTCAATACCCTTCGTACAGTTAACTATGATCTGCTGACCATTATCTGTATCAACGAAAGGTGCCATGAGCCTTACTGTTTCTCTTACGCTTGATGAAGGTACAACTAAAACCAGTATATCTTTTCCTGAAACCGCTTCTTCCATGCTGCAGGTATATTTAACACTATCTGGCAGCTTCACACCTGGAAGTTTATCTTCATTGCCGTTATATGCACGAAGCTTATCTACCGAAGTCTGGCTTCTTGACCAGACTGTTACATCATGACCATTACCTGATAAAAGATATGCAAGAGCAATTCCCCAGCTGCCTGCACCAATTACGCCAATTTTCTTTTGCAATTCTTATCCTCCGGATCAGTCAACTTTATTCTTTTTGAAAATATAGGTCTTTCTCTCTTTTCCCTGAAGGAGCTTCTTAATATTTCCTCTGTGCTGGAAGTATGCCAGCGCTGTGAGAAGACCTAAGATAACATAAACTTCAATGAGGACCCCCTGTGGAACCGCACCAAATTTATCAAGGAAAAATCCACCCTGTCCACAGATGATAACCATTATGAAAAGAGCTGTGTAGTAGCAAAGACTACATACAGATACTATATGACAGATATTAAGTGGAAGGAAGAATGCTATAACTCCCATCAGAATAAAACTCCAGTGGAATACTATTCCAAGATGAATAGTGTACCCAGCAGTACATGCAATTCCCTTTCCACCCTTGAAGTGAAGATGAAGTGGGAAGTCATGTCCTAAAACTGCTCCTGCAGCTGTATATGTCATATACAGTATCTGAAGATTTGGTGTATTCTTACCAAACATAAAATAAGTAACAAGAATAGCTGCCATGCACTTAAGCATGTCCCCAAGAAGAACGATAAGTCCAGCCTTCGCTCCAAGAACTCTTAAGGTGTTGGTAGTTCCAGCGTTTCCACTTCCTACCTTCCTTATATCAACCCCTTTAAGTTTACCGTAAATTACCGCTGTCTGAAGATGTCCAAACACATAACCAATTAGTAAACAAACTACTCTTTCCATACTACTTGCCCTCTTTTCTCTCCCTGATGATAAATCTAAGTGGAGTGCCTATAAATCCAAAGGCCTCTCTTATCTGATTCTCAATATATCTGGTGTAGCTAAAGTGCATCAAGTTCTTGTCGTTTACAAAAATTACAAAAGTAGGCGGCTTAACCGAAGCCTGAGTTATATAGAACAGCTTAAGTATCTTACCCTT
>NZ_JAGAYD010000161.1 GCF_017940685.1 Butyrivibrio sp. | reverse complement strand
GTTCATCCTGAGCCAGGATCGAACTCTCACGTTTAAATAGTTCAATCTAGCCAGAACAAAAACTAGCTTTCGTTCTGTCCGTTATTACTTTTGGTTTGTTAATTCTGAATAATTCTCTTGGAATTTTTCAGGGTTGCATTACTGTTTATTTGTCAAGGTACTTGTTGCCGCTGTCCTCAGCGACAGCTTATTTAGAATATCATAGGTGTATTTTGCTGTCAACAACTTTTTTCAAATGTTTATAATATTTTTTTAATTTCCTTCAAGATCCAGCATTTCAGGTATTTTTAGCCATCATGGCAACATGGATCTTACGTACTCATATAGCTCTTTTATAAGTGAAGTAACTGGTCCCCAAATATCGAAACCTGTAATATACACAACTATATATACGATGAGATAGGCCTCTATGGCACCAAGAACTGCTCCAAGAAGACGATCCAGGCCTCCAAGAATCGTGATCTCTTTGATATTCCTGACTGCATTCCCAATCGCAGTCATAAGTCCATATACAGCAAACGCCACGATCAAATATCCGATCTTGGGAATAATCTGGCCAAGATTAGCGGTCATCACGTTGCCCGCAATGTTCATTATATAGTAGACAGCAGCGAAGGCCGCAATGACAGCAATAAGGCCTGCTGCTTCAGCAAACAGGCCATTGTTAGTTCCATATGATATTCTCCAGAGAAATAGTACGACAACCACAATGGTTATCACTATCTGAGATATTTCAAAATTCATTCTTTTTCCTATTTAAGATTCATTGTCTGAATGTTTCTGGTTGTTACAAGAAGGAACTTGTTGCGAAGGCTGGTTGGAACCATGGTTCTTACAGGAGTTACAAAATCTCCTTCATACTTCACGTGTCCGTTCATATCCATGACCATGCAGCTATCTTCATTGTAGATGATTATCTGCTGGTTGTTAAAAATGATATCGGAATATTCTATATCAAAATAAGTAGTAAGAATACTCTCACCCTTGTCGCTGTATACCTGAAGCCTGTAAGCTCCATCCGCAGTATTGTTAGGGAATACAACTCCCATATAGCTGTCAGAGAAGTATATGGATTTGATTTCTTCTTCTCCGGTAAAGATCTCCGCCTGGCTCACAGGTTTTTCGCTGCCCTGGTAGAACATTATCCTGTCATCAGACACTGCAAAGCATGAGCTGGTATTCATAAACTGAACGTAAGGAACCACAACCTGAGGATAATCATAGCCGCTGGCGTAGTTGTCAATCGAGTTTTGTCCAACTGATCCAAAGTTAAAGAAAGCCACACTGCTTTTTAAACTTCCCTCTTCAGGGTAGAGGTAGGATACGCAAAGAAGCTCTCCATTTGGTGAGATGCTGACTGAAATTGGGTATCCTGAATCCTTCATGGTAGTCTTGAAGTTAGCAAGGGTGTTACCCTGGGCATCATATAGGTAGATCCATGTGACATCTGTTCCATCGAGAACTGCTGCCACAACTCCCTGGGAGGATACACAGAAGTCTCTTATAGGAAGGTTGGTATCAACCTCTCCCATGGATCCACTGGTCCCATTTACATAAATATTATGTCCGTTGTAATCGCCAATAGCCACCACGTGATCGCAGGTTCTTGCAATAGGTGTCTGCATCTCATAGGTCTGATTCCACAAAACCTTACCAGAAGCATCGATACAGCTGACACCGTCTTTACTGTACTGAATAATGTATCCGCCAACACTGATAACCTTGGAATCCTGGCCATTGGTAATGGCTTCACCATCAGTTACTACAGCTTCTGAATATTCCTTGTCTCTCCAGCTGGTGTAGACCACCAGTACAAGAAACACCACCGCTGCAGTTATTCCCAGTGTTCTGAAAACAACTGCCAGCTTGTGGTTTCTGATCTTTTCCTTATAGGAAGGTCCGCTGCCTGTACTGCCCCTACCTGGATCATCTTTATTAAATTTCCCCGCATAGGAGGCAAAATCACGTACTTCAGCCAAGGGCCGACCTCCGAAAAACTAATTATTTAGAGAACTTATAGACTGTGATGTTGTCATATTCTCTGTCTGGACCGTAAACACAGTCAGGGAATCCTGCCTCATTGATAGAGTTTGGATAAACCTGAGTCTCAAGGCAGAAGCCATCTCTTGCCTTGTATGTAGCACCGTCCTTGGCTCCATCTGCCTTCAAGAAGTTTCCAACATAAAGCTGGAATCCAGGAAGGTTTGTGAAGCACTCCATCTTGATGCCTGTCTTTGGAGATGACACGTTGCAGAAGTTCTTAAGATTTTTCCAGTCATATCCATCAATAACATAGTTGTGGTCATAGCCTCCAACAAACTTAAGCTGCTCATCATCTGCATTGACATCCTGGCCAATAGTCTTTTCTTTTCTGAAATCAAAAGGTGTTCCTGTAACATCAGCAATCTCGCCAGTAGGAATAGCCTCGGAGCTGCTTACTGGAGTGTAAGCTGAAGCATTCATCTGCATAGTGTGATCAAGTATGCTTCCAGCGTTGTGACCGCTTAAGTTAAAGTAAACATGGTTGGTCATGTTGATAAGTGTCTTGGCATCACTTGTTGCGTGGTAGTGAAGCTCAAGAGCGTTATCATCTGAAAGAGTATAGGTGAGTTCAAAGACTCTGTTGCCTGAAAAGCCAAGATCCCCATCCTCAGCCTTAAGTGTGAATGTCACAGAGTTTTCACCCTCAGTTGCATCCCATATTCTCTTGTGAAATCCATTATTCATATCGGTGTGAAGATTGTTTGGTCCATCATTGATTGGAAGAATAAACTCTTTTCCATCAATCTCATACCTTGCCTTAGCAATTCTGTTGGCTGTAGGGCCTACAGTTGCTCCGAGGAAACAGTCGTTGTCAAAGTACTTCTTGTAGTCGTCAAAGCCCAGGGCTACGTCTACTCTGTTTCCGTCCTTGTCAGGAACGAAGATGTTCCTGATGGTTGCACCAAAGTTAAGAACCACTGCCTCAACGCCGTTGTCGTTTGAAATGTGATACTCATAGATTGGTGTTTTGTTTTCAAGTTCCCCAAATTGTGCTCTCTTTACTGCCATAACAATACCTCCAATGTGTGCATGTGCCTATACTTAAAGCTCGGTCCTGCCCTCAAGGGCTCTAAGGAGCGTAACTTCATCGATGTATTCCAGATCGCCACCAACCGGAACTCCGCTGGCGATCCTTGTGACCTTGATACCTGTTGGCTTTATGAGCTTACTGATGTACATAGCTGTGGTCTCGCCCTCAAGACTTGAGTTTGTGGCCACGATGACCTCGTCAACGTCATTATTCTGAAGCCTGGTCATGAGCTCTGTAAGTCTTATGTCAGAAGGACCGATACCAAGCATCGGCGAAATTGCTCCATGGAGTACATGATACACTCCATCATACTTGCCGGTCTTCTCATATGCTGCCAAATCCCTCGCATTCTCCACAACCATGATGGTGCGATGGTCTCTGTTTGAGTTGCTGCAGATAGGACAGATATCCTCATCCGTAAGTGTGCAGCACTCTTTGCAGTAATGGACATTTTCCCTTGCATCAGTAATGGAATCAGCCAGTCTTTTTACCCTGTCCTTAGGGAGGTTGATGATGTAAAAAGCCAGCCTCTGGGCAGACTTACCCCCTATTCCCGGAAGGGAGGAAAGCTCATCTATTAAACGGTTGATATGTCCGCTGTAAAGTTCCATCAGAAAGGAAAGCCTCCGCCAAGTCCACCTGTCATCTTGCCTATCATTGCGCCGTTAGCCTCGTCAGCCTGCTTCATAGCCTCGTTAACTGCAGCTACGATCATGTCCTGAAGCATCTCAACATCATCAGGATCAACAGCTTCAGGGGAGATTGTAACGCTCTTTAAAGTCTTGTTACCAAATACAGTTGCCTCAACTGCGCCGCCACCAGCTTTTGCTGTGAACTCTTTTGCCTCAAGCTCCTTCTGGCTCTCCTCCATCTGACGCTGCATTCTCTGCGCCTGCTTCATAAGATTGTTCATGTTGCCTGGCATTCCTCCAGGAAATCCACCACGTTTTGCCATTATAAATTCTCCTTTTCGTCGTCATCCTCAGTAACCACATCAAAGTTGATGCCATCCAAAAGATTAACGTAGTTTTCTTCAAAGTTCTGCGTGGGCTCCAAAAACTTGGCTTCGTACTCCACGTGCTTGCCCACGATCTCATCAATGAATGAAGACAGTTCCGAACCACCTTCACCATGTGAGTATTTATCAACAAGCTGTCTGTTGTCAAATACAATCTGAAGCTTGTCGTTATTTCCAAGGCTCAGCTTTGCTTTTTGCATATAGTTCTTCATGGGACTTGGCATCTGCATAAGGGCCTTTGACCAGCCTGATACCAGTCTCTTTATGTCTTCAGGAACCGCTTTGTCCAGGATCTTTTTCTGGACAGGAGCTGCTGCCTGTGTCTGCATGGCACCTGCTAGTGCAGCCGAAAAACTTATCTGCCCCGACTGGATCTTATCAAGGACCTTACTTGCACTCTCATCGTGCTCTTCAAGGATCCTTAATCTGTCCTCAAAGGAATCCTGTTGCCCCTGATCCATCTGAGGCTTGCAGAGCCTTATCAGTGTTATCTCTATTAAAATCCTCTTCTGGGCTGCATATCTTATGTTAGTTGACAGCTCTGAAAATATCCTGATAAACCTTAGGATCGAGTCAGTGTCTGCCTTGTCCGCCTGCTCTTTTAACACCTTCAGATTGTCAGTGGACATATCCACCACATCCTCCATCTGGTCGGAGGCCTGGATCAGCATCAGGTTTCTTAAGTACCACACAAAGTCGTTGACGAACTGAGTAAGTTCTCTTCCCTGAATGACAACATCAGACAGGATAGTCAGTGCCTCATTGACATTCTGAGTATACAGGGCGGAAAAGAGCTTTGAAAAGACCTCAGTGTCCACAGCTCCCAGCACACCAAGAACCTTATCGTAAGTCAGGACTTCGCCGTAGTTAAAGGCGATGCACTGATCAAGAAGACTTAAGGAATCTCTCATGGAGCCATCAGCAGTCTTGGCAATATAGCGAAGTGCCTTGTCCTCTACCTCAATCCCTTCAGCAGTAACAACCTGGCGGAGCCTGTCCTCGATGGTATCAATGGTGATCCTGTGGAAATCGTATCTCTGACACCTTGAAAGGATAGTTATGGGAATCTTGTGAACCTCAGTGGTTGCAAGAATGAACATAACATATTCAGGGGGCTCCTCGAGGGTTTTTAAGAGCGCATTAAAAGCACCGGTGGAGAGCATATGCACCTCATCGATGATGTAAACCTTCTTTTTTCCTTTTGTAGGGGAATAGGAGACCTCGTCCACGATCTCCCTGACATTGTCAACGCCGTTGTTGGAAGCAGCATCGATCTCAATGACGTTCATACTGTTGCCAGCTGCGATCTCTTTGCACATCTCGCATTCACCGCAAGGACTTCCGTCCACTGGGTGCTCGCAGTTAACCGCCTTGGCTAAAATCTTCGCAACAGAAGTCTTACCTGTTCCACGAGTTCCGCAGAACAGGTAAGCATGTCCAACCCTATCTGATCTAATCTGATTCTTAAGCGTTGTAATTATATGATCCTGGCCCTTGACGTCCTCAAAGACCGGTGGTCTGAATTTCCTGTATAGTGCTACATAACCCATTTAAAAAACTACTCCAACAAAACTATTTGCCTGCGGGATCACTCCATCCCCTTTGATCAATCCCCGAAGCACACTCCCAACATCTTGGCCTCTTTGATGATGCTTGCATCTGGTGATACATATTTGAGCTTGCCTGCGATCTCTGAAAGAGGAACCTTGACGATCTCTCTGTTCTTGTAGGCAACCATGAAGCCGTACTCCTTGTTAAGGATCAGCTGTCCAGCCTCAGCACCAAGCCTTGAAGCGAATACGCGATCGTATGGATCAGGCGCTCCACCCCTCTGCATGTGTCCTGGAACAGTAACTCTTACTTCATGACCGATCTTATTCTGGATCGCCTCAGCTATCTCGTAGGAAACAGATGGGTACTTGTAATTAGCCATCTTCTCCTTGTACTCCTTCTTGGATAGTTTGGCATCCTTCTTGGAGATAGCGCCCTCAGCCACAGCTATGATGGTGAACCTGCTGCCGCGTTCATCTCTTGCCTTGATAGCATCACAGATCTTGCCTATATCGTAAGGGATCTCAGGAATAAGGATAACGTCCGCACCGCCTGCAAGTCCTGCATTAAGTGTGAGCCATCCAACCTTGTGTCCCATTACTTCAATGATGAATACTCTGCCGTGTGAATCAGCTGTTGTGTGGATGTTGTCGATAACTCCGGTTGCCACATCAACCGCACTCTGGAAACCAAAGGTCATATCTGTTCCCCAGAGGTCATTGTCTATTGTCTTGGGAAGAGAAACCACATTAAGTCCCTCCTCAGAAAGGAGATTGGCTGTCTTCTGAGAGCCATTTCCACCAAGAACTACAAGGCAGTCCAACTGAAGCTTGTAATAATTCTGCTTCATTGCCTCTACCTTATCAAGTCCGTTCTCATCAGGTTCCCTTATGGTCTTAAAAGGTGTACGGGAGCTACCAAGAATAGTTCCGCCCTTTGTCAGGATTCCTGAGAAATCCTTGGAAGTAAGCATTCTGAAATCGCCATAAATAAGGCCTTTATAGCCATTCTTAAAGCCGTAGAACTCCACTTCCACGCCGCTGTGCGCAATACACTTAACAACGCCGCGCATTGCTGCATTCAAAGCCTGACAGTCACCACCACTAGTCAACATACCAATTCTCATCATGTGAAAAAGGCCTCCTTTGAATAAACATATTTGTAACTGCACACTACTAGTAATTATACAAAATAAAGAGCCTTGTGCCAAGTAATCCGGTTGACGCTGGAGTATTAAAAAAGTATAATAAAAAACGCTTTGGAGCTATGTCCAAAGCGCTTGGAGACGTATCAAAGTGGTCGTAATGAGGCGCACTCGAAATGCGTTTGTCCTCCGGGGCACGCGGGTTCGAATCCCGCCGTCTCCGCTTTTTGCTCTATCCATCCGGATAGAGCTTTTTTGTTAGCAAAAGAGTTTCATCCACCAAACGGCATACCGCAGACACTGCATACTGCCCTTCCTCCAGAGTATACAATATGCTCAGTTTTTCTTCCGCATTTCGAGCACATATGCGTTTCAGTAGGTGTAGTACCATCCTTACTACCACTATTTCTGCCTCTTGCAGAAGCGCTCTTTCCTCCGCTTACTCCTTCAAGCTCTTTCTCATTCAAAATATTCTTTTCATGACCAAGCATAGTCAAATACCTCCATTTACATTCTCTGTTAATTTATACGAATATCCTGTCTTTTTGGCAAAAGAAATATCCCAGATCTAAAACGTATACTTGAGCACCATCTCGCTGAGCACCCTGTACTTGCCTCTTGGCACCGAAAATTCTTTCCCATCCTCCATGACAACAGATTCCTTGGTGATCTTAAGGACCTTTTTAAGGTTCACTATGCTTTTTACCCCAAGCTCATAAAAGTAGGGCTCATCCAGGTCATTTTTTATTTCCTGCATGGTACTTCGGACAAGATAGCTGTCCTGTCCAACCACTATTCTCTTGTAGTGGTCCTCTGACTCCACGTACATGATATCAGAGCAAAGAACCCTGTGAACCTGTCCGCTGTCCCTGAAGGTGAAGTAGTCGTCAGCTTCATCTGTTTCGCAGACCCTGTCCAGGGCGTCAAAAAAATCTTCCTCAAGAATGGGCTTTTCAAGATAGTGCACTGCGTGGATCCTGAAGGCATCTTTATAAAATGCGTTGGAAGAAGTCATAAAGATTATCTGAGCATCTTCGTTGTTCTTTTTAATTGTCTGGGCCAGTTCGATGCCGTTTATTTTGTCGATGTAGATATCCAGGATGTAGATATCATAAACGGTCTTTTCTATGGCTGCCAAAAGATCTAAGGAGGTATAGAAAATGTCTGCCTTTATTTCGAGGTCCCCACGGCTTTTCCTATATTTCTCCAAAAGCTCCGCCGCCTCAGCAGCAGAGCTTTTTTCATCATCACATATTGCAAGTCTGAACATGCATCCCCCAAAAATTAGTTATCATCCCTTAAAGTCAATGGACTGTCCCACCGTCATCTCCTGGGGCGACAGTACCGAATCTGCCCGGAGAGCGAAGTTGAAGTCATCGATCTTTTTAAAGAGCTCCTCTACTGAATCCGCCATGAGGATCTCTACGTCTTCCTCATCTTCCGGGATTTCATCACTTCCATGGCCCTCCCGGAGCTTTTCAAGCTGCTCTTTTTTTGCTTCCTTCTTGGCCTCTGCCTTCTCAGCAGCCTTCTTTTCAGCTCTCTTTTCCTGGAGCTTTTTGGTCATGTCGGTGTTGCTCTTACTCATGACCGCAAAGAACGAAGCCTTGCCATTGTCGCCAACCTGCATTCCAATGGTCTTGATCCCTGGCTTGGTCTGCATCGCAGCCTGAAGCTGCGGCATCTTGGCCTGAGCCTGGGAAATAAGGCCCTCATATTTAGCCCTGAACTCCTCATCAGTGGCCATTCTCTCGATCTTTTCCTCGTCGATGAGAACCACCATCCTGTTAGGATTGCCAAAGGAGCTGGCGTTCTGTTTTGCATAGTCCTTCATGTCCTTGCTAACAAGAACAAAGTCCATATTGCTGTATTTCTTTTTTAGTTCCTCATAGTACTTGGCACCCTCTTCTGAGAGCTTTGCCTTTCCTATCATCTTGCCATAATTACCGGTTGTCTTAGTGGTTTCTTTTGCAGTTTCCGCCTTGGCTGCTTCATACGCAGACGCTGCACCTGCCATAACATCAGAAATGCTTCCCATGGTTCCCTCCTTATCTCGAGCCCTGCTCGCTGGCATCCTTGCCAAACATAAACCTTACGTTACTCTACCCTATCTCCGGTCTTAGCATCATACACAGACTTTTCTACCACATTGTCTGTATCATATTCAGTTTTGGAGAAGATGATCTGTCCCTTCTTTTTGTCATACTCTGTCTTATATGTATATCGGACATCTTCTTCAATAACTTCACGTTCTCCAACCCAATATGGGCAATTTTTTTCAAAATTATCACCTGACTGGACATCAAGCATTGCATTTGAAACATCAACAGATACTCCAGCATCAGTAAATATCTCATGTTCAAAGTCTGAGTAATCTCCAACCTCAACATCCTCACGGCCTATGGTTGAAAGATATTCCTCAGCATATGATCTCTGCTGCCTTTCAAGCTCGTTCCTGTCGTCGTCCTCTACTGTGATGCATCTGCTCCAGTATTTCTCAGGGAAGTTGTCCTTGATCCAGTCCACAAAATTGTTTCCATCCGGAGCTGGCTCATAGGAAACTGTGTTGTACTCACCCTCTTCGTTGATCATAAGTCTGATGACACATGGGATAGGCCCGTTTCCTGCACAGCATACAAAATTGCCGTCCTCAAACTCATATCTTCCGTAGCAGGTTATGGTATAGCAGATCTGCTCACCCTTGGAGTCATTTCCATCCTTGTCAAGAAGAATGTGTCCTTCACCTGCCACTTCGCCCTGGTCAAAAAACTCCTGATTGTACTCAAGGACTGCAAGCCCTAAAGCGTCATCAAGAGATGTGGGTCTTGCCTCCTCAATAACTTCTTCAGTTGAACTTTCAGTTGGTGCCTCTGCTGGTTCTGCTGCCGGCTCTTCGACAACCGGCTCCTTGGGCTGAGTCTCTTGAGCTGTCTTTTTTCCACAGGCAGCCAAAAGAGATACAGCCATCACTGAAACCATCAGGGCTGCAAATATTTTTTTTCTCATAATATTTCCTCCTCATAACAACTACTCTTTCCTTAATTGTACCATTATTTACATCTGGTGTCTTACAACCTTATATTCATCACCATCCTGATAATAAGGGCACTCACTGGAACTGCCACTCATAAGCCTTCCGTAGTCGTCTTCATCCATGTTCACCATGCAGGTGTAGCACTCCCAGTCTTCGTCATAGGCGTAGTTTGCACAGGTGTCACAGATCATACAAAGTCCTCTCTCATTGGATTGAAGATATCAAGGAGCTTTCCTGCCTCAAGACACTTACAGCCATGAACCACATCGTTCATCTTAAGCATTGTGTCTCCTGCTTCAACCACCTTTTTTACACCATCGATCTCAAACTCAAACTTACCACTTACAATGTAAGTGATCTGGGTGTGTGGATGATGGTGAAGTGCGCCAACTGCTCCCTTTTCAAAGGTATTCTCAACACACATAAGATCCTTGCTGTAAGCAAGTACGCGTCTTACAACGCCGTTTCCCTGATCCTCTGCCTTAACATCCTTATAAAAAACCCATCTCTCGTCTAACATTTTCGCATCCTCCGTTTTGTCTTTAAAAGTTCATTGCTTCAAAGTACTTTTCATCAAATTCATCCAGGGTTGCCAGGTTGATGACCCTGGCGCTTTCTACTATCTCTTTTAGCTCTGCCTTGGCACTTTCTAAGGCAGCCTCGCCATAAAGAGCCTTCCCAGCAAAAGAAATAGCACCCTTTAGGGAAGTATTTCCCACCGGTATTATCTTACCATCAAAATCCTCCGGAAACATCCGGAGATTCTTAACATTGTCCATATCAATATGACTTCCAAATCCGCCTGCAAGATACAGTCTGTCTATGGCATTTCCACTTAAGAGAGTCTCTGCCCCGGTTCTTATTGCAGCTTTGCCAAGCTGGAGGTTCCTGACATCCTGCTGGACTAGCATTATTTTTCCATCCTCTGTAAGAGGAAATCCTCTGTCAAAATATGGATCAGCAAGTAGCCCCGTTTCATCAATAAGCCCTACTCTCACCATCTCAGAAACAAGCTCCAATACTCCTGTTCCGCAAAGACCTATTGGTGCTTTATCACTTATTGTGTCGCAGGTGGCTGTGATCTTACCATCTCTGTCATCAAGCTTTACGTGACAGATTGCCCCAGGAACAGAAGCAACGCCGCAGGATATGCCTCCCGCCTCAAAGACAGGGCCCGCCGCAGTTGAAGTAACCGTGACGTTTCCGCCATCAAACGAAGCCATTTCCCCATTGGTACCCAGGTCCACAAACAGGGCTTTTCCAAGATCCATATTGTTGCTCTTTATATGATATATGCCAGATACTATATCTGCCCCCACAAATGCCGATATTCCAGGCATCCCGGTAAGAATCGCACCTTCAAATCCCTTAAACAGGGTCTCTGCCGGAAGTTCCTTAAGGGTAAGTCCATCCTCCGGAGCAGTATAGGGAAATCTTCCAAGCCAGGATACATCCTTTCCAAAAAGGAGGTTCATCATGGTGGTATTTCCTGCAATTACTATATGCTTAAGACTTCCAACAAGCCTTCCATCTTCTTTTTCAGGCAAAAGAAGCTCATCCATCAGCTTCTCTATATCAGATACCACAATGTCTGACAGCTCTTTTAATGTGCTCACATCATCTGCCGCAGAAATCCTTGATATAACATCGCTTCCATACTTCCTTTGGTGGTTCACGCAGGAAGCCGATCTTAAAACCTCGCTTTTGGAGCCGATACCAGCAACAAGTGACGCAGCTATTGTTGTGGTGCCAAGGTCAACCGCTATGGCAAAGGTCCTTTCAGGATCTTTTGTGGCAAAAGAGCTGTCACTACCTGATACTTCTGTCTCTTCTATTGCCATGTGTTTTTCAGGCTTTATTATCTCTATTTCGCAGTTGTCCCAAATGACAGCCTCGCAAAGTAGTCTTATGCCTTCCTTAAGCTCTTTTTCTGTAAGGAACCTCTCATCAAAGGAATTGGGAGATGGTGCTCCCTCAAGGAACCTTACCCTGCACTTTCCGCACCTTCCATTTCCTCCGCAAGGCCTTTCAGTTTCAAAGCCGTTCTGGTCAAGAAATACCGAAAGGAGCTTACCCTTGGGCGCTTGAAGATCAGTCTTTTTTCCATATTCATTTACGATAATTAGTGCACTATTAGATTTCATACACCATTAGTTTAGCATGAATCACCTACAAAGTAATGGAATTTTGAGCTTAAATGTGCGAAAATAGAAGTTACGAAATATAGTTTTTTAGTATGAAAGGAGATAGTTATGGGGCTTATATCAGCAGCACTTTCAGCAGGCGGTAGTGTACTTTCTGATCAGTGGAGAGATTACTTCTACTGTGAATCACTTGGATCCGAGGTGCTTCTTACTAAAGCTAGAAAGAAACAGGGAAAGGGAAATGACAACATCATTTCCAACGGTTCTATCGTAGCAGTTAACGAAGGACAGTGCATGATCCTCGTAGACCAGGGACAGATTACAGAAATCTGCGCTGAGGCAGGCGAGTTCGTTTATGACACTTCAACAGAGCCTTCTATTTTCTACGGAGATCTTGGAGAAAACATCGTTAATTCATTTAAGGAGTTCTACAAGCGTCTAAGCTTTTCTGGCAGCACAGCCAAGGATCAGCGCGTATACTACATAAACACAAAAGAGATCATTGGCAACAAGTATGGCACAGTTAATCCTGTTCCATTCCGTGTTGTTGACACAAACGTTGGCCTTGACATGGACATCGACATCCGCTGCCACGGCGAATACAGCTATCGCATCGTTGATCCTGTTCTTTTCTACAAGAACATCGTAGGAAACGTAGACGGCGAGTTCAGAAGAGACAAGATCGACTCACAGCTTAAGAGTGAGCTTCTTACAGCTCTTCAGCCAGCATTTGCCAAGATCTCAGAGATGGGAATCCGCTACAGCGCACTTCCAGGACACACAACAGAGATCGCAGATGCCCTCAATGAAATCCTTTCAAAGAAGTGGACAGAGGTTTATGGTATCAAGATCAGCACCTTCGGTGTAAGTTCTGTTAACGCTTCTGAGGAAGATGAAAAGACAATTAAAGAGCTTCAGAGAGCTGGCGCTCTTAAGAATCCTAATATGGCAGCAGCTACACTTGCCAGTGCACAGGCTCAGGCAATGCAGGATGCAGCCAAGAATACAGCAACCGGCCCTATGATGGCATTTGCGGGAATGAACATGGCACAGCAGGCTGGCGGAATGAACGCACAGCAGCTCTTTGCAATGGGAGCTCAGCAGCCTCAGCAGGCAGCTCCACAGATGGCTCCTCAGTCTGCAGGCAACTCCTGGACATGTACCTGCGGCAATGTAAACACAGGCAACTTCTGCCCTAACTGTGGTGCTCAGCGCCCTGCAGCTGGATGGACATGCTCCTGCGGCAATGTAAACACAGGTAATTTCTGCACAAACTGCGGATCACCCAAGCCAAACTGATAACACTCTTTAGAGGATAATATGGCCCTACACGAATATGAATGCCCCGCCTGTGGCGGGGCAATGGAATTTAATCCGGGCACCCAGAAGCTCAAGTGCCCATTTTGTGACTCTGAATTTGATGTAAAGGACTACGTCGCCAATCACAACTCAGATTCCACTGGAGAAAGCGCAGATACCTATGAAACAAATGGAGGAAGCGATGATGCTACTCCAATGTATATTTACAGCTGCGGCTCCTGCGGCGGAGAGATCCTGGCCACAGAATCCCTTGGTTCAATGAAGTGTCCATTCTGCAGCAACAACGTTGTGGCTGCAGAGAAATTTACCGGAGCTTTTAAGCCTGACTACATCATTCCTTTTAAAAAGACAAAAGAGGATGCCATGCAGGCTTATTCAGGTTATGTCAAATCCAAAAAGCTCCTTCCCAAGGTCTTTTTCGAACAGAACCACATAGATGAGATCAAGGGAGTATACGTTCCCTTCTGGCTGTATAATGCTACAGAAAACTACTTTGGCACCTTTGAGGGCACCAAGGTAAGGACCTGGAGCGATTCAAGATACCACTATACTGAGACAAGCTTTTTTGACATCGAAAGATCAGGCGTCCAGGACTTTGAGAATGTACCTGTTGATGGTTCCAAAGAAATGCCAGATGATCTCATGGAATCCATTGAACCCTTCGACCGATCTGAAATGATCCCCTTTAACATGGGCTATCTTGCAGGATTTTTAGCAAACAAATATAACGTCACAGCTGATGAAGACAAGGCCCGCGCTGAGGAGCGTATGGCAGTCAGTGCCAGAAACAATTTCAGAAGTACTATTACCGGTTACAATTCCCTTCGAAATATCTCCGAAAGGATAAACCCATCCAAGGAAAGTACCAAGTACGCTCTTTACCCGGTCTATGTCCTTAACACCACCTGGGATGGCAACAACTACCTCTTTGCCATGAATGGACAGACTGGTAAGTTTGTTGGCAATCTTCCATTTTCAATGAAGCAGGCAGCCAAGTATTACTTCCCCATCGCTGCCGCTTTATCTGTCGTCTTATTTGGCGCAGCGATGCTGTTTTTATAATTTTTTTAGTGATGGAAAACAACATGAATACTATGACTAAGATAAAAAGGGTATTATGTAAGACCTTCCTTTTGATAGGGATTTTTTCTTTTACCCTCACCTTTAAAACATATGCTGCCGAAATATTATGGGACAGCTATGAAATTCCTGCTACCAGACAAAAGCCAAGACTTGTAGATAACGCTGATCTTTTAACAGACAGCGAGGAGTCAGCGCTTTTAACCAGGCTGGATGAAACCAGCGTAAAATGGAGCAGTAACATAGCTATACTTACCGTGAACTCCCACAGCGGTCCTATTGAGGCCTATGCGGATGACTATTTCGACTACAACGGCTTCTGCTCAGAATTTGGTGAGAGCGGCATTCTCTTTATGCTCAGCATGGAAAACAGGGAATGGACCATCTCAACCTCAGGAAGCGCAAAATATGCCTTTACGGACTACGGTCAGGACTATCTGTTTAACGAAATGCGCGGGGATCTTAGCGACGGAGACTACGCAGATGCCTTTAACACCTACGTTGACGTATGTGACAGACTCCTTGATGCCTACTCAAAGGGAACTCCCGTTGATGTGGGCGTAAAGCCTCCCAAGACCACTTCTGATATTCTGGCATACCTTGCAGGAAGCATCGCTTTAGGCCTTGCCCTTGCTCTGATACCAATTCTTAAGATGAAGTCAGACCTTAAGACAGTTAAGATGGCATCCAGTGCAACGAACTACACAGGACGCCTTAGACTCACAACATCTCAGGACCGTTTTGTAAGAAAGACCCTGTCTAAAACTGAGATTCCAAGGGACAATGGTTCAAACGGATCCAGAGGCGGTTTCGGAGGTGGAAGCACTATCCACACCTCAAGTTCAGGACATTCTCACGGAGGTAGCCACGGACATTTCTAACAAAGCAGGAGGATTAACTTCAGTGAACAGTACTGCAGCCACAATCCGCAGAGCTTTCTTAGCAGTAATTGCAATAAGCATTTTGTCATTTGGCTTGTTGCTACTTGGCTCAAAAAAATTTAACGCCCCACAACGTTTTGATCTGATCCAGCTGAATTCCGGCTGGACTATTAGTCGTGGCAATAATACCTGGGAGCTTGACAGTGTAGATGAATCAAATGTTGGTATCGTCAATAATGGCGATACTCTGACACTTTCCAACACCCTTCCTGATATTGAATTATTGCAGCCCACATTGTACTTTCGTACTGTTCTCTCGGACGTGAAGGTATCTGTTGACGGGGAGCTGGTATACACCTTTGGTGATGAATACGTTGCTCTTGAGCATATGCTTCCTAAAATGGAGAACTTTGTACCTCTTCCTCCTGATTATCAGGGCAAAAAAGTCACTGTGGAGATAACTGCCCATGAGGACCGTGCATTTTCAGGCCTGTATCCACTGTATTTTGGTAATTACAATGACATAAAAAACGATCTGATCCAGTCAAATCGTTTCCCTCTTGTAGTTGGCATATATCTGTGCCACCTTGGCTTCATGCTTCTTATACTGGCGCCATTTCTTGCTTTTTCTAAAAACCATGATTTTAGTATCTTCTTTAGCGCAGTGACCTCAATAATGATAGGCATATATATTCTTTGCTACAACGACGTCTTCTGGTATATCTCTGACAACCCTTCTTTCTATACCTTTATTGAGTACTTTTCTCTTTTCTCTATACCGGCAGCAATACTGGGATTTGTTCTGACAGCAGGTCAGGCTCCATTTTTAAAGCTTGGAATACTGCTGTTCCAGTTAAGTGCAGGCTTTGTTATGATCACATCACTTCTGCATTTGTCTAACCGTATGCACATTTGTAATTTTGTATCTATGTTCCATATCTTTTCTTTGGCTGAAGGAATTTTTGTGATCTTCTCCCTAATAAAAATTGCCATAGAAGAATCCCGCACCAAAAATGATCTTCGAGGAAAAACCTCTTCGACCATCATCCTCATTGCTGGACTTATTATTTTTACATTGTGTGCTCTTATCGACATTGTGAAATTTAACATTATGAAATTCTCTGATCAGGGCGAAGTCCATGCTCAGATAAACTTCACGACTCTTGGCGCCCTAGTGTTCATCATGAGTCTCCTTCTTGATTACTTCTACCACTGCATTGAATACATAAGTGAATCCACTGTTAAGGCTGAGCTTGAAGGTCTTGCCTATACTGACACCCTGACAAACCTCTCTAACAGAGCCCGCTGCGAGCAGTACCTTGTAGACCTTACAGGAGACTTCACAATCATAAGCCTTGACCTTGATTACCTTAAATACACCAACGATAACTTCGGCCATGACCAGGGCGACAGGCTCCTTAGTGGCTTTTCTGAAATACTGACAGATTGCTTTACAGACGCATCTCTCCTTGGAAGAATGGGCGGCGATGAATTTATCGTTGTCCTTCCTTTTGTGGCTGAAGAAAGGATCGTAAGGGACTTAAACTGTCTCATTGATCAGCTTGCCTACAGAAACAGTCAGGAAAGCAAACTGCGCTTTTCTGCCTCCTGGGGATATGCCAGCAGCAATGATAAAGAACTTGGCGGTAACCACAGCGCACAGAACGTATACCTTCTTGCAGACAAGCGAATGTATACCATGAAAAACCAGCACCACAAAGAGTCTCTTGGAAGGCTCTACGACGACCTTCTTAATAAGGTGCTCGGAGAAGGAGGTAACGATGATCAATAAGCGTAAGTTACTTCCCTACATAAGTTCACTCATAATAGCCATCTTTGTATCACTGCTCATAAACGTCTGCCTTGTCTGCAACGAAAAATACCCTATTGTCTCTATGGACTGGGGCTATGAGCTTAGTATCAACGGCAGTGTTTATGAAAACGTTGAGCCATACGATGTTTACAAGCATCTTGACAGACTCCTTAAATATGGCGATGTTGTTTCCCTTACAACAACCCTCCCTGATCTTGGCGATATTCCATTCCCTGCCCTGTTGTTCAGAAGCAGGTACTCCGCCATGGAAGTCTATGTGGATGGCAAGGTGATCTACGATTTCGGTCACGAACTTGTAAAGAAAAGACAATTCATCGGCAAGATGTACCACTTCATTCCGCTTCCATCCGATTACGCAGGAAAAGAGCTTACGATCAAGATGATTGCAGGCGAGACAGATGCCTTTTCAAGTCTTGTGGCACCAAAGATCGGAAGTCAGCCAGATCTTGAAAGCCGCTTTATCACTGATCATCGGATGATCATTACCACTGGAATGTTCCTTATTATCTTTGGTATTTTTTTCTCGCTGATCACCATGTTCTTCATAATTAACGTTCCAGATATCAGAAGCTTTTTTGTGGGATCACTGTTCTGTGTGAATTTAGGCTTTTGGATAATGAGTTACTACAACGTTCTGTCACCCTTTATCTACACGCCTTATGAAACCCAGATAGAATATCTGACCCTTTACATGATCGTGCCCTTCTGTTATCTGCTGGTGTACTTTGCCCAGAATATTGAGAAAAAGAACTTCTTCATCACCGTTGCAGGATTGTCCTGCGCAGTTGTATTCGTGCTTTATATACTGCACTTTGGGTTCAACATACACCTAAGAGAGACCATTCTTGTATATCATTTGACAGCTGTTGTAGGATTTTTCGTTATCTCCTACTTCATACTAAGAAATGTCATAAAAAAAGATATCACAGCATCCGGCAAGATCCAGATGTTGGGACTTGTTGCATTTGCGCTGGCTGAACTCATTCATCTTGTCATATATGTCCTTGACAGCAGCCACATCAAAAACAGCTATATCCTTAGTATCGTTGTCATTGACACAGGTTGCCTTGTCTTTGTAATGTGCCAGCTGGCCAACTATATGCTCTTTATCACTGAGTCCTATGCCCAGAAACTTGAACACGCATCACTGTCTCACCTTGCTTACGCAGATGGTCTTACCAATCTGGCAAACAGGGCAAAGACAGATAAAGTCATGAAGGACTTAAACGAAGTAACCACAGATTACTGCATCATCAGTATTGACTTAAATGGGCTTAAAATTGTAAACGACGATTTCGGTCATCCTTCTGGAGACCGCTATATCAGAGACTTTGCCAAGGTCCTCACCACCACCTTCTTTGACGAGGGGCTGTGTGCAAGGATCGGCGGTGATGAATTCGTGGTCATCATAGAAGATGCCATCGGAAAAGACATTGATGCCCTCATTGGCAGGATGAACAGTGCCCTTAACGTAATGAACGCCCTTTACCCCGAGTATCACCGCAGTGTTGCCACGGGCTACGCCTTTAAGCACGAGCTTCCAAATGCCACATCACATGAGGTTTATCTTCTTGCCGACGAGAGAATGTACGAGATGAAGAGAAAGATGCACGAAGAACTGGGCATCCACAATAGATTGTGAGTAGATAGGACCTGGGACAAGACACGGGGACAAGACACGGGGCTGTCGCTTTAGATGATTAAATCATCTGGGCGAGGCCCCTTTTTCTTACCATAAATTGTGGATATGGGAAATGGTTTTTATCGTTATTGTTAAAAATTGAGTACTTTAACAGGCCGATGTGATAATCGGCGCATTGT
>NZ_JAGAYD010000160.1 GCF_017940685.1 Butyrivibrio sp. | reverse complement strand
TTAAAAGAAAAGTGATCACGCTTTTTTAGAGTGGATATATTTGTAGAACTTATCAAGAGCCTCAGACAGGCTCTCGCTGGAGCGGGAGTAGGTTTCCACATGGTCAAGGATATCTGTTACAGAGGTATCCTTAAGGTAACCTGTAATCGCCTCGGCGTTTTTTTCTTCCAGGGCGCGGTAGTCCATATTTATGAGGATAGTATCGCAGAGGGGACTTATCTTTTCATAAATAGAAGGGTACTTTTTCCTTACGATGGCAAACTCATCCAGGATCTGCTCTCTGCTCTGAAGGCAAAAGAGAATATATGCGGACTCCACAATTTCAGGGGGTTCAATTTCATCTTCGTAGGAATTGTCCTCGTAGCTTTCCTTTGTGGCATAGTACTCGCATATTTCCTGAACCAGTTCCCCAAGGCGCTGGTTGTCATATAATTTTTGCAGTTCATCAAATATCTTTTCGTCCATGTACTTATTCTATCATAATCTGAGGCAGGGTACAGCATAAAGCCTTAATCCCTGCAGGAGAAAAGAATATGAAAATTGGAATTTTCGATTCCGGAATTGGAGGACTGTCAGTCCTTCATGAAGCTTATCACCAGCTTCCGGACCAGGAATATATTTTTTACGCAGATACAGAGCATGTTCCATATGGGCTTAAGACCCCAGAGCAGATAATAGGCTACGCTACAGAGATTACGCAGTTTCTCATTGATAAGGGCGTGGATGCCATAGTTGTAGCCTGTAATACAGCCACCAGTGTTGCCATTAAGGAACTTAGAAAGCGCTTTGACCTTCCGATCCTTGGAATGGAGCCAGCTGTTAAGCCTGCAGTTGAAGGCACGGAAGATAAGCGGATAATGGTCATCGCAACACCAGTGACCATAAGGGAAGATAAGTTAAAAGACCTTCTTCACAGGGTAGATGAGCAGCACAGAGTCGATCTTTTGGCTATGCCAAGGCTTGTGGAGTTTGCTGAGAGGGAGGAATTTGAATCCCCGGAAGTGACGGACTATGTAAACAGCCAGTTTTCTTCTTATGATAAGTCTGACTACTGCGCACTGGTCCTGGGATGCACGCACTTTAATTATTTTAAGCCCGCTTACAGGAGCTTTTTTGGTGAGAATACTCTTTTAATTGACGGTAATGACGGTACAGTAAGGCATCTGGCAGATGTAATGGGATTATCAATATCACCAGATAAAGACATGAAATTGGACGAGAAACACAATATATTGTGTTTACGAAATACAGAATATTTTTTCTCTGGAAAAGAAATTTCGGATGAAGAAACCTTAAAACGCTTGCAGCGACTGCATTTGCGCCTGGAAGAAGTAAGAAATATTTGAGCTTGAATTAATCAATATAATGTATTATCATATAAATGTAACCACAAGATATAGTTTTCTTGTGGCTACAATTTTGTATAAGTGTAATTTAGCACCAAATTTCAGGGGGGTCGTATGAAGATTATCAAGAGAAGCGGAAAAGAAGTTGCTTTTGACGGAAGCAAGATCATAGCTGCTATCGAAAAGGCTAACAACGAAGTAACAGAGGAAAAGAAGCTGACAGAAGGACAGATCAGCGATATAGAGAAAGCCGTGGAGAAGCAGTGCGCATCTCTTACCCGTGCAGCCAGTGTGGAAGAAATTCAGGATATGGTTGAGGATGGCCTCATGAAATCCGGAAAATTCGAGGTTGCAAGGAAATACATCACATATCGTTACAAACATGCCCTTGTAAGAAAGTCCAACACAACTGATGAGCAGATCATGTCTCTTATCGAGTGCAGCAACGAGGAAGTTAAGCAGGAGAATTCCAACAAGAATCCTACTGTTAACAGCGTTCAGAGAGACTATATGGCTGGTGAAGTCAGCAAGGATATCACAAGAAGATTCCTTCTTCCTGACGATGTTGTTAAGGCTCATGAAGAAGGCCTTATCCACTTCCATGACGCTGATTACTTTGCACAGCATATGCACAACTGCTGTCTTGTAAACTTAGAGGATATGCTCCAGAACGGAACAGTTATCTCTGAGACTATGATCGAGAAGCCTCACAGTTTTGCAACAGCCTGCAACATCGCAACACAGGCAATTGCTCAGATCGCAAGCTCACAGTACGGCGGACAGAGCATCACACTATCTCATCTTGTTCCATTTGTTGATGTCAGCAGACAGAAGTTCAGAAATGAAGTTGCTCGCGAGTTCGAGACTGCTGGAATGAAGATCAACAAGAAGCAGGTAAACGAGATCGCAGAAATGCGTGTTAAGAAAGAGATTGAGAGAGGATGCCAGGTTATCCAGTATCAGGTTATCACACTGATGACAACCAACGGACAGGCTCCTTTCATCACTGTATATATGTACCTTGATGAGGTTCCAGAAGGTCAGGAAAGAGAAGACCTTGCAATGGTAATCGAGGAAATGCTTAAGCAGCGTATTTACGGTGTTAAGAATGAGAAGGGACAGCTTATCACACCAGCATTCCCTAAGCTCATCTATGTTCTTGACGAGGATAACATCACAGAAGATTCCAAGTACTGGTATCTGACAGAGCTTGCTGCTAAGTGCACAGCTAAGAGACTTGTTCCTGATTATATCTCAGCTAAGAAGATGAAAGAATTAAAGAAGGGCGATGTATATCCATGTATGGGATGCAGATCCTTCCTTACTCCTGATTCAGAGTCCAATGCAGAGGGACTTTGCAACCAGGGCAATAAAGCAAAAGCTCGCAACTATGTAGAGGGTGCTCACAAGTACTACGGCCGTTTCAACCAGGGTGTTGTAACTCTTAACCTTGTAGATGTTGCCTGCTCATCAGCTAAGGATGAGGACAAGTTCTGGCAGATCCTTGAGGAGAGATGTGAGCTTTGCTACAGAGCACTTATGTGCAGACACAACAGACTTCTTGGAACACCTTCAGATGTAGCACCTATCCTTTGGCAGAACGGAGCTCTTGCAAGACTTGAAAAGGGTGAAGTTATTGATCCACTTCTTTTCGGTAACTACTCAACAATCTCACTTGGCTATGCAGGACTTTGCGAGTGTACCAAGTACATGAAGGGCGTTTCACATACAGATCCAAGAGGAAAAGACTTCGCCCTTAAGGTAATGCAGTTCCTTAACGACAAGTGTGCAGCATGGAGAGCAAAAGAGAATATCTCTTTCAGTCTCTATGGAACACCACTTGAGTCCACAACATATAAGTTTGCTAAGGCTCTTCAGAAGAGATTTGGTGTTATTCCTGATGTTACAGACAAGAACTACATCACAAACAGCTATCACGTACATGTAACAGAGCAGATCGATGCTTTCACCAAGCTTAAATTTGAATCAGAGTTCCAGGCTCTTTCACCAGGAGGAGCAATTAGCTACGTTGAAGTTCCTGATATGAACAACAACATCGAGGCTGTTATCTCTGTAATGAAGTACATCTATGACAACATCATGTATGCAGAGCTCAACACCAAGTCTGACTACTGCCAGTGCTGTGGTTATGACGGAGAGATCAAGGTAGTTACAGATACAGATGGCAAGCTCATTTGGGAGTGCCCTAACTGTGGCAACCGTGATCAGAACAAGATGAATGTTGCAAGACGTACTTGTGGCTACATCGGAACTCAGTTCTGGAACCAGGGACGTACACAGGAGATCAAGGAAAGAGTTCTCCATATGTCCAATCCTAAGATTTCTTGCTGATAAGTGCTACCATCTCGCATTTGCACAGAGATGATCGCATTTTAAGGGGATGAAAAAGTTAAAATAGATGCAAGCCGGGAGCCATCCCGGCTTGTGTTGTAGTTGGGGGCTGCAGAGTTTACGTGATGACAGGGCGAGGGGTGTAGCGGAAATCTCCGGATTTGTTCGGTTAAACCAAGCGCTCCGCTAAGCCCAGAGCATCAATCTCTGCGTGCATAAGGCACTTGAGATTGATTGGTCTTAGCTCCACGGTTTAAACTCGCAAATCCGTAGATTTTCCGCCACGCCCCTAGTTCCGCCACTGCACAAACTGCCAATCCAATTAAAAGAGATTCCTAAAGGTTCTTTGTTTTATGTGAACAGGCTCAATATGATAGTAGAATGCGCGAAAGGTGGCTTGTGGGTGAAGGGCAAGGATTCGCAAAAAGAGGTATACTAGTTTTTGTAAAAGTTGACGGATTATCGAACTTCTGTGGGTGAAAAGGATATTCTGAAATAAAGAGGTACAATTATTGAGCTTGTTTACCGTGAATATCATATAAAAAAAGCATTTCTGATGGTACTTCTTTTCGCATAACACATGTTTTCACCCAATTGATTTTTGGATATTTACCATATAATGATCAAGGTATTCCAACTATAGTTTTTAGAGGAGAGTCATGAATTACGGACAGGTTTATTATAATGATGTTGCAAATGGAGTAGGGTGCAGAACTGCATTTTTTGTAAGTGGCTGTACTCATCACTGCAAAGGCTGTTTCAATGAGATGACATGGGACTTCAATTATGGAGAGCCTTACACTAAAGAAGTTGAAGATGACATAATAGAATCATTGAAACCTGATTATATAGCAGGATTAACAATTCTTGGCGGAGAGCCAATGGAAATCGTCAATCAGAAAGAAATCAGACCGCTTCTTGAACGAATCAAGAGAGAACTTCCAAATAAAACTATCTGGATCTATTCCGGATACTTATGGGATGAACTGACAGATCCAGATAACAAGCGTTGCCATGGAGACGACACAGATGCAATACTTTCTATGACAGATGTACTTGTGGATGGGGAATTTGTGGAGGCAAAGCGAGATCTGATGCTGAGATTCCGCGGCTCATCCAACCAGAGAGTTATTGATGTACAGGAAACATTAAAGTCTGGAGAGGTTATATTGTCAAAGTATAATGATAGAGATACTTCCAGACAAGGATGAAAGTGATGTGAAATGGGGATATTTACAGACTTTATCAATGGGCATAAAGGCACAAAAGGAGAAACAAAGATAGAAGTTAAATTAGATAATTTAGACTTCTTTGGTTATCATGGAAAATGCCTAAGAAATTTATATGTTCCAAGGTATGATGGTTCGACTACTGAAATCGATTTAGTATATATTACCCCAAAAGGGGTATTTATTATAGAAAGCAAGAACTATATTGGATACATATTTGGAAATGATAAAGCTGAGAATTGGACCTGCACGTTGTATGGCGGAAAAACGTGGTACGGAACAAAGAAGATTGACAAAAGGCATTTCTATAATCCAGTAAAACAAAACTACGCTCATCTCAAAGCGTTGACAGAATATTTGGGAGAACTGTACTCATTCTCATTAATAGTATTTGGCGATAAAAGTGAATTAAAAGACATTACTATAACAAAGCCAGGGATATATGTATGTAATACAAAGACGCTTAGCAAAGTGATAAAAGATATCTGGAATAGAGAGCCAGATATATACACAGAAGAGCAGATCAAAGATATTCGGAATAGATTAGTCAAACTAACAAATGTAAGTAGTAGTGCGAAAAGACAGCATATTCAAAATATAGGTAATGATAATCAATTAGATACTTGCCCCTGGTGCGGAGGAAAACTAGTTTTGCGAGAAGCTAAACAGGGAAAATATAAAGGAAAATGTTTTTATGGCTGTTCAAATTATCCTAGGTGCAAGTATATAAGAAATACTTAAAGAGGCAGCCATTAAATAAAGATATTTACGGCTTTTACAGAAATTCTTAAAAAAGGGACACTGTTAAATAATTAACGTACAGCTGTATTCTTTATTTTGTGATTAGAGTCGTAGGAACAGTCCAAGTTTTTTCATGTCTTGGCTTGTAACACCGAGAACTGCTGTAAAAATTACTACTGACTAATGAAAAATAGAATATGAGACGTAGGGCAATTCTTAAACGTAGGTATTTCCTACGTCTTGATAGCAGGACCAGCAAAGAAAGATGTAATGAAATTTTATGTAGTTATCTAATTTATGAAAACCGCTGATTCAGACGTAATTCTTGGCACATATTACGGCTCAATCTTGCCTATTGTGCCTGATAGACGATTGTCCTTTCAGAAAGAGTTTTCTTAGACAAAATGCGTATAAAGCCAAGCGACTATATATAAGCTATTCTTTATCAACAATTTAGGGCGGCAATGTGAAAACATTGCCGCCCTGTTTTTGCGATATTATTTAGTTGCCCAGTCTAATTACTGCTCAGCTGAGCCTTTTCTAAGCTCCTGGTAAAGAGCTGCTCTTGTGGAGTACATATATGGGTTGGTCCAGAAGATACCAACGATTCCGCAAGTGATGATGGTAAGAAGGATCCATCCGATAAAGGAAAGATCAAGAAGGAAAGCTCTCCACTTGTTGCCATTCATCATTTCCCTTGAGCGGGTGATGACCTCTGTAGCTGAAAGCTCAGGCTCATCAATGATAAGGTATGGAACCATTGCATAGGAATAGCTCTTAATAATACCAGGAATGAAGAGAAGAAGCATCCAAAGCAAAATGAACAGGTCGCGAAGGAAGATTGTTCCAACGGATCTTTTGTAGTTTGGTCCAAAAGCTGCTTTGATCTCTGAAAGATTAACATTCTGATCAAAGAGGTTGTTCTTAAAGAAATTGTGACAACCAACTTCAACAGGGTTAAGCAGGAATATCTTGATGATAGTCCAGATTACCAGGAAAACAGATGCTGTAACGAGGATTGCACCAATTACTGCAAGCTGTTCTTCTGTCATTGGCTGCTGGGCATTCTGTGCCTGCTGTGATGTGCTTGATGATGATCCGCCGGCAGAACCTGCTGTGATTATCACAAGAATAAGTGAAACAAGAACACATTTCCAATAGTTACCTTTAAAGGCAGCTTTGCCTTTTTCTTTCAGTTCTGAAATTGACCACATAACTGAAACCTCCTTTTTTTCATACATTTATTGACAATTTATTATAACAGATATATTGCACTGCAAAACCAAAAATATCTTTTAAAAAATTTTTGCCACGAATGTTTTCCCCTCGTATAAATAGATGTAAACAAAAACAACACAATAAAAACTCTGAAGGGAGATCAAAGATATGGCAAAGACATTAGCAAAGGTATTCATCATCATGACACTGGTATTTGAGGGAATGACAATTCTTGGAATGAACGCATTCTACCCTGCATTAGCAATTGTAAGTGGCATCGTAGTTTTAGCAGTTATCATATATCACATCATCAAGAAATTTGATAAGAAGAGATATGTTACTATTTCTGTCAGGAAGGCAGCAGTTGCCTGAATTATATAAATATAACGCCTCCCGTTATATAAACGCACACAGTTCAAGATTTTCCACATTAAAGACAGTGTAAGCACTTACACTAGAAAAAACTTACTGATATCATCAAGATGTCAGTAAGTTTTTTGTTTTTGATGGGACTTTTTTAGGAGGCCTGCTATGGGAGATGGAAGATTTGATCTTTTAACATTTGGTGAGATTATGCTTCGACTTTCCCCGCCCAACTATGAGCTTATGACTCGGGGAGATGTGTTTGATAAGCGAGCAGGCGGCTCCGAGCTTAATGTAGCGTCCGGTGTTGCTCTTCTTGGGCTTCGTACCGGCGTTATATCAAGGCTTCCAGCTAATGCACTTGGAACTTTTATCAAGAACAGGATCAGGTTTGAAGGCGTCTCTGACGATTACCTCATCTACGATGAATCACCTGAGGCCAGACTTGGAATTTACTACTATGAAAATGGCGCTGCACCTCGTAAGCCATCAATAGTTTATGACAGAATGAATTCCTCAATCACAAGGATTTCACTGGATGAGATTCCAGACAGCGTTTACTCAAGCACCAGGATGTTCCACACAAGCGGAATTTCCCTCGCTCTTAACAAAAGCACAAGAGAGGTTGCGACAGAGCTTATTAAGCGCTTTAAGGAAAATGGCGCCAAGGTTTCTTTTGACTGTAACTACAGAGCTAATCTCTGGAGCGAAGAAGAGGCCAGAAATGCTATAAATGCCATACTTCCATATGTGGACGTACTCTTTGTATCTGAAGAGACATCTCGCCGTATGATGCAAAAAAGTGGCAATCTTACAGATATTATGAAGAGTTACACTAAGGATTATCCAGTAAAGATAGTATGCACCACCCAGAGAGAAGTTATTTCTCCCAAGAAACACAACTTTACATCGACTATATACAGCGCTGAGAGTGACAGGTTCTATACAGAGGATCCTTACAAGGATATTGATGTAATAGACAGAATCGGATCAGGAGATGCATATGTCTCAGGAGTTCTTTATGGACTGCTTAAATATGATGATCCTGAGAAAGCTCTTTTCTACGGAAATGCCACATCAGCAGTTAAAAATACAGTGCCAGGTGATCTTCCTGCATGTGACCTTAAGGTCATTGACAGCATCATCAAAAATCACCACACAGATGGCCCAACAAGCGAGCTTAATCGCTGACAGGCCCCCAAATTTGCCGAATTACGTTCGCCATAACGTATTTCCTTATAAAAAACCTCTAAATTGTGGAAGAAAATCCACGGAAAAAAGACCGGTCCCCAGCCGGTCTTTTTGCTTGTCTATCAGCGGGCGAAGGCATATTGACGCCACAATAGTTATTGACAAGGAAAGCTTAAATAACTAAAATCAAATTTAAATATAAACAGACGTTGAAGAGGAATAGTAACTGTAATCACGTTTCAGAGAGAGAGCCATTGGTGGAAGGCTCTTACGGAAAAACAGCGAACCTGCCTTGGAGTCCTGTATGAAAGCGAAAGCATAAATACAGCGTGTCCCGCGTTAAGGGTGTAAATGAAGTGAAATCTGCTGTTGCAGGTTTAAATAGGGTGGTACCGCCGAGCTTTCGGTCCCTGTTTTTAGGGATGCGAAGGCTTATTTTTTTGACAGACCTCGTATCCACAACTTCTATAGAAAGAAAGAGGAGAAAAAATGGCAGACAACAAGAAATTAGTCGCAGAGATCACATCCATGGATGAGGATTTCACACAATGGTACACTGACGTATGCATTAAGGCAGACCTTGTAAGCTACTCAAACATCAAGGGCTGTATGGTCATCAAGCCTGCAGGCTATGCTATCTGGGAGCTTATCCAGAAGCATCTTGATGCAAGATTTAAGGAGACAGGAGTTCAGAATGCATATCTTCCTATGTTCATTCCTGAATCACTTCTTCAGAAAGAAAAAGATCACGTGGAAGGCTTTGCTCCAGAAGTTGCATGGGTAACTCATGGTGGACTTGAGCCTCTTACAGAGAGATACTGCGTTCGTCCTACTTCAGAGACACTTTTCTGTGATTACTACAAGGGAGAGATCCACTCCTACAAGGATCTTCCACAGGTTCTCAACCAGTGGTGCAGCGTAGTCAGATGGGAAAAAGAGACAAGACCATTCTTAAGGAGCCGTGAGTTCCTCTGGCAGGAAGGCCACACAGCCCACGCTACTATGGAAGAGGCTGAGGAGCGTACACAGCAGATGCTGAATGTCTACGCTGACTTCCTTGAGAATGATATGGCAATCCCTGTGATCAAGGGCCAGAAGACCGACAAGGAGAAGTTTGCAGGTGCTGAGGCTACCTACACAGTAGAGGCTCTCATGCATGATGGAAGAGCTCTTCAGAGCGCAACCAGCCATAACTTCGGCGATGGTTTTGCCAAGGCATTCGGAATCCAGTATGCAGGAAAAGATAATCAGCTCCACTATGTGTACCAGACTTCATGGGGACTTACAACCCGTACGATCGGAGCTATGATCATGGTACACGGCGACAACTCAGGACTTGTAGTACCTCCTAAGATCGCTCCAATTCAGGTAGTGGTTATTCCTATCCAGCAGAAGAAGGAAGGCGTTTTAGAGGCTGCAAGAGACATCGAAAAGAGCCTTTCAGACTATAGAGTAAAGACAGATGACACTGACAGAACACCAGGCTTTAAGTTTGCTGAGCAGGAGATGAGAGGTATTCCTGTCCGCGTTGAGATTGGACCTAAGGATCTTGAGGCAGGTAAGTGCGTACTTGTTAGAAGAGACACCAGAGAGAAGATCGAGTGTGCTATTTCTGAGGTTTCAGCAAAGGTTGGTGAGCTTCTTGATACAATCCAGAAGGATATGTACGCTAGAGCTAAGAAGCACCTTGAGGAGCATACATTTGCAGCACATAACAAGGAAGAGTTCGCAGATGCTTTCAAAGAGACTAAGGGATTTGTTAAGGCAATGTGGTGCGGATGTCAGGAATGCGAAGACAAGATCAAGGAGGATTACAACGTTACCAGCAGATGTATTCCTTTTGAGCAGGAAAAGCTTTCAGATACCTGCGTAGTATGTGGCAAGCCAGCAACCAAGATGGTTTACTGGGGAAGAGCATACTAATTACATAAAACCCAAAAAGACCTGAGCAGTTTGCTGCTCAGGTCTATATTTTTACCCTTTTATCTTGTCATCATGTGGGCGTAATGCTGCTTCTTGTAGCTGTACATGCGCTTGTCAGCAAGCATCAGCACGGTGTGGGTATTTCTGTCCTCGGTTTCATGTCTGTAGGCGTAGCCATAGGATACGCTGTGATTGATCTCTACATCAACTTTATCAAGCTCTAGAAGTGTTTCATCAAGTTTCTTTAAAAGACCATCTAAAGTGTCTGAGTCAATGTCTTTTATCATTACAACAAATTCATCGCCGCCAATTCTTGCACAATCACCAATGTCTTCAAAGGTCTTGGATAGAGCCTGGGCAAAGGATTTAAGGAGTCTGTCTCCTGCAGGGTGTCCAGAGTTGTCGTTGACCTCCTTAAGACCGTTAAGGTCAAGGCTGATAAGGCAGAAATCATAATCTGACTTATCAAGAGCAGCCATTTTTTCATCGAAGTCGACTCTGTTTGGCAGGCCTGTAAGGTTGTCAACATAGGCGATCTTTGTAAGGGCCTGGTACTCTTTTTTCCGGGCAAAAGAGTGAGTCATGAAAATAAAGTAGTTAAGCAGCTGCATGACCACAAAAAAGATGGATCCAAAGGGAATCAGTATAATATGGAACCAGCTTTGCCTGTAATCTGCTATCTTACCGATAACAGATGTGAGGGAGTAGGCCAAAAGCGAAATAGTGAGAATTGTAAGCCCGATCATTGTCACTATCAATGAAGAATTCTTGGACTTGCTCCTTATATCGATATAGTCATAGGCTACAAGAAGAGCAAAGCCTACAAATGACATAAGATAATAGGGGTCTTCAAAGTGGTTTAAATGTACGATGTTTGAGAAGTGAAGAACCATGAACAGGAGCGAGAATCCTAAGGTGGCGGTACCCATTATAATAAGTATCTTATTGTTCTGGCGCTTATGAAGGTCGTAAACAATAAGGTAAATGCAGGGCGCAATGAGGTATAAAGATACAAATTCCAGAGTGGTTGCCATTCCTGATGGAACGATAAGGTCCATGATATCAAAGGCTGTAAGTGTCCACACTCCCAGGATCAAGGTCAGAAGTGAACAAAACAGCTGATTGGTAACGCCAGGAGATCCCATGTAAAAGATCAGTGAGATCACAAAGAATACCATTCCGAACACTAAGAGGAAACATCCTGTAAAGAACGGGAAGATTACGGACTGGTGAAGGGATCTGTATATATCTTCATACTGGCCAATCATAGGGTTTATAAGATTGGCTTTTGTCTCGTTTTCAATAACAGTAAGGTTTATTGACAGCTTTTTTCCCGGATAGTTAGAAGGAAGAGCGATAGGCTGATAGCTTATTCCCACAAAGTTATTGCTGTGAGAATCTGTATACTGGCTGGCAATCAAAACTCCATCAAGATAAACCTCATAGGAGCAGAACTGGGATTTGAAGAACAGGTACGGAGTGTCAACGCCAAGATCTATAAGAGGCTTTGAATAGTAAAGAACTATATTATCACCCTTTGCAAATTTGGTTTCCAGCTGATCTCCAAGCTTTTCCAGGTCAGTATTTAGGTATTGCTGATTGTGGTAAGTAACAGTCCAGCCACGTTCAAGCTTATAAACCATGTTCTCTGGCTTAAAGTAAAAGAGCCGGTGTGCGGTGTAGAGGAAAGCAATTACCATGAGCGTTGAAAGGGTTATGAGCGAAAAGATCTTACGCACGTACAACACCTCCCTTCGCAATAGAGTTCTGATGCTCGCGCTTCATCTCATACATTCTGTTGTCAGCAAGCATATAGACTTCCTGAGCTGAGCCTGATGGAACTTCGTAGCTGTAGGCATAGCCGTAGGAAGCACTGTACTGGAAATGCTGTTCTTTGCGGTTCCAGTCATTGATCATTGAATAGAGATTGTGGATCCTTCTTGTGCAGTTAAGGGCCCTGTCCTCTGTAAGAACAACGATAAACTCATCACCGCCCATTCTGCCAACCAGGTTGGCATCCCAGAAGGAGTCTGAAAGAATTGTGGCAAATCCGGCAATCAGTCTGTCGCCTTCGTGATGTCCCAGGTTGTCGTTAACTTCCTTAAGCTTGTTAAGGTCAAGACTGATGATAGTGTATGAACCATGCTCCGAGGTCAGCATTTCCATAACCTGTTCGCAGCGGGCTCTGTTTGCCAGGCCAGTGAGCGGATCAGTATATGCCAAAGAAGATATCTTGTTCTGCATGGTATCCAAGTCAGAATTGTAGATGACATACAGCATGTAACTTACAAGAAGACCTGACACAAAGATAAGTGATCCGAACATGAAACCATTTATAGAAGCTACTGAATCGCTGATATCAGGAGTAAATTTCCTGTAATTGTATTTAACTATATCCAGGATAGACATCATCATCAGGATAAGAAGGCCAAGAGCAAAGACATTGTCTGATGACACAAGTCTCTTTTTCTTGTTCTTATAAGAACCGATAAAGGTTTTGATTATCATTGCCACAGCAAAAGCGCCTTCAGATCCGGCCATGGAATGAAGGATTGGTGTATATTCGTAAATTCTGCCTTTTCCAAATACACAGAACACAAAGACTATACAATAGATGATACAGTTAAAAATGAACAGAAACTGGAATGCCTTCTTAAGCCTGTCTTTATAAACAGACATAAAGTAGCCGATTATTGCAGTTGGAATATTGTAAAGAGATGAATATTCCATGATCATGTTTAGATTGGGATTATCAGTAATGAGGTCTATGATACCGTAAAACGAATAGGTATAAAGGCCAAGCATAAGTGAGATGAAACCACTAAAGAACAGACGGAAATCGTTGTTGTGGTACAGCACCATATATGGGGAAAGAGCCATCAGAATTACACCTAGAACTATAAGGAATGCTCCAATGACGATGTTACGCCTCATGGAAAGGATACGCTCTATAAAAAGCGAGTTCTTGTCCCCAATAATAACTGGGGTAAGACCAGAAAAAGAATGGATTCTTGATCCTGTAAGGATTATAGTCAGTTTTTTACCAACGTAGTCTTTGCCAAGGGAGAATAAATTAGCATGCTTGGGAACTGATTTCTTGCTTTCCCTATATTCTCTTCCATAGGTGTAGATCATCTTGCCGTCAAGGTATACGTCAATTACAGCATGGACTGTGTACATTGAGCCACAGGGATTTTCGATGCCGACATCTGGCAGAGTACCTGAAATAGTTACGATCTCTCCGGAGTTCACAACTCCAACATTAGAATTGGACAGACTTGTAGAAGGTAGTTTATTACCCTTAAAAGTGATGGTCCATCCATCGTCAAGGGCGTAGCGAGAGGTACTACTAACAAAGAATTTATTAGAAGATAAGATAGCAATGGCTACGATCGCGATGAGCACAAAGGCCGGGATCAGTTTCTCTAGCCGTCTATAGTTCCATAATTTCATACATTATTCCTCATGATTACATATATTAAGTATATTACCATAACGATAAAATTCCTAGTCAATTATTCACAAATCTAGGTCTTTAGGCTATTATGAAGGTATGAAGATAGAAATACCAAAGAATGCAAAGATGATACTTGATACCATGCACGAAGCAGGGTATGAGGCATATATTGTTGGTGGATGCGTAAGGGATGCGATCCTGGGAAAAGAGCCATCGGACTGGGACATCACCACCAACGCCCTTCCAGCACAGGTAAAAGAGCTGTTTAGAAGGACCATTGATACTGGAATAGAGCATGGAACCGTTACAGTAATGGCTGGGAAAGAGGGCTATGAAGTAACAACATACCGTATCGATGGCAAGTACGAAGACAGCCGCCATCCAAGCGAGGTTACCTTCACAAGGGACCTTCTTGAAGACATGAAGCGAAGGGATTTTACCATAAATGCCATGGCCTATAATGAAGAAGAGGGTCTGGTTGATAGGTTTGGAGGGATAGAAGACCTTAATAACCGGATAATCCGCTGTGTTGGAGAGCCCACAGAGCGATTTACCGAGGATGCCCTCAGAATAATGAGAGCTGTCAGGTTCGCCGCACAGCTTGACTATGATATAGAAGAGAAGACGGTTGCAGCCATAAAAGAGCTGTCACCAACCTTAAAAAAGATAAGCGCTGAGAGAATACAGACTGAACTTGTAAAGCTCCTTACATCTGATCATCCGGAAAAGATAAGGCTTGCTTATGAGCTTGGCATCACAGCAGTTGTGCTTCCGGAATTTGACAGGTGCATGGAGACAGGGCAAAATAACATCCACCACATGTATAACGTTGGAGAGCACACGGTAGTAGCACTTGAAAACATAAGAAATGACAAGCTTCTTCGCCTGACCATGCTGATGCATGACTTTGGTAAACCTGCTACAATGACTATAGATGAGGAAGGCGTTACGCACTTTAAAGGTCACGCTGCCCTTGGCAGCAAGATGGCAAAAGACATTTTAAAGCGCCTTAAGTTTGACCGTGATACCATGGACAGGGTAAGCAACCTTGTAAAATACCATGACGACAGGTATGAACCAAGTCCTTCAGTGATCAGAAGGGCCATAAACAGAGTGGGAGAAGAGGATTTTCCTCTTTTGTTCGATATAAGATATGCTGATACCATGGCTCAGAGCACATATATGAGGCAGGAAAAGCTCCTGCTTATAGAAGAGACCAGAAAGGTTTATCAGGATATAATAGACAAAAAGGACTGCGTAAGCCTAAAGAGCCTTGCAGTTAATGGAAAAGATCTGATATCACTGGGGATCAAGCCCTCTAAACAGATGGGGGATATTTTAAAGGCAATGCTGGAGGATGTTTTAGAGGATCCATCCAGAAACACCAAGGATTATTTGCTAGAGCCGGAGCGCCTAAGAAATAAGTACATGAAGGATCAGACTTGATTGGAGGATACGGTGTTTAGAACTAGAAAGGCTTTGAAAATAACGATATCAGGCGTGCTTTTAATGGCGATGCTTGTTTCTTCGCCTCAAAGCATAACCTATGCGGCTGAGAATGCAGACAAAGTCAGTGTATCTCTTATAGGTAAGTATGACTCTTTTGACACAGCAGCCATAAGGGATATCGATACTGTAAAAAAACAGATAAGATTCAGAAATCACAAGACAGGTAAGACCTACACTCTCTCCTATGACAATACCAGCATGATCTACGATGTGAGAGGAACGGCGCTTTCAGCAGCGCTTTTAGAGGTGGGACAGATTGTTGATGTGAAGTTTTTAAAGAGCAGTAAGCACATCACATCCCTGAATGTATCATCAGAGGCCTGGACGGTAGAGGATACAAGAGAGCATGAGCTTGTAAGGGGAAATGGTACAGCCAAGGTAAAGGGCGAGCTCTACAGGATAGACCCTAAGACCCTGGTCATGGCTGACGGGAATATTGCCCTTGCGGAGGACGTTCTTTCAACAGACAAGGTCACAGTAAGTGGCATTGGCAAGGATATTTACAGCGTAGTTGTAACAAGCGGCCACGGATATGTGAGCCTTTCATCCGATACCGTTGAAGATCACAGCCTGGTGGGCTCCTGGATCGAGCTTGACAACGAGGTTATCTACAAGATTTCACCAAACATGCTGCTCAGTGCTCCGGAAGGAGATTACACCCTGCAGATCCTGGGAAATGGAGCAAGCTACACATCTGAAGTAAATGTTTCAAGAAATCAGGAAACTGTAGTCGATACAAGCAACGTAAATATCACCAAGCCAAAAGAGGGCCTGGTTACCTTTGAGATCATTCCGGATACTGCTGAAGTATTTGTGGATGGAGAAAAGGTTCTTACGGGAGTTCCTCAGTCAATAAAGTATGGTTATCACAACCTTAAGATAATTGCTGATGGCTACAAGACTCAGGACAAGTACCTAAAGATCGGAACAGCCAAGAGCGTTATCTCTATCGAGATGGAAAAAGATAAGGACGATTCCGCAGACAGTTCTTCAGGAGACACTTCTTCTGACTCAGACAGCTCAAACAGCGCATCTTCTAAAAGCAGTAAGGATACAAGCCACGACAGTTCCTCTGTTACTTCTGCTTCTGCAGCAACTACTGCAGCCACAGTTAGTAGCAATTCATCGGAGGAAAAACCTGGTAACAAGGTAATAAATGGCTATTATATTTATTTTGACAAGCCTTATGCTGCTGAGCTGTATTTTGATGGCGCTTATATTGGCATGATCCCGACACATGTTCCAAAGATATCCGGAACCCATGAGGTTATCCTTAAAATGGAGGGGTATGAGACCAAGAGCTACAGGATCAGCATTGACAAGGATGAGGTTGACTTAAATTACACGTTCCCAGATCTTGTTAAGCATAAAAGTGACGATGAGGAGAGCTCCTCAGGATCGTCATCTTCTGCAGCGTCATCTGCAAGTTCAGATGATTCATCCTCTGCAGATTCCGCATCTACAGGGGATTCAGCTTCGGGAGATGACTCTGCAACAGATGCTTCATCAGCAGAGGATACGTCCACAGAGGATTCATCCACTCCTTCTGAAGATTCAACCAAGGAATCTTCATTGCCATCAGAGGACGCTTCTATAGGAAAGAGCTCTGAAACAGGCCAGGACACCACAGATGGCGGGGAAGATGAAAGTACAAATGGAAATTCAAATAAAGAAACGGCAGATGCAGCGAGCACTGCCAGTGCATCAGGAGACTAGATAAATGAGACTGGATAAGTATTTAAAAGTAACAAGACTGATAAAGAGAAGGACAGTGGCCAATGAAGCCTGTGATGCAGGAAGGGTTCAGATCAACGGCCGACCAGCCAAGGCATCAGCTGAGGTGAAGGTGGGAGATAAGATCACCATTGGATTTGGAAACAAGGATGTATCCGTTGAAGTTTTAGATGTTCAGGAGACCATACACAAGGAAGATGTAACAAATCTCTATAAGTACATCTGATTGACGCGCCAAAATCACTGTATTACAATGAAATTAACAGATAAGAGATTGTGAGTGGGGTAAAATATGGCGACCAGAGCACGTTATAAAAGGCGTCGCTTCCAAAACCGGGCAGGTATAGTCTGGGCCAGCATAGTGGTTCTTATTCTTGTGACTGTAGTCTCCATCAAGAGTATAGGACTTCTTCAAAAAGCCAGAGAATACCAGGCCAGGGAACAGGCACTTGAGGAGCAGATTGAGTACGAAACTCAAAGAAGCGACGAGATAGCTGAGTACGAGAGGTACACAGAGACGCGTAAATACATAGAGGACACAGCTAAAGAGAAGCTGGGACTGGTTTATCCGGGAGAGATCATCTTTAAGAACTCGGATAACTAAATGTTTTTGACACTTGGCGCAGACATCGATACGGGGACGTATTAGTCTGCGCTTTTTACATGCTGATATGGATAATTTTTCAAAAAAAGTTCTAAACTACATACAAAAGAATAAGATGTTTCCTGAAGGCGCAAGAGTAGTTGTGGGCTTTTCCGGAGGAGGGGACTCAACAGCTCTTTTGACAGTTCTCGATGCGCTGCGGCCTATTTTAAAGCATGAGCTATTTGCTATCCACGTTAATCACCTTATTCGCAGTGAGGCTTCTGAAGATGAGGCTTTCTGCAGGTCTTTTTGTAAGAATCTTGGAGTATCTTTTATAAGCAAGGCTGTAGATATCCCTCTTATGGCAAAAGAAAAGTCACTTACAGAGGAAGAAGCCGGAAGGATCGCGAGGTACGAGATTTTTTCAGCCTACGCAAAAGAGATTTCAGCAGATTTTATTGCTGTTGCCCACCATCAAAACGATGTGGCAGAAACCCTTCTTATGAACCTTCTTAGGGGCTCAGGACTTCACGGAGGCGCTTCCATAAGGCCTGTCAGAGACAACATAGTGCGCCCGCTTCTTTGCGTCACAAGGCGAGAAATCGAGGAGTATCTTAAGGAAAGAGAGATCTCTTTTTGCACGGACAAAACCAACCTTGAGAGCATACACACAAGGAACTTCATAAGAAATGAGATTATCCCGGAACTTGAAGAAAATATAAATGTAAGGGCGGTGGAGCATCTTTGCGCAGCGGCTATTTCTTTTGACAAGGCAGATGAGTTTATTAAAGATGTGACCAAGGAAACCTATAGCAAAATAGTAACCTTTAGTGAGGGCAGAGTTTTCGCAGATATAAAGGACCTTCTTTCTGAAAAAGAGATAATCCGAGAAAACATGGTTCTCCTTATGTTTGAAGAGCTGGTTAAAAACCGCAAGGATATTGGGGCGGTGCATGTAGAAGCGGTGCTTGATCTTTTAAAAACAAATGGTGGTCAGGCGTCGGTGGATCTTCCATACGGACTTTGTGCAAAAAGAACCTACGAGAAACTGGAAATATACAAAAAAGGAAACCAGACCAACACAAATGAACCGATCACGGTCAAACCTACAATAGGTGAGGAAACTCAAATTGTGATTCCAGGACTCGGAAGGGCTAAATTGTCAGTTTTTCCCTACGATAAGCAAAAAGAGGTTCCTACTGAGACATATACTAAATGGCTCGATTATGGTAGAATACAAGAAGTTTCCTTTAGGACGAGAAGAGGGGACGATCATATATGTATCAGCCAGGGCGATGCTATTCACCAAAAGAGTCTGCAAAAGTTTATGACAGACGAAAAGATTCCCAGAGATATGAGGGATTTAATGGTGATAATTGCTGATGGCAACAATGTTTTATGGGTGCCGGGTTACCGTATTAGTGCTTCCTGCAAGGTCAGTGAAGCTACCAGATATATTTTAGAGATAAAAATCGATGATGGAGGAATGAGTAATGGCTGAATCAGTGCGTATACTACTTTCAGAAGAAGAGGTGGACAAGAGAATCAAGGAACTTGGAGATCAGATCAGTAAGGATTATGCCGGCAAGACTGTTCACCTTGTATGTGTCCTTAAGGGCGGTGTTTTCTTTATGTGTGAGCTTGCAAAGCGCATCACTGTTCCTGTGACCATGGATTTCATGTCAGCTTCAAGCTACGGAAGCGCAACCAAGTCAAGCGGAGTTGTTAAGATCGTTAAGGATCTCGATGAGCCGCTTAAGGACAAGCATGTTATTATAGTTGAGGATATTGTTGATTCAGGCAGAACTCTTTCATACCTTATCAAGATGCTCGGTGACAGAGGACCAGCAAGCATCAAGCTCTGCACTATGCTTGATAAGCCAGAGAGAAGAGTTACAGACGTCAAGGTAGACTACACAGGATTTGAGATCCCAGATGAGTTCGTTGTGGGCTACGGTCTTGACTATGACCAGAGATATCGTAATCTTCCATATATTGGGGTAGTGGAGTTTAACTGATATCCTGGAAAGTATTGTGAAGGGGGATTACACGTAAAGTGAACCGTTCTAGAAATTATAATTCTATTTTCATATTTGTTATCGTGCTGCTTCTTGCAGTAGTGCTACTTGAGTATGGAAGAGGTCTTGTTAACAGCAGAGATACTCTGTATTCAAGAAGTTCTCTTGAGAGCGATGTGGCAGCTAAGAGAGTAAGATATGTTGCGATCATGCCTAATGCTGAAACACCTACGGGATCTGTCAAGGTAAGCTTCAGTGATGGAAGCGACGAGGTGGTGTTCTATTCTACAGATGTTGCTGCAATCGAGACATATCTTGTTTCTAATGGAGTAAACGTAGAAGTTAAGGATGTTCCCACAGAGAACGTTTTGATAAATGGCATCATTCCCATAATTGTGGGACTGGTGGTAATGGTATTTGTGTTCTCCATGTTCTCCGGGGCTCAGAATGCCAATTCCGGAAACAGCAGGATGATGAATTTTGGCAAGAGCAGAGCCAAGATGTCCACTGGAGAAGACAACAAGATCACACTAAACGATGTGGCTGGTCTTAAAGAGGAAAAAGAGCAGCTGTCAGAGATCATAGAATTCTTAAAGGACCCTGAGAAGTTCACCAAGGTCGGTGCCAGAATCCCAAAGGGTGTCCTTCTTGAAGGTGCCCCTGGAACGGGTAAGACTCTTCTTGCAAGAGCTGTTGCAGGAGAAGCTGGAGTACCATTTTTTAGTATCTCCGGTTCAGACTTTGTTGAGATGTTTGTAGGTGTGGGAGCTTCCAGAGTACGAGACCTCTTTGCTGAGGCAAAAAAGAACTCTCCATGTATCGTATTTATCGACGAGATCGACGCTGTGGCGAGAAGGCGTGGAACTGGTATGGGCGGCGGCCACGATGAACGTGAGCAGACCCTGAACCAGATGCTTGTTGAGATGGATGGTTTTGGCGTCAACGAAGGCATCATTGTAATGGCAGCCACCAATAGAGTAGATATTCTTGATCCCGCCATCTTAAGACCAGGTCGATTTGATCGTAAGATCACTGTTTCAAGGCCTGATGTTGGCGGAAGAGAGGAGATCCTTAAGGTTCATGCAAGGAACAAGCCTCTTGCTGATGATGTGGATATCAAGCAGGTTGCGCAGACTACAGCAGGCTTTACAGGCGCTGATCTAGAGAACCTTTTAAATGAGTCAGCAATTAATGCCGCAGTAGATGACAGACAGTTCATCAAACAGGACGACATCAACAAGGCATTTATCCAGGTTGGTATCGGAACTGAGAAGCACAGCCGCATTATCTCTGACAAGGAAAAGAAGATTACCGCTTACCACGAGACAGGACACGCAATACTGTTCCATGTCCTTCCGGATGTAGGTCCTGTACATACAATTTCAATTATTCCTACAGGTCTTGGGGCAGCAGGCTATACAATGCCTCTTCCTGAAAAGGATGAGATGTTCCTTACAAAGCGCAAGATGCTTCAGGATATCATGGTATCCCTGGGAGGCAGGATCGCTGAGGAGATCATCTTTGGTGATATTACAACTGGCGCATCCAGCGACATCAGAAAGGCCACACAGGAAGCCAGAAGCATGGTTACCAAGTATGGAATGTCCGATAGCATCGGCGTTGTAAGCTATGATGACAACGAAGAGGACGTATTTATCGGATATGACATCTCCCACAGCAAGAAACATTCAGAGCTGGTGGCAGGTGAGATCGACAAGGAAGTTAAGACCATAATTGAGAAGTGCTACGCCAAGGCAAAAGAGATCATCCTGCAGTATGAGGATATCCTCCACGCCAGCGCTGATCTTCTGATCGAGAAAGAGAAGATTGGAAGAGAAGAGTTCGAAGCTCTTTTTGAAGGTCACACCATTACAGAAGATGTTGAAGTGACAATTTGATTGTGCAATTTTCACAAAAACAACAAGCTGTTTTTGACAAATTTGTGAAGTATTAGTCTTTACGCGGGGCCTGGGGGTTGCTATTATAATATGCGTAACCCCCCAATACATTATATAGTTTTTTGCTATACCCCATAAGAAAGAAATACCTTCTCTAAAAAGACAGCTTACCCGCTGTCTTTTTTACTATTAATAAATTTTTCTAAGGACAATTACTGATTTATGAATACAAACGCTTTCTTTCATGATATGACTCTGGACTACCTTCGCCCTGCGGAGCCGGACGCATTTCGAATCACGAACTTCAGATTCAGATGCGCCCATAAAGACGCAGCGCAGGTAGTTTTAGTGTATGGAAATGAAAGAAAGGAGATGAAGCTCAACGAGACCGAAGGCGGTTTCGACTACTATGACATTTCAGTAAACATTGGAAAAGATCCCTTTATATACCACTTTGAGATAACTGGCAATGATGAGAATTTTTCTTATTATGATAAGCGAGGCGCTGTAAACAGCCTTATGGACAGCATGAAGTTTGTTGTCATCCCTGGCTTTTCAACTCCTGACTGGGCCAAGGGCGCAGTTATGTACCAGATCTTTGTGGACAGGTTCAATAACGCTGACAGGTCCAATGATGTGTACTCAGGGGAGTACTCATATAATGGCTTTCATTCCAAGAATATTGAAGACTGGAAAAAGGATCCGGAAGCAGGCAGAGATTTTTGCAATTTCTACGGCGGAGATCTTCAGGGCGTTATTGATAAACTGGATTACCTTAAGGACCTTGGGGTAGAAGTTCTTTACCTCAATCCTATCTTTGTTTCGCCTTCATCCCACAAATATGACACCCAGGACTACGATCATATAGATCCACATTTTGGAAAGATCGTCGAAGATGGAGGGGATATACTTCCCCAGTATGAAAATAATAACAAGAGAGCGGAGCGCTATATTAAGAGAGTTACCAGCAAAAAGAACCTTGAAGCCAGTGACAAGCTCTTTGCAAAGCTTGTATCGGAAGCTCATAACAGGGATATGAGGGTTATCCTTGACGGCGTGTTCAACCACTGCGGTTCCTTTAACAAATGGCTTGATAGAGAAAGGATCTATGAAGACGCCAAGGACTATGAAAAGGGAGCCTATATTTCAGCCGACAGCCCATATAGATCCTATTTCTCTTTTTCTGGTGACAACTGGCCCTACAACGGCAGCTACGACGGCTGGTGGGGATACGATACTCTTCCCAAGCTCAACTACGAAGGGTCACAAGAGCTTGAGGATTACATAATACAGATAGGTAAAAAGTGGGTGTCAGAGCCCTATAATGCTGATGGATGGCGCCTGGATGTTGCTGCGGATCTGGGACATTCCCCAGAATATAATCACAAGTTCTGGAAGAGGTTCAGGCAGGAAGTCAAAAAGGCAAAGCCTGACGCCATAATCCTTGCTGAGCACTACGGACCAGCAAAAGACTGGCTCATGGGAGATGAATGGGATACTGTCATGAACTATGATGCCTTCATGGAGCCTCTCACATGGTTCCTCACCGGAATGGACAAGCACAGCGATGAGTTTAAGCCCCTTAGAGTTGGAAACGCCAGGGAGTTCTTTGATACCATGCTCTATCAGGGAGGGCAGAACTTCACAATGCCTTCTCTTTACACAGCTATGAATGAGCTGTCTAACCACGACCACTCAAGATTCCTTACAAGGACTAACCAGAAGGTTGGAAGGTGCGATACACTGGTTCCTGGATCAGCTGAGACTGGAATTAAAAAATATCAGATGAGACAGGCTGTTATGGTACAGATGACCTGGCCTGGAGCGCCAACAATCTATTACGGAGATGAGGCTGGAGTATGCGGCTTTACAGATCCTGATAACAGGCGAACATATCCTTGGGGCGAAGAGGACAAGCAGATGATCGCTTTCCACAAGGAGATGATCCGTATCCACAATGCCTGTCCAGAGCTTAAAAAGGGATCAGTAAAAGAACTTTACGCTGAAAATAACATAATAGTGTATGGCAGATTCAACAGAACAGCGGCGGTTATCGTTGCAATAAACAACAACAGCTTTGAGGTCACCAGGGATATACAGGTATGGCCTCTTGGTATTCCAAGGGATGTCAGGATAAGGCAGCTCATAGTCACGGATCAGACAGGATTTGCTACTTCTTCTGCCACAAAAACTGTCACAGATGGCATTTTGAGCCTCACAATGTCAAGGAACACCGGATACGTTCTAAGGTTCAACAGCTACCAGGCAGTGACGGATGAAGAGTTCTGGTCAGACAACGTAATCGAGTTCTAGTGCCTTTACACCAAATTAAAGCAAGTATATAATTGTAATAACCATCAAAAACTATAGTAAAGGGGAAATCAAAATGTTAGTATCCGCAAAAGATATGCTTGTAAAAGCAAAAGAAGGCCACTATGCAGTTGGTCAGTTCAACATCAACAACCTTGAGTGGACTAAGTCAATTCTTCTTACAGCAGAAGAGCTCAAGTCACCTGTTATCCTTGGTGTTTCTGAGGGCGCTGGTAAGTATATGACTGGTTTTACCACAGTAGCAGCAATGGTTAAGGCAATGGATGAGAGCCTTGGAATCACAGTTCCAGTAGCACTTCACCTTGACCACGGCACATACGAAGGATGCTACAAGTGCATCAAGGCTGGATTCACATCAATCATGTTTGATGGATCTCACTACGACATCGAAGAGAATGTAGCTAAGACATCTGAGCTTGTTAACGTATCTCATCAGCTTGGTCTTTCAATCGAGGCTGAGGTTGGTTCTATCGGCGGTGAGGAAGACGGTGTTGTTGGAATGGGCGAGTGCGCAGATCCAGACGAGTGCAAGAGAATCGCTGATCTCGGCGTTGATATGCTTGCAGCTGGTATTGGTAACATCCATGGTAAGTATCCAGAGGGATGGCCAGGACTTAGATTCGACGTACTTGATGCTATCCAGCAGAAGACAGGAATCATGCCACTTGTACTTCACGGCGGCACAGGAATCCCTGCTGACATGATCAAGAAGGCAATCACACTTGGTGTATCCAAGATCAACGTTAATACTGAGTGCCAGCTCTCATTCGCAGATGCAACACGTAAGTATGTTGAGGCAGGCAAGGACCTTGAGGGCAAGGGCTTTGATCCTCGTAAACTTCTCGCTCCTGGTGCTGAGGCAATCAAGGGCACAGTTAAAGAGAAGATGGAACTCTTCGGATCAGTTGGAAAGGCTTGATAGCTACAAAAGAGTTTATGCAAAGGGTAGAGCCTATGGCTTTACCCTTTTTTAATCCAAATAATTGTGGAGTATGACATGAATAACGAACTTACAAAAAAAGACATTGAGGACATGGAAAAAGAGATAGAGCACCGCAAGGTGGTTGTCAGAAAAGAGCTTCTTGAGCACGTTAAGGAAGCGAGAGCCCAGGGTGATCTGTCTGAGAATTTCGAATACTACGCAGCCAAAAAGGCCAAGAATCAGAACGAGAGCAGGATCAGATTTTTGGAGAGGATGATAAAGACTGCCAGAGTAATAGATGATGATGCCAAGGACGATGAAGTTGGCATGAACAAAACTGTCACCTTAAAGATGGAGGATGACGGGTCTGTGGAAACCTACAAGATCGTTACAACCATGAGGAAAAATTCCTTAAAAGGCCTCATCAGCATTGAATCTCCCCTTGGTAAACAATTACTTGGACACAGGGTAGGAGACCGTGTTACTATTAAAGTGAACGACCAGATTAGTTACGATGTAACGATAACAAAAATTGAAAATACCGGACTAACAGAAGAGGACACCATAAGGGACTTCTGATCTTTTGTTTCCGCGCTTAAAAAGGAGATATCTATGCATGTTTTTCAGCCAGTAGACCCAACAGACGTCGATGAGGGACCATTTAAGTTCACCGGCTTAAAAGTGCTTGTTACTGCAGGCAGTGGTGACAAGGTAAACACTGCAGCAGCTTCTTTTGGAGCAGTTGGATACCTGTGGAACAGGAGAGTAGTATATATTTTCCTTAGGGAAAAGAGATTTACAAGAGAGCTAGTAGAGCAAAATGGAGCGTTTTCTCTTAGCTTTCTTAATCATGATGAATTCAGGGGAGCCATCAAGTACATTGATGCTGTTTCCGGCCGTGACGAGAACAAGATTGCCGGAGCAAGGCTCAATGTGAATTACGACGATGGAATTCCATTTATAGACGAGGCAGACAATGTAATTACCTGTAAACTGCTTTATTACCAAGAGTTTTCAGAGGATGGCATTGTAGATAAGGGGATAATAGACGAGTTTTATAAAAACGGCGATTATCACATGGTTTATGTTGGGGAAATAAAGAAGATATTGATAAGATAAGCATTTTTACCGTTATTCTTATGAGGGACATATGAAGAGTAAAAGGCTTCGAAGAATCTTTATTTCCATTGGTTTCTTACTTTCACTTACACTTGGTGCGCTTTTTGAGAATTTTTCTCAGGCGGGCCTTGTATTTGCGGCGTCTTCTAATGATGGATCAGAGGAAGAAGATGTTACAAAAGACATGGATTATATTCTTGGACAGGGAAAGACCTTAATAAGGATCGCTTCCTGGTACCAGGAGTATGACCTTGTCAATCTAAAGGCGTATCTAGCCAATAAGTTTCCAGACTATTCATTTGAATTTGTATATGTTGATAAGAGCAACTATGAGTCCATCATGGATGCACAGCTATCCTATAATGGTGCTCCCGACATCATATATATGGATCAGGAGATGGTAGAAAAGCACGCCATCACCAGATATATTGCTGATGTAACTGATATTTGTGAGGGTTTTTCAGATATAGCAAAAAGATCTTTTGACTATGGAAATAGAGTCTATGCCCTTCCAAATACTGCGCAGTTCGAGTGTATTTACTACAACAAAGATATATTTGAAGAAAATGATATTAAGATACCCTATTCATTCCAGGCGTTTCTTGATGCATGCGATGAACTCAGGGTCGAGAAAAAGATAAGGCCAGTTTCGCTGAGTTTAAAAGATCCTCTCACACTTACAGACACCGCACTTGCAATTGTTGCTGGAAACTACTTTTGTACAGACAGAGGAAGTGGGTTTGGAGGAAGGCTCCAGTACGGAAGAACAACTTTTTCTGAGGAGCTTGCGCCTTACTTCAAGGACTGGCAGGATCTGATCCAACATAAGATCATTACAAAAGATATGTACACCACTGACAACAGGACAACCATTGAGAAATTTGCTTATGGGGAAGCTGCTATGACGGTGGGAGGCCCGGAGACTTATAACGCCATAATCCGCTTAAATCCTGATATTGAAATGGGAACGCTTCCTTTCTACAGTAAAACAGGAAAGACAAAGGCTCTTATAGGTGGCTGTGATGTTGGGCTGGCATTAAATGCCAACACTATAAAAATAGATGAGGCCAGAAAGGTGTTGGAATCCCTTGCTACAAAAGAAGGTCAGCAGGCTCTTTGGAGGGATCGCCCAGGAAGTCAGACATATCTTATGGATACACAGTTTGAAAACAGCGAGGTATACGATGGGATCAAGGCGTGTATCACCCAGGAGCTGGTATATTTACCTTGGACAGAGTGGGGCATTGAACTGAACCGTCCAATACGATATCAGCTTGGAAAAGAATTGCAGCAAGTGGTAAGGGGCAAGCAGTCCACAGCCAAAGCCCTTTCAAATGTCGATAAGAAAGTAGAAGACATACTAAGAAAAGATAACTAGAGGTGCCAAATGGATTACACTGATAAAACAAAAAAACGGGGAAGCATAAAAAGCGGCCTTATCGCCATGTTTGCAGTACTGATCATCATTCCTATCGTTATATTGGGTATCTATGCATATATTGTGGCTAAGAACAATCTTATCGAGCAGACCAGGATAACCATGATAGGAAATGCGGATGTCATATCCTACGGTATTGAGAATAATGTCAAAAGAGAAAATGACGTAGTAAAGTTCTTTTCCTATGAAGATGATTTCAGAAAAGCCCTTGAAAGAAATCATATTGACCCGTATGCTCTGACAGATGAACTAAACGAAGAGATCGAGCCGCTCATCTGGTATTACCTAAGCAGCGACAACAATATTGAGTCCATAGTCATCTGCTCAGACCTCATACTTGAAAATCATGTGGGTGACTTCCTAAAACGCCCAGAGACCGAGCTTGAGAAAGAGTGGTATGAATATACAAACAACGAGTATGGAACAACCTGGATGGTTGACGGCGAAGGCGGGGTTTACCTGGTCAAGGCACTTTTAGATTCCGGGACTTCTTCAAAAAGAATCGGAATGATCGTTCTAAAGGTCAGGAATGAGAACTTTTTCTCCCTGGTCAATCAGAGTAGCTACCTTGATAACGGCGTTGTGATTCTTGATAGAAACAATGAAGTTGTAAGCCATCGTTCAATTACGGATAGCGCTCTTGAGCAGGAGATTTTAGAGCATATTAAGACAGAAGATGTTGAAGGGTTCGAGGACCAGAGAGGATACTTTTTGGTTCCTTCATCCAGTATCGCCAGTGACTGGGTTTTGTATTATTACATAGACAGAAATGAGATCACATCTGACGTATTCAGGATCCTGTTCTCGGTCGTAGTCATTGCCCTTGTTTTGTTTATGGTTACCATTTTCCTAGGAACCAAGGTATCAGAGAATCTTAGTTCAAGGATTGTAGCCATCAACAACATGGCTAACGAGATCAAGAATGGATATTTTGGAGTTGAGAATAATGACACTGGAAGTGATGAGATAAGTCAGCTGTCAGCATCCATGAAGGACATGGCGGATACGCTGAGTAACATGGTGCTTGAGATCGACAGGATGAACAAAGAGCAGCTGGCTCTTAAAGAGAGTGATATTCATTACAGAGAATGGCTCTTTGACTTCGTGGTTGAGAGAAATAATGATATCCTGGCGGTGGTCAATGAGGACTCATTTGAAGCGAGCTTCATTACTGCCAATGCAGAAAAGATACTTGGAATTCCAATTGATGAATTAAAGGCCGATATCAGAACGCTTGAAAAGGCTCAGAGAAGCGGAGAGGACAGAAAGCTTGGCGAGATAATCACTGCATCAAGAGATGCCAAGGACGTACAGGTATTTGAAGAGCTAAGGCTTAAGAACGTAAAGACCAATGAACACCTTTACTATCGTGGCGTTATCATTAGCACCATCGATGATGGTGGAAAGAGACTTGCCATCGCCCTCTACGACAGAACACTTGAGATCAGAAGAAACCATACTCTGCAGGAGGCACTTAATTCTGCAGAGACTGCAAATAAGGCAAAAACAAGCTTCCTTGCCAATATGTCTCATGATTTCAGGACTCCTATGAACGCCATCACGGGCTTTAATCTCCTCATAGATAAGCACGCCAAGGAGCCTGATAAAGTTAGGGAGTACACTCACAAGATATCGCTGGCATCCCAGAACCTGCTTGCACTTCTCAACGACGTTTTAGATATGAGTAAGATTGAAAGCGGAAAGACAACTCTTGATATCAGCGAGATGGCAATGGGACTATTGCTTGAAGAGATAAATTCTGTTATCAGCTTCCAGGCCAAGGCTAAAAAGCAGGAATATTTAGTGCGCCTCGACAACATGGAGCATGACATATTCATGGGAGATAAGCAAAGGATCAATGAAATCCTGATGAACATCCTTGGAAATGCTGTAAAATATACTCAAGAAGGCGGAAGGATCGAATTCATAATAAATGAAAGTGCTACAGCTTCAGAAGGTTTCTCTAACCTGCGCTTTACAATAAAGGACAACGGAATCGGAATGAAGCCAGAGTACAAGGATAAGATATTTGACGCCTTTACCAGGGAAGAAAAGGGTGAGACCAAGGGCATCCAGGGAACTGGTCTTGGTATGGCCATCACTAAGAGCCTTGTTGAGCTCATGGGAGGAACTATCCGTGTAGAGAGCGAAGAGGGCAAGGGAAGTGAGTTTATCGTAAACCTTCGCCTTAAGGTTGCAGACAGCAGCTACGGTGACTTCTGGATAACCCATGGCATTAAGAGAGTTCTTTTCGTAGATGCCAACCACTATGAGTGCGACAAGATAGCAAACCTTCTTGAAAATGACAGTGTGGAGGTTATGGAGTCTCCGACAGGATTTGGAGCCCTTCATCTTATTGATGTCTGTGAGAGCGAAAACAAGCCATTTGATGTTATTATGGTAGATGAGACTGTAGGCAATATGAATGCAGCTGAGATAATAAAGACCATCAGGGCAAAAGACAAGAGGAACAACGTCCTTATCATTGCAATGGTGGATGACTTCTCAGCTGTTGAGGATGAGATAAGGGCAGCAGGAGCCAATGACCTGATGCAAAAGCCGTTCTTTGTATCTACCTTCAAGCAGCTTATCGAGGATATTTCCAGCAGAGTAAGCGTAAATACTCAGAAGGAAGAAAAGAATCCTATTGATGGCATGAAGTTCCTGGCAGCAGAAGACAATGACATCAATGCAGATATCCTGACAGAGCTGATGGCGATGGAGGGTGCTACAGTTACAAGAGCTGTCAATGGTCAGGAAGTTGTGGAAATGTTCAAAGCGGCAAATGAAGGCGACTATGATATGATCCTTATGGACATTCAGATGCCCGTTATGAATGGATATGAGGCGGCTGCAGCCATAAGAGCTCTGGGCACTGACTGGTCTCAGAGGATACCTATCATAGCAATGACGGCAAATGCTTATGCTGATGACGTTCAGCTGGCCTTTGATGCAGGCATGAACGCTCACGTATCAAAACCTATAGATATAAAGATTGTTGAAAAGACAATTTTGGAGTTTAAAAAATAAACCAGGAGGAAGAAGACTTGAATAACGTAAAAAAGATCACTGATGGAATTTTCTGGATTGGCGGAAGCGACAGACGCCTTGCAAGGTTTGAGAACATTTTCCCTATACCAGAGGGAGTGTCTTACAACAGCTATTTTATCGATGATGAAAAGACTGCTGTATTTGACACGGCTGATATTACAGTGGCAGATCAGTACATTGAAAACTTAAAAACTGCCCTTAATGGAAGAAAACTTGACTATCTTGTAGTTCTCCACATGGAGCCTGACCACTGCTCACTTATCGACAAGGTGACAGCTCTTTTCCCAGAGGTTACAGTAGTTGGCGGAAAGCAGACCTTCGTGTTCATGGAGCAGTTCTTCCCTGAGTCGAAAGACTATAACAAGCTCGAAGTAAAGGAAGGGGACAGCCTCTCAACAGGAGCTCACACCTTTAACTTTGTTTCTGCGCCTATGGTTCACTGGCCAGAGGTTTTATTTGCCTATGATGCTACTACAAAAGCCTTATTGTCTGCGGATGCCTTTGGAACCTTTGGTGCTCTGGACGGCGGTATTTTTGCAGATGAGTACGATTTTGAAAAGCAGTTCCTTGACAGCTCCAGAAGGTATTATGCAAATATCGTTGGAAAATATGGAGTGCAGGTACAGGCTGTGCTGAAAAAGGCTGCAGGGCTTGATATTCAGCTGATCCTTCCACTCCATGGACCGGTTTGGAGAAAGGACCTTAACGTAATTTTAGAAAAATATCAGAAATGGAGCACCTATCAATCTGAGTCAGATGGTGTTATAGTAGTGTATGGCAGTCTCTACGGACACACAGCATCTGCAGCAGAAAAAGTTGCTTCATCTATGCGTGATAAGGGCGCTTTGGATGTTAAGGTCTACGATGTATCCGGGACTGACGTATCCTATCTCATAGGTGAAGTGTGGAGAGCAAAAAAGATTGTTCTTATGTGCCCAACCTATAACGGCGGTATATATCCACCTATGGAAGCATTTATTAATGACATGATCGCACTGGGCGTTCAAAACAGGACTTTTGCCCTGGCACAGAACGGAACCTGGGCACCTGTAACAGGTAAGATGATGTCAGAGAAATTGACAAATCTCAAGAACGTGAATATCCTTGAGAATGTATTAACTATTAAGAGTGCTCTTGGAACAAAAGATTTAGAGGCACTGGATAGTTTCACTGATGCCATCTGTAAGGCATAAGTGGACTAAGTGGAGGTTTTGGTTGTGAAAAAAATGTATGCAGTAAAAAAGATACTGGCAGCTGTCACAGTTCTTGCAACAGTGGCTCTTTCCAGTAAGGTAACAGGAATTGTAACAGATAACAGGGGAGCGGTAGCTGAGGCAGCAGGAAGAGTTGTAAGCATTGACTCCTGCGTGATCTCAGGCGATAACGTAGTTGTAAATGTATCAGCTAAAAATGTTCCATCCTCAGATGATGGTAAGTATTACCTCTATGCAGATGAAGTATACCAGGATGGATGCGTTGGAACAGTTGTTGCGACAACAGACAGAGGCGCAAATGCTACATTTACATTCCCTCTTAATTTCTATTCAGAAGGTTCAAACCTTAGCAAAAAGTTCCTTGTAGCTGTAAAAAGCGGCGGATCAATGCAGCAGGTAAGTGATGAGCACTACATCACAAACCCAGAGGCTAAGGCTACCAAGACAGTTGCAAGAAATGACCACGGTATGAAGGGAATCCTTCCTAACAGTGCAGACGCAGCAACCTTCAAGGATCTTGGAGTTGCTCAGATGGTCTACAACCTCTACATGGGAGATATTGTTGGACCAAGCCCTGATGGAAAGACTATCGATTTTACATACAACGGTGTTCCTTATCAGTTCAACGGTTCAGCTCTTGCACAGTATGACGGATTCGTTCGCTGGTGCGCTATCAACAACTTCCAGCTTACAATGACAGTCCTCAACAACAAGACTGAGGCTGGAGCAGATCTTATCCATCCTCTTTCAAGAGATGATCATGTCTGCCCTGGTTATGCAATGAATACCGATGAAGATGGCGGTACACAGCACCTTAAGGCTATTGCAGCTTTCCTTGCTCAGAGATATTCAGGCGGAGCTTACGGAACTGTTGATAACTGGGTAATCGGTAACGAAGTTAATGCAAGAACAGAGTGGTACTACTTAAATTCTACAAACATAGAGCTCAACGTCAGCGAGTACGTTAAGGCTTTCCGTATCTTCTACAACGAGATCAAGGCAGTTAATGCCAATGCAAGAGTTTACACTTCCTTTGATCAGGAGTGGAACAGAAAGTCAAACCCCGGATGCTTCCTTTCAAAAGAGTATCTGGACAGATTTAATTATTACATCAACAGAGAGGGTAACATTGACTGGTCACTTTCAGTTCATCCATACAATGCACCACTCTTTGACCCATATGCATGGAAGCAGCAGGCTCAGTACGTAAACACAAGCCTAACAACTCCATATATCACAATGGAGAACATCTACATCCTTACAGATTACATGTGCCAGGCATCCTTCCTTGCACCAAGCGGCGCAGTTAGAAACATCTCTCTTTCAGAGATCGGATACACATCAAGCTTTGGCGAGGATGCACAGGCTGCTTCAATAACCTACGCATATACAATGGCTGAGAACAATCCATATATCTCAAGCTTTATCCTCTTTAGAGAGACAGATGACGCTCACGAGATGGAGAGCCACATTGCTCAGGGACTTAAGAACCTTGATGGCAGTCATAAGATGGCCTATGACTTCTACAAGAACCTTGGTACAGCAAACGCTGCAACCTATAAGGCACAGGCTTCAACCATCATTGGCCAGAGCGTAGATTCACTTGTTACAAACAGAACATTCCTTTCAAGAAACGGATGGTTCTTAAACGACTGATAATTACAGATAACGGTACGCCACAGGGCGTACCGTTATTTTTTTCTTTTTATTTAGTGGACTTTGATTTACAATGGTATAGTCGTTATGGCAAATATTGTGTTATGGAGTAGTTATGGGAAGAGATTTAGACAAGGAACTTGAAACACTTGAAAAGATAACAAATATGCAAAAGGATCTTCTTGGCGGGATATATGGAGATTTCTTTTCAGCAGGAAGCAGCACATCTTCAGGGAGCAGTTTCTCTGGAAGCACAAACACAGGCGATGCAGTAAAAAAGCCAGAAGAGGTTTCTGCTGCGCCAGAAGAAAAGAAGGATGCTGTTGCAGATGCCAATGAGGCATTAGAGGAGGCCAAGGCTCTTTTTGCAAAAGATGGCAATGTAAATACACCTAAGGAAGAAGAGGTCAAGGAGCCGGAAGAGGATCCTATGGAGACTCTTGATAAGCTGGTTGGTCTGTCCACCATCAAGGCGGATGTAAAAGAGCTTACAGCCTTTGTTAAGGTTCAGAAAGCCAGACAGGAACAGGGACTTAAGTCTGTTCCGGTTTCACTTCATCTGGTATTTACAGGTAATCCAGGAACCGGTAAGACAACTGTTGCAAGGATCATTGCTCAGATCTACAAGCAGATCGGTGTTCTGTCAAAGGGTCAGCTTGTGGAAGTTGACAGGTCAGGACTGGTTGCGGGATACGTTGGACAGACAGCCATCAAGACACAGGAGCAGATCGCCAAGGCTAAGGGCGGCGTTTTGTTCATTGATGAGGCATATGCTCTTGCACAGAAGGATGACGCCTTCGGTCAGGAAGCTATAGATACGATACTTAAGGCTATGGAAGATAATAGAGATGACTTCGTTGTTATTGTTGCTGGCTACACAGAGCCAATGAAGAAGTTCATCGAATCCAACCCTGGTCTTAAGTCCCGTTTCAACAAGTACATTGAGTTCCCTGATTACAATATCGATGAGCTTGAGGAAATCTTTGACAGGAACTGCAAGAAGTACGACTACAAGGTTGACGAGGATGTGCAGCACCAGATAAGGGCTCTTATCACAGCCAAGAAGATCGAGAACATCGACAATTTCGCCAATGCCAGAGAGGTGAGAAATCTCTTTGAAGAGATCATTACCAACCAGGCAAGAAGGGTAGCAAGTCTTGAGAATCCTACAAGTGAGGATATGATGTGCATTAAGCTTGAGGATCTTGCAGATACAGTGGAAAAGCCAGAAGAAAAACCAGAAGAAAAACCTTCAGAGTCTGAAAGCACTTTAGAAAACAGTGATGCTAAAGAGGACAGCACTGATACAGAGGCATAAAAATAGGCCTACCTTGTGGTAAGCCAGATCGGGGCGACGTGATTCGAACACGCGACCTCTGCGTCCCGAACGCAGCGCTCTACCAAGCTGAGCCACGCCCCGCACCCACATATTATATTTGATATTCTTTTCTTTAGCAAGTGCTGGAATTAGGGTATAATTAATTATTATATTATCTTTAAGAGGGTGGAAAATATGCTGACAAAAGAAGAGATTTATACTCAGTACAGAGACAAAGTCTTTGGATATGTAAGAAATCATGTTAATTCACCAGAGGACGCTGAGGATATTACCAGCGATATCTTCGTAAAGATTTATAGTAAACTTGATACTTACGATGAGACCAAGGCCAGTCTTTCGACATGGATCTACTCAATGACCAGCAATACAGTTATAGATTTTTACAGGACCAATCACGTTCATTCTGAGATTCCGGAGGATCTTAGCGATGAAGGCAGCACTATTGAGGATGAGATCTTAAACAACGAGAGCCTTGAGCTCTTAGCAGATGCTCTCGGTAAGCTCCCGCAGGAACTCATGGACATAATTGTCCTTAGGTATTACAAGGGACTTACTCTTCAGGATATAGCAGTTAAGATGAACCTGTCATATGGCGTCGCCAAGTTAAGGCACAGAGAGGCTTTAGGAAAACTTAGAGAAATGTTGTAAAAATTTTTGCCACAGGTTTTATTCATTCGTATAAAACATTGAAAGCAAAATAAAGACGCTTAATGAATTGGAGGTTAATTATGGAAAATAAATTGGCAAGACTGTTTGACTATCAGAAGTTCTCACCTAATGATAAGCTGGCATCTATTATTGCGGATGTAGAATCAAGATATCCGTCTGATATTGAGGTCCTTTCAGATGACGAGCTTGGAATGCTCAATGCAGCAGGCAGTGTAGATGCACTTATGAAAAGAACTGCTGAAAAGGATTCTAAGAATTCAAAGAACGCTATACGTTCCAAAAACGGTGTACATTCCAAAAACGCGCTGACTTGATAAATAACATTTAAAACAGACAGGGCACGAGATGATCTCGTGCCCTGTTTTTTGGTACATATTTTGTGGATGTATTGAACTCAAAAATAGCATAAAAATAAGCGATAGACGGGGCTCGAACCCGCGGTCTCCACCTTGGCAAGGTGGCGCTTTACCAACTAAGCTACTATCGCATTTTCTGTCATTGCCGACAGCAAGATAAATAATAAACCACAACGCTGGCTTTGTCAATAGCTTTTTCTTAAGGCGCTGATTTGATACAATCGGATTTATGGACAAGCAGTATAAAAACAGCGAAAACAGACAATATCTGATATTTGTCATAACCATAATCTTCGTTATGGTCACCATGATACTGGGCGCTTTTGTCTTCAGGTTTTATAAACAGAGCGTTGGTGGCAAGTCTGACATCAGAGAATACGATAAGTATTATTGTCTCATAACTGATAATTATAAATCTGACTTTTGGCAGTCTGTGTATGAGGGAGCTTTAGAGGCCGCGAAGGAGGAAAACATTTACGTTGACCTTTTAGGAAGCAACCTTCCAGGAGATTACTCCACAGAAGATCTTATGAAGATCGCTATTGCTGCAAGACCGGATGCTATTATGGTAGCCGCAGATGAATCTGACCTAATGACTGAGCTTATCAATGAGGCTGTTGCAGATGAGATTCCTGTGGTGACTCTTTACGGAGACAACACCAGATCTGACAGGCTGAGCTTTGTAGGGGTTGGTGGCTACAGCATCGGCAAGATGTATGGAAAAGAGGTCATCAATGTCATCAAGGAGAGGCGCAGAGAGGACTTTATTGAGGCAGAGAGCTTTGAGGAACGCTCTCACGTTAAGGTGGTAGTTGTCGCCAACTCTGACACCAAGGATACCGGCCAGAATATCATAATTCCTGCCATGCAGGATGCGATAATGGAAGAAAATGCCACAGATGCGGAGTTTTCCATATCGATCATGACTGTTGACAGCTCAAGTTCTTTTTCTGTTGAGGAGTCCATAAGGGACATCTTCATGGAGGAGGAAGTACCTGATGTCATCGTATGCCTCAACGAACTTAGTACAGTCTGCGCTTATCAGGCGGTTGTTGACTTTAACAAGGTTGGAGAGGTGAATATCCTTGGATACTACGATTCAAAAGATATACTTACGGCCATAGACAGAGGCGGAATCTATGCCACTGTTTCAATAGATGCAAGGCAGCTTGGTGAGTACAGTGTAAAAGCCCTCTCTGATTATTTTGAGCTTGGCAATACAAGTGAATACTATCTGGCGGATGTTACCCTTATCAATCAGGATAACGTCGCTCAGTTCTTGACAGGGGAGGATGAGGATGAAGACTAGATTCTTTGACAAACCCCTGCATTTTAAGATCATAATTATCTGCGCCATTACAAATATGATAGTTTTTGTGGTAAATATTTTCCTTATCCTTGGAATCAACTCCATGTCCAACGATATGGAAATGGCTTATCAGGACAACAGACAGCTAAGTGAACTATCGTCAGCCCTTACTGATGTGCAGGATTCCATGACTGAGTATCTTAGCTCAAAGACCAGCGAGTCCTTGGAGAACTACTACAGAAGTGCCCAGAGATACCAGGACCTTTCAGAAGCCTTGAGCGACACAGTAACAGACCAGAGCTATGACAGGATGGAGCGAAATATCAAGTTTATGTCCAGGACCTATCTTGATGTTGTCGCTCAGACCGTTGAGGCCAAGAGAGGCCGTAATGTTGAGAAATATCGCACCTACTACGAAAATGCGACCCAGCTATGTGAAGACATAGAAGCATATATCACCAATCTTGATCTTGAGCTCTTTGTTGTAAACTCAGAGAAATACACGGCCCTTACCAGAGCCTTTAAGAAGTTCGAGGTGGCAGGAGTGTTTGTTATGGCTCTTATCATGGTTGGTAACGTGATCCTTATTTCCGGTCTTGTAAATACCATGATCATGCCGCTTAAGAATCTTGCAAATTCGGCGGATGAAGTGTCAAAGGGTAATTTTGACACAGAGCTTCCAGCAACTTCCTATAACGATGAGATTGGAATTGTAACAAGGACCTTTAACAAGATGGTTGCCAGCATCAAGGAGTATATCGAGCAGCTCAAAGAGAGTATGGAAAAAGAGAGACTCCTTCAGGAAAAAGAGCTGATGATGACCGCGCATCTTAAAGAGGCTCAGCTTAAGTATCTTCAGGCCCAGATCAATCCACATTTTCTTTTTAACACCCTAAACGCAGGTGCTCAGCTGGCTATGATGGAGGGAGCAGATAAGACCTACGAGTATGTCCAGACAGTGGCGGACTTCTTTAGATATAACGTTAAAAACAACAAGAATGACGTTACGGTAAGGGAAGAAGTTGAACTTGTTGATAACTATATTCAGATCCTGAATGTTAGATTTTCAGGAGATATTGGCTATGAAAAGCAGATAGATAAAAGGCTTCTTGATATCAAGATGCCCAGCATGATCCTCCAGCCCATTGTTGAAAATGCTGTAAATCATGGCATAAGAGAAATGGGAGATAAGGGAAAGATAAGCCTCAAGGTCTACAGGGATTCTGAGGACGTCTGCATAAGTGTAGCTGACAATGGAAAGGGAATAGCAAAAGAAGAGATCGACAGAATCCTTGATGGAAGCTATGAACCAAGAGAGCAGCAGTACGATAACAATGGTATCGGACTTGACAATGTTATCTCAAGGCTGCGGCTCTATGCAGAAAGAAGAGACGTGGTTGAGATCCACAGTCAGGGCGAAAATACGGGATGCGAATTTATAGTCAGGATTCCAAGACAAAAGAAAGAAGCAAATAATGTACAGAGTGATGATCGCAGATGACGAGGGTATCGTTATCGACTCAATGAAGTTCATAATTGAGAAAGAGTTTGGGGATAAGTGCAGTCTCGAATTTGCCAAGACCGGGCGAAGGCTCATAGAAGTAGCTGAGCAGTTCAGGCCAGACATTGCAGTGGTAGACATTCATATGCCAGGGATCAACGGAATAGATGCCATCAAGGAGATGAAGCAGTTCTGTCCCAATGCAGTATTTATTGTAATGTCAGCCTATGACAAGTTTGACTATGCTAAAGAGGCCATCAAACTTGGGGTTATGGAATACATCACCAAGCCCATGGACAGGATGAAGGTTGTGGATACCTTAAAGCGCGCCATGGATCAGATAGATTCTGACAGAGCCAAGAGAAGCAATGACCTTCTCATAAAAGAAAAGCTAGAGACCATAGAGCCAATCATTGAAAATGGACTTATCTATGACATTCTTTTGCAGGAACACTTTGAGGAGGATGTGGACAGCTACAAGAGCATCCTTGGAATAGAAGAGGATTACGGATATATGATGGCCATAGTATGTGGTGAATCCCAGGAGGGCAACCACATGACCAATGCTGTTGGAAGCTCGGTCAAGGTATCTGGCATGTATAGAGAGATCCGTGAAGGGGTCAAGAGCTTTTTTGACTGCAAGATCGGTAATGTCATGGCCAACAAGATTGCTGTGCTGGTGCCCTATAGCAGCAACGTTCTTGAGTACAACGACAGAACAAGGCTCATTGACAGGGCAAGGGAACTGTGCCGATACCTAAGGAAAAAGACAGATATCAACTTCAGGGTTGGAATCGGGGCCCTGCATCCATTAAGGGACCTTGGTGAGTCCTACAGGGAAGCTCTTAATGCGCTGATAGCCACCACGGGAAGCGTAGCCCATGTAGACGACCTTACCATCAGCTGCAGCTATGAGGATGATTACCCTAAGGAACTGGAGAAGCCTATGTTTGAGGCAGTTTCAAAGGGTGACCTCAATGGAATGCTGGTGTATGCCGGTAAATACGCAGACTGGATGTGCCAGAGGGCAAGTGGCGGAGACCTGATGTCCATGAGACTTAAGGCCCTTGAGTTTGCTCTTTACGCTGAGCATATAGCATACCAGAGTGGAGGCCAAACCTACCGCTACTCAGGCAGAAACACCTACCTTCCTGAGATCATGGGGCTTGATACGGCAGAGGAAGTAAAGGACTGGTTTATGGGTAAGCTCCAAACCGCCTGCAGTGATGTCGTAAGTAAAAGGGAAGAGAGGTCCAATGATATAATAAGGACCGCCATGGAGTACATTAATGACAACTACAGCAAGGAGATATCTTTGGATGAAGTCTCAAGGCAGGTTAATATTTCGCCCTACTACTTCAGCAAGATATTCAAGGAGGAGAGCGGTCTTAACTTTATCGAGTATCTGACCAATGTCAGAATAGATAAGGCAAAAGAGCTTTTGTCTGGCACTGATATGTCAATCAAAGAGGTCTGCGCTACCTGCGGATACACAGATCCCAACTACTTTAGTCGCAGCTTTAAAAAGAACGTGGGAGTTACACCAACTGAGTTCAAAGAGAGAAGGTAAAAGATGGGGAAAAAAGGTAAATTACGGGGGATTTCTTTTGTCCTGGCACTTGTGCTTGTTATCACAATGCTATCAGGCTGCGGTGGGGAGCGGGCTGACAGCAGCAAGAAGGATAAAGAAGATGACGACAAGATATCGATTGGAATGTGCTTTGACTCTTTTGTTATAGAGAGGTGGCAGAGGGACAGAGATGTTTTTGTGTCAACCGCAAAGGAGCTGGGGGCTGAAGTCAACATTCAGAACGCCAATGGCGACCCTCAGGAGCAGAAAAAACAGATAGAATATTTCATAAAGAGCGGGATGGATGTGATCGTGATCATCTGCATTGACTCCGCCGCCATTGCAGAATCAGTGAAAAAGGCCCAGGATGAAGGGATCAAGGTCATTGCATACGACAGGCCAATTATGGATGCTGGTGTAGATCTGTATATCTCTTTTGACAACGAAAAAGTCGGTCAGATGATGGGAGAAGCCATCGTAAAGAGAGATGTAAAAAATGGAAAAATCCTGATGATATGCGGATCTCCCACTGACTTTAATGTCCCAATGGTGGAAAATGGCTTTAGGAAAGTCATGATGGAGAACAGGAACGACATCATTGATGTTTTTTATGCAGACGGCTGGAAAGCAGAAGAAGCAGGCAACTACGTTTATAAGAACATGGACAAAGTTGTCATGGCAGATGCAATCATGTGCGGTAATGACGACCTTGCAAGCCGAGTGGTGCATGCCCTTGCGGAAAAGAGACTTGCAGGTAAGATCCTTGTTGTAGGACAGGACGCAGATCTTGAGGCCTGCCAGAGGATCGTTGAAGGGACACAGCTGATGACTGTGTATAAGCCTATTGAAAAGCTGGCTCAGAAGGCTGCCCAGTCGGCAGTTATGCTGGCAGAGGGCCAGGGCGTTGAGGACGAGAACCTCTCCCAGTACGATGACGGAACTGAAAAGGTCCCGTATCTTAAGATAGATCCTGTAAGCGTCACTGAGAGTAACATCAACGAGGTCATAATAAAGAGCGGTTTCCACTTAAAGGAAGATGTATATCTGAATGTACCTGGTAAGATGCCATCCAATTGATGGTAGCAAAAAATTGATATTTTTGGCTGTGCTAACAAAAAAATGCTAGCACAGCCTTTTTTATTAAATTTTTGTAAATAAAAATGTGCTGCAATTCATAAATCATTGCTATTTGTTTTGTGATAATTTATGAATGTAAACAAACCAACTTATTTTTAAGGGAGGGTAATCATGAAAAGAAAACTTTTAAGTGGATTTCTTGCAACAGCAATGACAATGTCATTACTCGTTGGTTGCGGCTCATCTGCACCAGCAGCAACAGAGACAGCAGAGGCTCCAGCAGCAGAAGCACCAGCAGCAGAAGCACCTGCAGCTGAGGCAGCAGGCGGCGGAAGAGTAGGTGTTGCAATGCCTACAAAGGATCTCCAGAGATGGAATCAGGACGGCGAGAACATGCAGAAGCAGCTTGAGGCAGCTGGATACGAAGTTGACCTTCAGTATGCATCAAACGACATTCCTACACAGGTTTCACAGATTGAGAACATGATCTCATCTGGCGCTAAGGTTCTTGTAATCGCATCTATCGATGGTGATTCACTTGGAACAGTTCTTGAGCAGGCTAAAGAGCAGGGCGTAGCTGTTATCGCTTACGACCGTCTTATCATGAATTCAGACGCTGTTTCTTACTATGCTACATTCGATAACTACATGGTTGGAACAAAGCAGGGTGAGTATATCAGAGATCAGCTTGATCTTGACAACGCTGCAGGCCCATTCAACATCGAGCTCTTCACAGGTGATCCTGGTGACAACAACGCAAGATTCTTCTTCGGCGGCGCTATGGACGTACTTAACAAGTACATCGACGAGGGCAAGCTTGTAGTTAAGTCAGGTCAGAAAGACTTCGATGCAGTTGCTACAGCTAACTGGGCAACAGAGAACGCTCAGTCAAGAATGGATGCTATCATTTCTGCAAACTATGCAGACGGAACAAAGCTTGACGCTGTTATGTGCTCAAACGACTCAACAGCACAGGGTGTTACAAACTCTCTTGAAGCTAACTACACAGGTGATTGGCCAATCATCACAGGTCAGGACTGTGATATCGTTTCTGTAAAGAACATGATCGCTGGTAAGCAGTCAATGTCTATCTTTAAGGATACACGTACTCTTGCAGCTAAGACTGTAGAGATGGTTGACGCTATCATGAAGGGTTCAGAGGCTCCAGTTAACGATACAAAGACATACGACAACGGAACAGGTATCATTCCTTCATACCTTTGCGAGCCTGTATTTGCAGACGTTAACAACTACAAGGAACTTCTTATCGATTCTGGTTACTACACAGAGGATCAGCTTAAGTAATATTTAGACGGGTTACGGTAAAAAACTATAATTACTATGAGGCGGGCGCAATATGACCCGCCTCTATTAGAGAAAAGAGATTAAGAGAGAGAAGGAGGGGTTATTTTGGCGAAGATATTACTGGAAATGAAAAACATCACCAAGACCTTCCCCGGTGTGAAAGCCTTAGATAATGTAAATTTACAGGTTGAAGAAGGAGAAATCCACGCACTCGTTGGAGAAAACGGAGCTGGAAAGTCCACTTTGATGAATGTTCTTAGCGGAATTTATCCATATGGCTCCTATGAAGGCGATATTGTTTACGATTCCGAAATATGCAAATTTAATGACATTAAAGACAGTGAAGGCAAAGGAATAGTTATCATCCATCAGGAACTGGCACTTATTCCATACATGACCATCGCTGAAAATATGTTCCTCGGAAATGAAAGAGGAAAGAAGTTTAAGATCAACTGGAACGAGACCAGTGCTTTGGCAAGACAGTATCTTGATACTGTTGGTCTTCCAGATGGAACACAGACATTGATTAAGGACATTGGTGTTGGTAAACAGCAGCTTGTTGAGATTGCAAAGGCTCTTTCCAAACATGCAAGGCTTCTTATCCTTGACGAGCCTACATCGTCACTTAATGAGACAGACTCAAGAGCACTTCTTGATCTTCTTCTTAAGTTGAAAAAAGAGCAGAATCTTACATCAATCATTATTTCTCATAAGCTCAATGAGGTTTCATATGTAGCTGACAAGATCACAGTTATCCGTGATGGTGCAACTATCGAGACTCTTACAAAGGGCGTTGATGACTTCTCAGAAGCTAGGATCATCAAGGGAATGGTAGGAAGAGAACTTTCTGACAGATTCCCTAAGCGTGAATCTCATGTTGGCGAAGTAATGATGGAAGTTAAGAACTGGAATGTTTACCATCCATTATATAGCGAGAGAAAGATTGTTGATGACGTAAGTATCAACGTAAGAAAGGGCGAGGTTCTTGGTATCTCAGGACTTATGGGAGCAGGAAGAACTGAGCTTGCAATGAGTATCTTTGGTAAGAGCTACGGTGAGAATATCTCAGGACAGATCTTTATTCAGGGAAAAGAGGTACACCTAAACTCAGTTCAGGATGCCATCAAGCACAAACTTGCGTATGTTACTGAAGACAGAAAGGGCAACGGCCTTATTCTTTCTAACCCAATCAAGATAAACACAACTCTTGCAAATCTTGGCGCAGTAAGTAACAAGACTGTAATTGATAAGGATAAAGAGTACTCGGTAGCAGTAGACTACAAGGAAAAGCTTAAGACCAAGTGCCCTACTGTAGAACAGAACGTTGGAAACCTTTCAGGTGGTAACCAGCAGAAAGTTCTTTTGGCTAAGTGGATGTTTGCTGATCCTGATATCCTTATCCTTGACGAGCCTACAAGAGGTATTGACGTAGGTGCAAAATATGAAATCTATTGTATTATCAACCAGCTGGTAAGCGAAGGTAAATCCGTTATCATGATCTCTTCTGAGCTTCCGGAGATCCTCGGAATGTGTGACAGGATCTATGTCATGAACGAGGGCAGAATGGTTGGCGAACTGGATGGCAAAGATGCTACCCAGGAGAAGATTATGACTTATATTTTACAGTCATCCGGAAAAAGGGAGGTTGGATAATAATGAATAATACTAAAGCACTTGATTTTATAAAAAAGAATACGATGATCATTGTTCTGGTCATTGTACTTGGATTCTTCTCATGGAGAACTGGTGGAGCGATCCTGCTTCCCATGAACGTAAGTAACCTGATCTCACAGAACGCGTACGTGTTCATTCTTGCAACTGGTATGCTTCTTTGTATCTTAACTGGTGGTAACATCGACCTTTCAGTTGGATCTGTTGTTTGTTTCGTTGGTGCCATCGGCGCTACTTTGATGGTTAACTTAGATGTACCTGTATGGCTTACAATCATCATCATGGTACTTATCGGAACAGCCATTGGTGCATTCCAGGGATTCTGGATCGCCTTTGTAAGAATTCCTCCGTTCATCACAACACTGGCAGGAATGCTGGCATTCAGAGGTCTTTCAAACGTTGTACTTAACGGTCTTACAGTATCCATTAAGGATGAGACCACATTCGTAAACCTCTTCGGAGGCGGTGCTGACTGCTATGTTCACGATGTTCTAGGCGGAAACGGAATCAACCTTACATGCCTTGTATGTGGCATACTTGCAGCAGCTCTTTTCGTGATCCTGCAGTTTGTAACCAGGGTTAACAGAAAGAAACATGGCTATGACACAGAGCCTCTTTGGACCTTCGTAATAAAGATGGTTGTCATCGTTGGTGTGGTTATTCTCTTTGCTTACAAGCTTGCACAGCATAAAGGTATTCCTACAGTTCTTATCTGGGTTTTAGTTGTAGTTCTTGTTTATGGTTACATCACACAGAACACTACAGTAGGAAGACATTTCTACGCAGTAGGTGGTAACGAGAAGGCTACCAAGCTTTCCGGTATCAATACTAACAAGGTTTACTTCCTTGCATACACAAACATGGGATTCCTTGCAGCTCTGGCTGCTATGGTTACAATCGCAAGACTTACATCTGCTCAGCCAACATATGGTCAGAACTACGAGATGGACGCTATCGGTTCCTGCTTCATCGGTGGAGCATCAGCTTACGGCGGAATCGGAACAGTTCCTGGAGTTATTGTAGGTGCGGTTCTCATGGGTGTTATCAACCTTGGCATGTCACTTATGGGCGTTGATGCCAACATGCAGAAGGTGGTTAAGGGCGCAGTTCTTCTCGCAGCGGTTATCTTTGATGTAGTATCAAAGCGTGGCGGAAAGATGATAGTTAAAAACTAACGTACTTGTTGCCAAAATTCTTTCTCTTATTTCTTTACAAAAGGCTGTTGCCTGGGGATGTATACCCGCTGGCAGCAGTCTTTTGCTTGTTGCTGTAATGGAGGCTAAATTAAGCTTAAACAAACGGTGGTTTTTAGGTAAAATATAGAATAAAAAATGCCGATATTAGATAAAGAGAGGTGAAAAAGGATTATTATCGATCGGAAATTAGTTGAGTGACAGCCGAAAACTTCTTGGAGGAAGTAGGATGCCTGGTAGCATAAATGTGGTTGCACATAATCTCCAAAGCATGTTTTCGAACAGGCAATTGGGAATAACAGAATTAAATAAAGCAAAATCTGCTGAAAAATTAGCATCTGGATATAAGATCAACAGGGCAGCAGATGATGCTGCAGGTCTTGCAATATCTGAGAAGATGCGTAGACAGATACGTGGACTGAAACAAGGAACAGATAATACGCAGGATGGGATTTCTTTGTGCCAAGTTGCAGACTCAGCTCTTTCTGAGGTATCGGAGATGCTTCATAGGATAACTGAACTGTCTGTTCAAGCGTCAAATGATACGAATGATAAAGATGATCGTCAAGCTATTCAGGCTGAAATAAATCAAATATTGAAAGAAATAGACAGGGTTTCTGATACTACAACATTTAATGAAAAGAAGATTTTTTGTAATCCAGCAGTTGAAAAAGAGGGAATAGATCCTGAAAAATCCAAAGAAACAAAAAGGAATGAAGCACTGCAGAAGCTTTTGAAGGGAACTTTTGATAGTGTTACTGCCCCAATAGAAGTTAGTCCAGGACAAAGTATTTCTGCTGATGATGCAAATGCAATAATACAGCTTTTAAGCAATGTTGCTATTATGGGAGGCGCATTAAAAAGATATGAAGAAAGTTATAAAGGAGTGGATTTAGATACGATATTAGCAAATGCAAAAGCTATGCAAAAATATCTAGGGGAAAAAACAGACATACTAACAGATAACTGTAAAGTAGGATGTAATTATATTGATAATGAGAATTATGTTGCTGATATAAATTCAGCTGGGAATATGATGAAAAACGGGTGGGCTAGATATCCTTATTCGGTGGAATACTACGATTCCGCACGACTAGATTACAATCACTGTTACAATTTGGGTATTAGAGCAGATTCGCCTGTGGCAGCTTTTGCTTCACTAGGAATGTCTGAAGTGGCGGATACTTTTAGGGACTACAATTATAACCAAAGATTTGAAGGAAGAATTAACCGTTCAACAGCAGATTTCTCATATGCGATAGAAAGACTTTTGAATAGTAAAGGTATTAGATCAGGTAAAATATATGACAGCATATCTAGAATATTTAATTCAGAACAAGTTATTAATCCGGAAGTAAATGGTCAAGATGTCATGGATATTGCAACAGATATATATCTTATGATGACTGCACAACCGGAGATTCCTGACAACCCAAGCGAAGAAGGTGAAATAGTACAGAAGAATGTTTTTTGGATCCAGTCCGGATGTGAACCAGATGACGGAATGTATTTGGAATTTGGCTATATGGATACAGATGTTCTTGGAATTAGCGAAGTAAGTGTTTTGACTGGGGACAAGGCTAGAGAGACAATTTCCCGAACTAAAAATGCTTTAGGAATTGTTTCTGAAATACGTAGCGATATTGGTGCACAGCAGAATCGACTAGAACATACAGTTAAAAGGCAGGAAAACACGGTTGAAAACACCACCGCTGCGGAATCAAGGATACGCGATACGGATATGGCCAGTGAAATGGTAAAATACTCAAACAATAGTGTTCTTTCTCAGGCTGGACAAAGTATTTTGGCTCAAGCCAACCAATCAAATCAGGGAGTGATATCATTATTGCAATGACAGCACGCGAAAGTGAATAACAAGAGGGACTATTCCAGGCGGAATAGTCCTTTTTTACAGTGTGGTGTTGTATAATTTTAATAGATTATGAGGAAAACTGATAATAAAAAACCGAAATGCTCAAATCAAGCATTCCGGGAAAGAAAAGAGCGATAGACGGGGCTCGAACCCGCGGTCTCCACCTTGGCAAGGTGGCGCTTTACCAACTAAGCTACTATCGCATATATATTAAGCTGCTCTCGCAGCGCAAAAACTATGATACACGATAGATAAACAAATTGTCAATATTATTTTTAATCTTTTTGAGGATCAGATGAAAAAGCGGATATTCACTGTGTTTATAGGTTTTTTATTATCGTTATGGATATTTTTTACGTTAGATACATCTTCTCTCGCCGGAAACAGGCAGGCTGCAAAGGTGGCCAAAACAGCCACGGACCAGGATGTTACCATCGTTATGGTGGGGGATATTCTCTTGCACACGCCGGTGGAAGAGACTGCAATGGCAGAGGATGGGACATACAATTTTGACTTTATTTTTGAGAAGCTGAAAAAAGATATAAGTAGCGCAGACATTGCCATCGTCAATCAGGAAGTCATAATCGGAGGACAGGAGCTCGGTGTTTCAGGATACCCGTCGTTTAATGCTCCGTATCAGATTGGAGATGCGTTGGTAGAGGCAGGATTTGATGTGGTATGTCACGGAACCAATCATGCGCTGGATAAGGGGAAAAGGGGGCTTCTTAATTGCTGTAAATACTGGAGGGAGCAGCATCCGGAGATAACAGTTGTTGGAATAAATGAAACAGAAGATGCCTACAACAATATCGACATTGTAGAAGAGAAAGGTATCAAGATAGCCATCCTTAATTACACCTATGGAACTAATGGGATCCCACAGCCAAAGGGAATGCCCCACGCAGTGGATATGCTGGATAAGGACAAGGTTGAGAGGGACCTTAAGTTTGCAGAGGAAAATGCGGACTTTACCATTGTATGCCCCCACTGGGGGACGGAGTACAATCTGGGTGTGGATAAGAGCCAGAAGTACTGGACAGAGATCTTTAGAAAGAACGGCGCGGATCTGGTTTTGGGAACCCACTCCCACGTGATAGAACCCATAGAGATGCTGGAAGATGTAGGTATTGGCATAACAAATAACCATGGAGATGGGGACATGCTTGTGTACTATTCCCTTGGCAATTTCGTAAACTGGACCTCTGGCAAAGGAAAGGGAGTTGCAAACCGCATGGTGGGTGGAATGGCTGATGTCACAATAGGAAGGAACGCCAAGGGCGAAGTTGTGATCAAGTCCCATGGTGTAACCCCTGTTGTAACCCATTTGCAGAAAGGACATGAAGGGGTTATAGTATATCCGCTAACGGAATATACTGATGAACTAGGGAAAACCAATGAAATTGTGAAGCAGGATCCTGGCTTTTCTGCACAGTACTGTAGAGAGCTGGCAAACAAAGTTTGGTAATCCATAACCAGTAATATAGAGACAGAGAGGATAATGTATATGGCAAATGTGATCTTGAAAAAAGGACAGGGCAGAGAGTTTAAGGCGGGAGGCCTTTGGATATATGACAATGAAATTGACCGCGTGGAAGGCTCTTTTGAAAATGGCGATATAATTGAGCTTCACGATTTTGATGGATATTTTCTAGGTTACGGCTTTATCAACGAGAAATCCAAGATAAGAGTCCGCATCATGTCCAGGAAAAAGGATAATCCTGTGGATCTGATGCTCCTTGAAAAGAGAGTAAGGGATGCCTGGAACCACAGAAAGAATATCATGCGCAGCTACATCAAGGATTATCTCCTTGGAGGAAAAGAGCTGTCGACAATTACTGATGAAGAGAGATCTGGCGCCCTTACAAGGCTATCCACAAGGCTTATCTTTGGGGAGGCAGATTTTCTCCCGGGAATTACCATAGATAAGTTTTCAGATGTTCTTGTTATTGAGTCTCTGGCACTTGGTACAGACAGGATGAAGAACAAGATCCTTGACCTTTGCAAAAAAGTCCTGGCGGAAGATGGAGTTGTGATCCGGGGGATTTACGAAAGAAGTGATGCCAAGGTAAGAGAGCTTGAGGGCCTTGAGAGGACCAAGGGCTTTATCGGAGATTCTTTTGACACCAAGGTCCTTATAGAGGAGAACGGCGTAAAATACTACGTGGACGTTGAGAACGGCCAGAAGACTGGATTTTTCCTGGACCAGAAGTTTAACAGACAGGCTATAAGAGGGCTTTGCAAGGGTAAAAAAGTTTTAGACTGCTTTACACATACAGGCTCTTTTGCACTTAACGCAGCGGCAGCAGGAGCTACATCAGTTCTTGGAGTTGACGCTTCAGATCTTGGCTGCGATCAGGCAAGGGAAAACGCGGCTCTAAACGGCCTTGAAGGTGTTGCCACATTCCAGTGTGCTGATGTATTTGAGCTTCTTCCGGAGCTTGAGAAAAAGGGAGAGAAGTTTGACGTGGTAATCCTGGATCCTCCTGCATTTACCAAGTCAAGAGCTTCAATAAAGAAGGCTGTGACAGGCTATAAGGAAATTAACCTTCGTGGAATGCGCCTTGTAAAGGATGGCGGCTATCTCGCAACATGTTCCTGTTCACACTTTATGGATGAGGAGCTGTTCCTTAAGACTATTGGTGATGCAGCAAGAGAT
>NZ_JAGAYD010000019.1 GCF_017940685.1 Butyrivibrio sp. | reverse complement strand
CCAGCCTGTTCCCTTGCAGAGATTGCAGCCTTTACCACCACATGCAAAGCAGCTGCAGTCAACCTCTACTGATGGCTCTGTGAACGGGAAGTAAGAAGGACGAAGTCTTGTTGTGGTTCCCTCACCAAAGATCTTCTGAGCAAAGGTTTCCAGCGCACCTTTAAGATCACAAAGAGTAATATTCTTGTCTACTACAAGTCCTTCCATCTGTGAGAACATAGGTGAATGTGTTGCATCGTCATCTGAACGGAAAACCTTACCTGGAGATAATATCTTAATAGGTGGTTTCTTGCTCTCCATTACATGGATCTGACCTGATGAAGTCTGTGTTCTTAAAAGGAACTCAGGACTTAGATAAAATGTATCCTGCATATCTCTTGCAGGGTGATCCTTAGGAGTGTTAAGAGCAGTAAAATTGTAGTAATCATTTTCAATCTCAGTGCCCTCATATATCTCAAAGCCCATTCCTGCAAATATGTCTATGAGAGTTTCTCTCATCTGAGTTACAGGATGAAGGTTGCCCTGATAGCGAATCTTAGCTGGCATCGTCACATCCTGCTTTTCTCTCTCATATCTGGCCTTAAGCTCTTTTTCTTTCATCTTCTTGTCCAGTTCATCAAACTGTTCAAGGGCCCATGTCTTTAGTTCGTTGACGTTTTTACCGTACTCTGCACGATCCTCTGCAGCAATGTTCTTCATCTCCTTCATAAGAGCTGAGATCTTACCACTCTTATTGTCCAAAAAGCTCTTTCTAAGCTCATAAACAAGTTTTGAGCTGTCAAGCTTTTCAGAATTTGCTTTGATCTCTTCACGAATTGCTTCAATTTGCTGGCGTAATGCGCTGTTTTCCAAAATTCCCTTCCTCCTGATAATGAATTATTAATTAGAAAATCCCTTGTGCAACAAAAGCTGCACAAGGGACGAAATTAACCGCGGTACCACCCTTATTCCTGTATATTACAGACTCTCGAAATCCATAACGAGGATTAGACGTTCCAGGCTACAAGCAATATGCCTTCACCAGGACTGCTCCGATGCGAACATTCCGATACATCTGATCTTATGAGGCTTCCAGCCGATGACCCCAACTCTCTGTAAGCACGATATATCATCTCGGGATATATATCCCACATCATCAATGCATTTATTATTATGATTACATCAAATAATTCTATTTTGTTGGCTCTAATTTGTCAACACGTAACCATTAAAGTAAAAACATTGTTTTCATTATAATAAATTGTAGGAAAAGGCTTTTAACTTATACCAATTAAATGTTATTATAGTAATGTTGTAATTTTAAAAAGAGAGGTTTTTAGGATGAGTTACGTATTAAGCTGCTGCTCAACTGCTGATCTGACAGCTGAGCACTTTAAGGAAAGAGACATTAAGTACGTATGTTTCCACTTTAATATTGATGGAAAAGACTATCCTGATGATCTTGGTGTTTCATACCCCTTCAAGAAGTTCTATGACGATATGGCTAAGGGCGCAATGACCAAGACTTCACAGGTTAGTGTTGGTGAGTACATCGCCTATTTTGAAGAATTTTTAAAGGAAGGCAAAGATGTCCTTCATCTTACACTTAGTTCAGGTATTTCCGGAACTTTAAACTCCGCTACTATCGCAAGAGATCAGCTTCTCGAGAAGTACCCGGAGCGCAAGCTCTACGTTGTAGATTCCCTTGCTGCTTCTGCTGGTTATGGTCTTTTAATGAACAAACTTGCTGATCTTCGAGACGAAGGAATGAGCATTGATGATCTGTACGCATGGGTTATCGAGCACAGGCTTGAGTGCCAGCACTGGTTTTTTGTAACAGATCTTACATACCTTATAAGAGGCGGCCGCGTTTCCAAGGCTGCAGGAATCATTGGCGGAGCACTTAATATCTGTCCTCTTCTCAACGTAGATTATCAGGGAAGACTTATCAACAGAGCTAAGCACCGTGGTCTTAACGCTGTTATCAAGGCACAGGTAGCCAAGATGGAAGAACTTGCCCAGGGCGGTCTTGATTACGACGGAGACTGCTACATTTCAAACTCTGACTGCTATGACAAAGCAAGGGCTGTTGCAGACCTTATAGAGTCCAAGTTTCCTAAGTTAAAAGGCAAGGTCAAGATCGTAAGTATCGGAACCACGATCGGAAGCCATACAGGTCCTGGAACAGTTGCTCTGTTCTTCTGGGGTTCAAAGAGAATCGACTAAGACATAATAAAAGCATCCGCTTTTAGCGGATGCTTATTTTTTAGTTGTATGAGCCCTTTACAAGTCTCTTTTCAAAGTCTTCCATAGGCATTGGGTTGTCATACAAAAATCCCTGCACCACATGGCAGCCAACTCTCTCAAGAAGCTTTGTCTGGTCAGGTCTTTCAACCCCTTCAGTTACAACACTTATTCCCAGTTCATTGGCCATTGAAACTATGTTCTTAAGAACTATCTCATCGCTCTTATTTAGTTCTTCATTATTGATGAAGGATCTGTCTATCTTG
>NZ_JAGAYD010000018.1 GCF_017940685.1 Butyrivibrio sp. | reverse complement strand
TCTTCAAACTTCTCAAGATGGTAGTCTCTGGTGTACTTCTCATCAAGGAAGATCGGATCATAGCGCCATCCCATGGAATCAACTCCGGCAAAATCAGAGAGCTTTTTGAAGGTCTCAATGACATCAGGAATCTCAGGGACACCTGGCTCAATGTCTCTTCCGTAGCCTGTTATGGTGACGTACCAGTACATACCGTAAGGACGAAGCAGGTCAAGGTACTTAAGCATTGGCTCCGGATTCTTGGAGCAAAAGCTGATAAGGTCAACCACAGATGGATGCAGTATGTACTTGGTCACATATGTCATGTTGTAGGGATTTCGCACATAGACATAGCCTTCCTTTAATCTTTCTGCGAACCAGTCGGCGTAGAAGGCAGGAATGTCAGTGCGGGAGCCGGTTTGAATTATCATTTTGGTTAACTGATACCTCGCCTAACAAAATCTAATAAAAAACAATTCCGATATCACAACAAATCCACATATTTGCTGTAAATATAATGATATAATACCATGACAGAACAATTCACTATAAGGAGAAAATCATGAAGATAGTTATTGCAGATAAAGACAGTGTCGGAACAGACATGGACTACACCATATATGATGAGCTTGGTGAGGTAACATATTACGACGACAAGGTAACAGAGGAGAATGCAAAAGAGAGGCTCTCTGGAGCCAATGTGCTGGTTATAAATAAGAGCCAGATAACTGACAAGCTTCTTGATGATGCGCCGGATCTAGAGCTTATATGCGAGTTTGCAACAGGCTACGACAACGCCAATATTCCTGCCTGCGACAGGCACGGGGTTAAGGTTGCCAACGTTGTGAACTATTCAACTGATTCAGTTGCACAGCATACCTTTGCAATGTTGTTTTACCTGATGGAGAATCTCCGCCACTATGACGAGTTTGTAAAGAGCGGAGCTTACGCAAATCAGGAGCATTTCTGTTGCCTTGATATTCCTTACGAAGAGCTTGCTGGCAAGACCTATGGAATTGTTGGTATGGGTAATATCGGAAGGAAGGTTGCCCAGATTGCTACAGCCTTTGGAGCACATGTGATCTTCTATGCATCCTCAGGCCACAGCGACTGCACAGATTATGAGCAGGTGAGCTTTGATGAGCTTCTGACAAGGTCAGACATTATCTCACTCCACTGCCCACTTAGCGACAGAACAAGAGACCTCTTTAACAAAGAAGCTTTTTCAAAAATGAAGAAAACTGCAATTCTTATAAACGTCGCTAGAGGCGCTGTGGTTGTAGAAGATGACCTCTATGAAGCTCTCGCAGATGGCTCCATCAGGGCAGCAGGTCTTGACGTACTTAATCCTGAACCAATGGCTAAAAACTCCAAACTTTTAAACATCCAGGACAGCGGGCGCCTTATAGTAACACCACATCTTGCCTGGGCCAGTACTGAAGCCAGAAAGAGATGTCTTGATGAAGTTAAGAAAAACATCCAAAGCTGGATGAAAGGAACACCAAGAAATATAGTTAACTGAACAGAATAAAAAAGGTCTGGACCTTGGCCCAGACCTTTTCTTTTTATTCAAGAGCTTTTTTGATTTCCTCTATAACTATCTTAAGAGCTTTGATGCGGGCGTATTTTTTGTCCACAGATTCAAGGACATGCCATGGGGCAAAAGATGTACTGGTCTTTTCTATCATTTCATCTATGGCGGTTTCATATTGATCCCACTTTTCACGATTACGCCAGTCTTCATCTGTTATCTTCCACTGCTTTTCAGGAGTGTTCTGCCTGTCAGTGAAGCGCTTAAGCTGAGTGTCCTTGTCAATCTGCACCCAGAATTTGATGATGACTGCACCCCAGTCCTTTAGCTCTTTTTCAAATTCATTGATCTCGTTGTAGGCTCTCTGCCAGTCGTTCTCGGAGCAGAACCCCTCAAGGCGCTCAACCATTACGCGGCCGTACCAGGTCCTGTCAAATACAGTGATGTGACCGGTTTTGGGAAGTCTTGTCCAGAAACGCCACAGGTAGTGACGGGCCTTCTCGTGGGGCTCAGGACTGGCAATTGGCTCGACTACGTAGTCCCTTGGGTCGAGGGCTTCAGTTATCCTCTTGATGTTTCCACCCTTTCCAGCTGCATCCCAGCCTTCGTAGGCGATTATTACAGGGATCTTCTTGCGGTAGACCTTATTTCCAAGGTCCTTAAGCTCTTTTTGCAGACGGTCAAGCTCAGCGTCGTACTCGGCATCGCTCATGACCTTGCCATCTAATGAAATGTCAGAGAGCTTACCTATCTTCTCCATAGGGAAGGTGTTCTGCAGGATTGGAACATTCATCTTCTGGTTCTTAAGCGCTATGTCTATTCCCTGATTAAGGAAGTGAAGAACCTGGAGCTCTGCGTACTTTTTATCCTTGGCATCAATGATGTACCAGGGAGATCTTGACTCGTTGGTATCCTCAAGGTATCTCTCAAAAACTTCAAGACACTTGTCGTAGTGTTTGTTCTGCAGAAGGTCGTTTTTATCAACGCGCCAGCTGGTGTCCTTGCTTGATTTCAAGGCGTCAAGTCTCTTTTTCTGTTCCTTTTTCGATATATGGAAAAAGAACTTGATGACCAGATATCCGTTGTCGCAAAGCTGGCGTTCTATAACATTTATGGAGTGTACTCTCTTTCTATAGACTTCATCTGTAAGGTCGCCATCTAAAACTCCTGATACGACCTCTTCCATCCAGCAGGTGTCAAAGAACCTGAATTTTCCAGCCTCCGGTATCTCTTTTATATATCTGTAAAGGAATGGATATCTCTTTTCCTCGCTGCTTGGCTGCCTGTCCATGGTGGCAACCTTAAAGAATCTGGGATCTATGTTGCGGATGACTTTCCCAATGACAGCCCCTTTTCCTGCGGCGTTCCAGCCTTCAAACAAGACCATTACAGGAAGACCGGCCTCCTTGATCTTCATCTGAAATGCACCTAGGCGAAGACGCTCTTCTTTGAGCTTTTCTTTTAAAACCTCTTCCTCCGGAATTTCGGATTTTACAAATTCTTTCAGCATAGAGATACCTCCAATCTGACAACGAAAAACAAACGATATTATAACAATATAATACCACAAAAACGCGCATGAAAAGAGCCTTCAAATGGGCTACTATTCGTTGACCTAAAGGTTGTTTTTCCGTATAATAAATGTTAAGTATTTTGTAAAGAATTAGGGGAGAGAAAGTATGTTAAAAGGTATAAAGAAGCTCTTTATTTCAGCGGGAATGCTGGTTTTCTTTTCGGCACTCCTTTTCTTAAGCCCTGCTGCAAGCGTAGAAGCTAAGGCTGTTGGTCCGGAGGTTGCAGTGGGAATCGACGTTTCCAAGTATCAGGGAGGCATCAACTGGCAACAGGTCAGAAATCAGGGCGTGCGCTTTGCCATGATCAGAGTCGGCACAACCAAGAAGGGTCTGGATGAGCAGTTTATCAATAACATCAACGGCGCTAATGCCGCTGGTATCCGTACAGGTATCTATATCTATTCATATGCAACAACTCCTGAGGCAGCAGCTGCAGAGGCCAATCAGGTTCTTGCATGGATAGCTCCTTATACAGTTACATTCCCTATCGCTATTGATATAGAGGATTCCTGCCAGAAGGGACTTAACGCAGGTCAGCTTCAGGCAATTGCGGATACATTCTGTGGCATCATCAACGCCAATGGTTATGAGCCAATGGTTTACGCAAGCAGAAACTGGTTCATGGGAAGAATGCCATCAGTTTCAGCTGCCAAGTGGGTTGCTCAGTACAACACAGCCTGCGACTATCCAGGCGACTATGCTATGTGGCAGTCAAGCAGCCACGGTTCATATGCTGGAATTCCTACAAGAGTTGATGTCAACCACCTCTATGTTGACTACTTCTCAAGAATGATCCCTGAGGGCTTCAACAGCTGGGGCGGACATGTATATTACTATCACAACTATCGCAAGCAGTATGGCTGGATCAACTTAAGCGGGCAGAGATATCACGCTGATGCCAACGGATTCATCCAGACAGGATGGTTCCAGGATGAGAGCGGCATCTACTACCTTGATCCTAATAACGGCGGTCTTGCTGCTGTAGGATTTGCTGATATTGATGGAGCTCACTACTACTTCAATGAGAACGGACAACGCTGCACAGGACTTCTTAACCTTGGCGGAACAGTTTACTACGCAAACGCTGATGGCCAGTGCCAGAGAGGATTTGTTCAGCTTGAGGATGGCATCCGCTACTTTGATGAGCAGTATGTGATGCATACAGGACTTACTCCTATTGGTGACAAGCTTTACCTCTTTGATGCAAATGGTCTTATGCTGACAGGCATGCATGCTCTTGAGACAGGTAAGTACATGTTTGGCGCTGATGGTATCGCTTTAAGCGGATGGTACTCAAACGAGCAGGGCCAGAGATTCTACTTTGGTCAGGGCAACGCAGCAGTTGTTGGTCTTCAGACAATTGACAAGGATGTATATCTCTTTGGCGATGACGGCGTGATGTTTACCGGATGGTCAGGAGATGTGGCTTCAAGATTCTACTTCGGACCTGATGGCAAGATGCTCAAGGGCTGGAATGCAATAGATGGCCAGAACTACTACTTTGCTGAAGATGGCAAGATGGCAGTTGGATTTGCATCGCTTAAGGACGGCGTTTACTACCTTGATCCTGCAGACGGACACAGAGTTGTAGGCTGGGTTGAGCAGCCAGATGGCTGGAGATTCTTTGATGGCAACACAGGCCGCATGCTTGTTGCTGTGACAGTACCTCTTGACGGAGTCAACTGCACCTTTGACAAGAACGGACTCCTTGTTGATCCAGCAGGATGGGTTCCTGGAACACCACTTCCTGCACCAGAGGCAGCTCCTGAAGCAGCACCAGAAGCTGGTAGTGCAGCAGCACCTGCTGCAGGTTGATTTGGAGATGAGGAGGTGTCGTTATGACATTTGAAGAGGCCAAGGCGAAGCTTGAAAAGTTTGATCAGCTTCATGTACTTAAATATTACGATGAGCTTTCAGATGCTGAGAAGGCAGAGCTCATTGCACAGATAGAGGATACAGATTTTTCTGTAGTAGAGAATTGCAAGAATCTTGGAAAGAGCGCGGGAAGAGGTGAGTTTGCACCCCTTGCTGCAATGCAGGTATCTGAGATTGAAAAGAGAAGGGATGAGCTTTTTGCAATTGGTAAAAAAGCTCTTAAGGAAGGCAAGATCGCTGCCTGCCTCCTTGCTGGCGGAATGGGCACAAGACTTGGCTCGGATAATCCAAAGGGAATGTACAATATTGGTCTTACCAAGGATGTGTATATCTTCCAGAGAATAATCGAAAACCTTAAGGATACTGTTGATCAGGCAGATGGTACATATATCCGTCTCTTTATCATGACCAGTGAAAAGAACAATGACGCAACAGTTTCTTTCCTCAAGGAGCACAACTACTTTGGATACCCTGAGGACAAGATCACTTTCTTTAAACAGGACATGGCACCTGCTTCAGATTATCAGGGCAAGGTTTATATGGAGAGTAAGTCCAGAATTTCAACTTCTCCTAATGGCAATGCAGGATGGTACGCATCAATGCTTCGCGCGGGACTTCGTGACCTCATGTTAAAAGAAGGTATCGAGTGGATAGATATCTTTTCCGTAGATAATGTACTTCAGAGAATTGCTGATCCATGCTTCGTTGGTGCAACCCTTGAAGCTGGTGTAAGCTGCGGCGCTAAGGTAGTAAGAAAGTGTGCTCCGGATGAGAAGGTTGGCGTTATGTGTCTTGAGGATGGCAAGCCTTCTATCGTTGAGTACTATGAGCTGTCTCAGGAGATGATGGATGCCAAGGATGAGAACGGTGATCCAGCGTACAACTACGGCGTAATCCTTAACTATCTTTTCAACGAAAAAGATCTTTATGAGATCTCCAAGAAATCTCTGCCATTACATGTTGTTGAGAAGAAGATTCCTTATATTGATGAAAACGCACAGCTAATTAAGCCAGAGACTCCTAACGGATGTAAGTTTGAGCAGTTGGTTCTCGATATGATCCATGAGCTTCCAAGCTGTCTGCCATATGAGGTAATAAGAGAGCATGAGTTTGCGCCTATCAAGAATAAAGAGGGTGTCGATTCTGTAGAAACGGCAAGAGAACTTTGCAAAAAGAACGGAATCGAACTATAAGTTAACATTTCGACAGGTAGTCGCAACAAAAGGAAATTGTAATAGATACAAATTCTCTATACAATACTGCTGTAGGTAGACAAAAACACTTATCATGTACGACATAGAAAAGAGGTAATCATGGCTATTCTTGTAACAGGTGGTGCTGGATATATTGGTTCACACACAGTAGTTGAGCTCCAGAATGCTGGAGAAGATGTGGTAGTAATGGACAACCTTGCTAACTCAAGCAGAAAGTGTCTTGATAGAGTTGAAGCTCTTACAGGCAAGAAGGTTCCTTTTTATGAGGCTGACATAAGAGACAGAGATGCTCTTGAGAAGATCTTTTCTAATGAAAAGATTGACAGTGTCATTCATTTTGCAGGTCTTAAGGCGGTTGGCGAGTCAGTCCAGAAGCCCTGGGAATACTATGACAACAACGTTACAGGAACACTGACCCTGGTTGATGTGATGAGAAAGCATAACTGCAAGAACATTATCTTTTCATCATCAGCTACGGTTTATGGCGATCCTGCCATGATCCCTATCACTGAGGAGTGTCCAAAGGGACAGTGCACAAACCCATACGGCTGGACCAAGTCAATGCTTGAGCAGATCTTATCTGACATACAGAAGGCAGATCCAGAGTGGAATGTAGTTCTCCTTAGATACTTCAATCCTATCGGGGCTCACAAGAGCGGAACAATTGGAGAGAATCCAAACGGAATTCCTAACAACCTGATGCCTTACATAACACAGGTTGCTGTAGGTAAGCTTCCTAAGCTCAATGTATTTGGCAATGACTACGACACCCACGATGGCACAGGTGTAAGAGATTATATCCACGTAGTTGACCTTGCTAAGGGACATGTCAAGGCACTTAAGAAGCTTGCTCCCGGAAGCGGACTTAACATCTACAACCTGGGAACAGGTGTAGGCTACAGCGTTCTTGATATTGTTAAGAACTTTGAAGAAGCCACAGGAGTTAAGATCCCATACGAGATCAAGGACAGACGTCCTGGAGATATCGCAACCTGCTATGCCAATGCTGACAAGGCAAAAGAGGAGCTTGGCTGGGTTGCAGAAAATGGCATCAAGGAAATGTGTGCTGATTCCTGGAGATGGCAAAGTAATAATCCAAATGGTTATGAAGGCTGATATGTGATACATTATTTATGAGGTTTACCATTAGAAATGGTAAACCTCTTTTTGCGAGAACGAAGCGGAGCAATCCGTATATCATAATATGTAAATCATTTAAAACTCTGTAAAGTGGAGGTATAGAAACAACAATGTTCAGGCTCTGGGTTAAACTTATAAGCGACAATCACCTTTTAAAGGACATGGTGGTCTGTGATGAGACCACAGACACAAGAACCCATAAGGTAATGAATGCTATAGAGAAGGCCTGCTATGAAATGGACCTATCAAAACCTATCTGGCTTGACAGTGTTGTCAAAGATTTTCAGCTTCACGCAAAGTGCCGTTTTACCAGGGATTCTTTTGTTGAAGATGTGTCTTTTGACTATATGGAGATACAGGTCATAGAGGAGGATTATTAATTTTTATATAAGAAAATAATCACAATTTCGACACAGATCGCTCCTATACTAAAGCCATAAACGGAAAGGAAGGTACGTTATTATGTATGAGGATAATAACAACAAACCATCAGTAGATAATGGATCAAATGCAAATCCTACATCTAATCCATATAATTACTCTGGCAGGAGTTACAACTACGGCGGAGGAAGCAGCTATAACTCCAGCAACAGCACTAACCCATATTCTTACAACAATCAGGGTTACTCTTACGGACAGAATAGTTACAGCTACAATCAGAATAATCAGCCAACTTATGGAACATATCAGTATAATTCACAGGCTGGCCCGTCAGTGCCACCAGAGAGACCTAAAAAGAAAAAGCACACCTTTGCTAAGGTTGTAGCAGCAATCTGCATCCTGGCACTTATCGTTGGTGGTGTTGGAATTACTTACAACGCAGTGGCTAATAAATCCGGAAGCTTCTTTGGCATCGGAGGAAATGATACTGTAGCAGAGGTTGAGCAGCAGGATGAGGAAATAACTCCAGATGAGACAGGTGCTGATCCTGTTACAGAAGACAAGGCTCAGGCAGAGCCGGAAAAAGAGATCCAGACTACTACAGTTACTGGTGCTTCAATGGCAGTTGTAACTGATGTGACAGCAGTTGTTGAAGAAGTTATGCCAGCCATGGTAATGATCCACAACAACTACACAGCTTCAGCAAGTTACTTTGGATACGTTCAGCAAGAAGAAGCAACTGCTTCAGGAAGTGGAATCATTGTTGGTGAGAACGATTCAGAGCTTCTTATTGCTACTAACTATCACGTTATTGAAGGCGCTGACAGCCTTGAGGTTATCTTTAATGATGACACTACAGTAGAAGCTGTAGTTAAGGGTACTGATTCAGACATGGACCTTGCTGTCATAGCAGTAATGCTTGATGATATAGATGACTCCACAAGAGAAGTGATAAAGATTGCAACTCTTGGAGACAGCACAGCTCTTAAACTTGGAGAGCCTGCAATCGCAATTGGTAATGCCCTTGGTTATGGCCAGTCAGTTACTACTGGTGTTATCTCAGCTGTAAACAGAGATGTTGAGATTTCAGAGGGTGTTACACAGACCTTTATCCAGACTGATGCAGCCATCAACCCTGGTAACTCAGGTGGTGCCCTGCTTAATCTTCAGGGAGAGGTCATTGGTATTAACTCCAATAAGATCGGTGGCGACACTATCGAAGGTATGGGATATGCAATTCCTATATCAGTAGCCCAGCCTATCATTGATAAGCTCATGAACGAGGTTACAAGAGTTAAGGTTTCAAATGAAGAGAGAGGCTACATTGGAATCTCTGGAGTAAGCGTAACAACAAGCGTATCTGAAGGATATGGTATTCCTCTTGGAGTATATGTAGCAGAAGTAACAGATGGCGGTGGCGCTCAGAATGCAGGAATTGCAAAGGGTGATGTTATCGTTGAGTTTGATGGCCAGGAGATCACATCCATGGATGATCTTCAGACAAGGCTTCAGTACTATGCTGCAGG
>NZ_JAGAYD010000159.1 GCF_017940685.1 Butyrivibrio sp. | reverse complement strand
GGAAGTCTTCACTATGGAAGAGGAAGAACTGGATGAAGAGGAGGTCTGGAGCGGGATCAAGAAGGCGCTTGACCTTGCTGGAGAACAGTTTTTAGAGTCCAGAAAAAGAGAGGGTGAGTTCCTTTCTGCGGACCTTACAGAAAAACTCTCTGGTATGCTTGAAAACGTTGAGTATATAACAGAGAGGTCTCCACAGATCATTGAGGAGTACAAGAGTAAGCTCAGAGAGAAGATCCAGGATCTTTTGGAGGACAAGCAGATCGATGAAAACCGCCTTGCAATGGAAGTTACTCTCTATGCAGACAAGGTATGTGTTGATGAGGAACTTACAAGACTTCGCAGTCATATTGAGGCGACAAGAGAGGCTCTTAAGGTTGGAGACGACAAGGATGGCATCGGCAGAAAGCTTGATTTCCTTGCTCAGGAAATGAACAGAGAGGCCAACACTATCCTTAGTAAGTCCACAGATCTTAAGATATCTGACAGAGGAATTGCCCTTAAGACTGACATCGAAAAGGTTAGGGAGCAGATACAGAACATTGAGTAAACAGTTAAGCCAAAAAGGTATTATCATAGTAGTATCAGGATTTTCCGGAGCTGGTAAGGGAACAGTTATGAAGGCCCTCACAGCAAAATATGATAAATATGCCCTTTCAGTTTCAGCAACAACAAGAAATCCGAGACCTGGAGAGGAAAACGGAAGAGAATACTTCTTCGTAAGTAATGAAGAGTTTGAAAAGCTCATTAAAGAAAACGGTCTTATCGAACATGCAGGCTATGTTGATCATTACTACGGAACTCCCAGGAAGTTTGTTGAGGACCAGCTTGATGCTGGCAAGGATGTGATCCTTGAGATAGAGATACAGGGAGCTCTTCAGATAAAAGAGCAGTATCCTGAGGCAGTACTTCTTTTCATAATGCCGCCTTCTGCAATGGAGCTTAAAAAGCGACTTACCGGCAGAGGAACAGAGACAGAAGAAGTAATAGCCCAGAGGCTTAAGAGAGCCAAAGAAGAGTCAGTAGGTATTGAAAAATACGACTACATTGTTGTCAATGATGATCTTGATGAGTGTGTAGAACAGGTGCACGACATTATATCAGCTGCTCACATGGCACCATCAAGGAATCTTGATTTTATAAACACTATCAGAAATGAGCTTAATGAGTTATAATCGCTTTTGAGCTTGAATTGCGATATATTCGCAGGAAAGGAAATAAATAAATGATACATCCTTCTTATGTTGACCTTATGAATGTAGTAAACAAGGAAGTTGAAGAGGGCGAGCAGCCAGTTATCAACTCCAGATATTCAGTAGTTATGGCTACTGCCAAGAGAGCAAGACAGCTCATCGCAGGCGACGAGCCTATGGTAAGAGTTAAGGACAAGCAGAAGCCCCTTTCAATCGCTGTTGATGAGATGAATCAGGGTCAGCTCCGTATCCTTACAGATGAGGAAAAAGAAGCTCTTGCTGCACAGGCTTTAGCTGAGAATGGTGAGAATCCAGAGGCTGAAACACAAGAGAACTAATATATGAAGATTTTATTTGTGTCACTTGGTTGTGACAAAAACAGAGTTGATACCGAGGTAATGCTTGGGCTCCTTGCCCAGCACGGTCACAGCTTTACAGATGATGAAGACTTAGCAGAAGCAGCAGTTGTAAACACCTGCTGCTTTATTGGTGATGCGGCTCAGGAGAGCATTAACACTATTTTGGAGCTTGCTGAGCGCCGCGCATCTGGTCAGCTCAAGGCCCTTATTATCACAGGATGCCTTGGACAGCGCTATCAGGAACAGGTTGAAAAAGAAATCCCAGAGTGTGATCAGATCCTTGGAGTTACTTCCACAGACAAGATTGTGGAGGCTATCGAGGAAACTGCGAAGGACAATAGCTCTTTTCACCACAAGAACTACTTCGATGATGTTGATAAAGAGGTTCATGGTGGCTTTAAGAGAGTCATGACCACAGGAGGTCTTTTCAATTACCTTAAGATAGCTGAAGGGTGCGACAAGCACTGCACCTACTGCATCATCCCTAAGGTAAGAGGTAAGTACAGAAGCGTCCCTATGGAGGAACTTCTTAAAGAAGCAAGAGAGCTTGCTGAAAACGGAGTGTCGGAACTTCTTGTGGTAGCTCAGGAGACTACACTTTACGGAACAGATCTTTATGGGAAAAAGTCTCTTCCAGAGCTGCTTCACAAACTGTGCGAGATTGAAGGCTTCAGATGGATAAGAGTGCTGTACTGTTATCCGGAAGAAATAAATGATGAGCTCATTGAGTGCATGAAGTCAGAGCCCAAGATATGTAATTACCTGGATTTGCCTATACAGTCTGGATCTGATGATGTACTTAAGAGGATGGGAAGAAGGACTAATAACGCTGAGATACGTCAGCTTGTTAAGCACCTTCGGGAAGAAATCCCTGATATCTGCTTAAGAACCACGCTCATAAGCGGATTCCCGGGAGAAACTGCTGCAGACCACAAGCAGACTATGGAGCTTGTAAGAGATCTTCGGTTTGACAGACTTGGCGTGTTTACTTATTCCCAGGAAGAGGATACACCGGCTGCTACAATGGAAGGTCAGGTTTCCGAAAGGACCAAGACAATGCGCCGGAATCAGCTGATGAAGCTTCAGCAGGAAATAGCCTTTGAGGCAGCAAAAGATATGATCGGAAAGACGGTTGATGCTGTGATAGAAGGCAGAGTCACAGATGCAGATGATGATGACGGCCTTACTTATGTGGCAAGGACCTACAAAGATGCTCCGGATATTGACGGGTATCTGTTCATAACAGGAATGCAAAGAGAACTAATGACTGGCGATTATGTCAAGGTTCTTATAACAGGTTCAAATGAATATGATCTTATAGGGGAGGAAATATCATGAATTTACCTAACAAACTTACAGTACTGAGAGTTATTCTGATTCCTTTTTTTGTAGCATTTCTTCTTTTGAGTCCAGGCAATGAGGCATTTAAATGGACAGCCCTGGTTATCTTTGTTGTTGCCAGTTTAACCGACATGCTTGATGGCAAGATTGCCAGAAAGTATAACCTTATAACTGATTTTGGCAAGTTTATGGACCCTCTTGCAGACAAGCTCCTTGTTTGCAGCGCGATGATCTGCCTCATTGAACTTGGCAGGATCCCATCATGGATCGTAGTTATCATCATTGCAAGAGAGTTTACAATTAGTGGCTTCAGACTTATTGCTGCTGACAATGGTAAGGTCATTGCAGCCAGCTACTGGGGCAAGTTTAAGACAACATTCCAGATGATCATGGTAATCCTTATGATTGCCAACCTTGGAGATATCCTTCCATGGATCGATATTGTCACACAGGTGATCATGTGGATAGCACTGGCGCTTACAATTATTTCTCTTATTGATTATCTCATTAAGAATAAGGATGTAATGGCCGGTGCATCAATGTAATTGACGTTTTTGTTTTTTAGAAAGATATAGGTTTTATGAGTATTAGATACGAAGACTCAGGTCTTGATGAAAGAATCATCAGAGCAGTCACAGATATGGGATTTGAAAATATGTCCCCAATTCAGGAGGCTGCAATCCCTGTAATGATGGAGGGAAAAGACATCATTGGTCAGGCCCAGACCGGAACGGGCAAAACAGCAGCTTTTGGAATCCCACTTCTTCAGCAGGTGGATCCAGATAATAAGCACCTGCAGGCAGTAGTTCTTTGTCCTACAAGAGAGCTTGCAATGCAGGCCGCTGACGATATCAGAGATTTTGCCAAGTATATGTCAGGGATCAAGGTCCTTGCTGTATATGGTGGACAGGATATTTCAAGACAGATCAAGGCTCTTTCAAATGGAGTGCAGATAGTTGTAGGAACTCCAGGAAGAGTAATGGACCACATGCGCAGGCACACAATGAAGCTTAAAAGTGTGAAGGTTCTGGTCCTTGATGAAGCAGATGAAATGCTGGACATGGGCTTTAGGGAGGATATTGAGACTATCCTTCAGGGAATGCCAGAAGAGAGGCAGACAGCTCTTTTCTCCGCAACAATGCCAAAGCCCATTTTGGACATTACCAAGAAGTATCAAAATGATGCTGAGTTTATCAAGATGACACCCCGGGAGATCACAGTGGCTGCCATCGAACAGGCATATTACAGAGTCCCACAGAAGATGAAGGAAGAGGTACTTACCCGCCTTATGGATTACTACAATCCAGCAAGGAGCCTTATCTTTTGTAACACCAAGAGAATGGTGGACCAGCTTGCTGAGTCCTTAAAGGGCAAGGGGTATCTCTGTGATGGTCTTCACGGAGACCTGTCTCAGAATCAGCGAGACACTGTCATGAATCTCTTTAGAAGTGGCAGGATCAACATACTTATTGCTACTGACGTTGCTGCAAGAGGTATTGATGTAAGCGGCGTAGAGGCTGTATTCAACTACGATATACCAGAGGATATCGAGTACTACGTTCACAGAATTGGACGAACCGGACGTGCTGGTAAGAGTGGCAAATCCTTTACTTTAGTTGGCGGAAGAGAGATGTACAAGCTTCGCGAGATCGAAAAGATCTGCCACACAAAGATTGAGGAAAGACATGTTCCAAATGCCAAGGAGATTACGAGAGTTAAGTCTTCCAAGGTATTTGCTGAAGTTGTTGATATTATCGAAAATGGCGACATTTCTTCAGCTCTTGAGTATATAAATCAAAAGGTTGAAGAGGGCGAGTACACTGCAGAGCAGCTTGCTGCCGGATTCATGAAGCTCAAGATGGGTTCTGATATTGAGGAGCTGGTTCTTTTCGAAAAGAAAGAATCAAAGCGTGACAGGTACAGAAGAACCGGTGAGAGACTCGAGCGCAGAAGGCGCGATGAGGGCAGAAGTCGTGATGACGACAGAAAGCCTCGAAGAAAACGCGAGGATGACAGAAAGTCCAGTGGTAGAGCAGATGGTAAGAAGTCTGATGGCAGAAGATCAGAAAGAAAAAAGCCTGATGCAGTAAAATCTGAGAACAGAAGAGCTGATAAAAGAATAGCAGATTCCAGAAAGGCTGATGTAAAGAAGACAGATAACAGGAAATCTGATATCGGTGATCTTGATGAGCTCAAGGCTCTTTACAAGAAGTCAGCAGACAAGGTCCCTTCTAAAAAAGCAGAGAGGCCTTATAAAAAGAAGTCTTCAGATTCTTTTGAAAATGTTGGTCGTATCAATATTAAGGGCGAAGGATCTACAAAAGCATGGTATGTTGGACAGGATAAAGACATCGATACCATGAACCTTACAAAAAAAGAGAAAAAGAATGTCAAAGCTCAGAACAAGAAAAGAAGCCTTGATTATCTTCAGGATATGAGCGATCTTGTGATGGAGAGCTTTGGCAAGCGCAAAAACAGGGAGAAAAAATGATGGGGGACGAAAAACCTGTAAGAAGACACATTAGAGATTTTCATCGCTTAAGAGCCAAGATCTTTAACATGGTCAGCGTGGGCGTAATTGATGAGCCCATCAACAGGTTTTATGACATCATCAGTATTATTGCTCTGGCTCTCAATCTTTTTGCGGCTTTTGCAATAACATTTGATTACATGGAGGAGCACTACAAAGGGCTCCTCCTTACTATTGAAGCAATTACCACATTTTTCTTCGCAGTGGACTATGCATTGCGTCTTTTTTCATCCAATGAACTTTATCCAAAGCTTCCTGAGGGTCAGGCAGCTGCAAAATATATCTTTTCATTTACAGGAATTATTGATCTTTTGTCCTTCCTTCCCTATTACCTGCCATTCTTTTTCCCGGCTGGTGGAGCTGTATTCAGGCTCTTCAGGGTTGCGAGGATCTTAAGGCTCTTTAGGATCAATTCCTATTATGATCAGCTCAATGTCATAACTGAGGTCATTACTTCCAAGAAACAGCAGCTGATGGCATCAGTGTTTATCATACTGATACTGATGATGGGCAGTAGCCTTTGCATGTACAGCGTTGAGCATGACGCCCAGCCAGAAGTTTTCCAGAATGCCTTCTCAGGTATCTGGTGGTCTGTATCTACGCTTTTGACTGTTGGATATGGTGATATTTATCCCATAACCATTACAGGTAAGATCTTAGGAATCATCATTAGTTTTCTTGGTGTTGGAATGGTAGCTATTCCAACTGGTATCATCAGTGCCGGATTTGTTGAACAGTATCAGCGTCTTAAGACCATCGGAAGCTACGCTGAAGAGGAAAACATCCATTTTATAAGGGTTAAACTCTCTGAAAAAGACAGCTGGTGCGGCCAGAAAATTTCTGAACTTGGAATTCCTAAGGATGTTATTATTGTTGCTGTGCAGAGAAATAAAGAGACCATCATTCCAAGAGGTGATGCGGTTCTACAAAAGGGTGACATTCTTGTGATGTGTGCTGAAAAGGTTAAGGATGTTCAGCCAATAGAGATAAAAGAAATCACAATTGGAGAGGGACATTCCTGGAATGGAGTAGCCATTAAGCACCTTGACATATCAAGGCAGAGCTTTATCTTTATGATACGTAGAAGAGGAAAGGCTATCATCCCAAGAGGAAATCTTATCATTCAGGCCGGGGATGTGGTGCTGCTATATGAAAAGCATCTTAAGAACGAGAATATCTAAATAACTAAAAACGCTCACGAAAATCTCATCGTGAGCGTTGTATAATTTAATGATTATATTATTTTGAAAGAAATGGTTTATTGCTTTTTGTTTTCATATGCCTTTAGCTTGGCCTTTAAATCTGCAATGATGGCTTTGTCATTAGCGATGGTTTCATTAAGGCTATCGATAAGCTCTTTTTGATATTTTTCATGAGCAATGGCATCTTCTCTGGCACGACATTGCTCAAGAATGCTGATGTCTGCGTTAGACATATATAT
>NZ_JAGAYD010000017.1 GCF_017940685.1 Butyrivibrio sp. | reverse complement strand
GGAAGACTTTTATCTGGAAATGATAGAACTTGGACTTTCAGATGAACGTTTTGAGGCTTTGGGAAAGGCTTTGGAAGAGGGCAATCTTGATGGTGCGTTTGAAGATGCACATGCTTTAAAGGGAGTTGTAGGAAATCTTGCTCTCACTCCTTTGTACGAAACAGTGAGCGAGATAACAGAAAACCTCAGAGCAAAAGTACAGACAGATTATGAAGTAATTTATAAAAAAATTCTTTCACAACGAGAAGCCTTTTTGCAATAAGTATTTCGCGATACCGGTAAGGAGAAGAGACTGTTATTTTCTTTTTTTGACCGGTACATTTATATGTGCTATGCTCAATATATCAGCAACAATAAAGGGAGATTTCGTTCATGGCCACGTCAGTAAAGCAGTATGTCGCTGAAAATATTGATAAGGCTTTAGAAAGCGGATGGATCAAGGTTTATTACCAGCCTGTTATCCGTTCCCTTACCGAGCAGTTATGTGGTGCTGAGTCCCTTGCCCGTTGGATCGATCCTGAGATGGGCTTTCTTCCACCTGACAAATTCATAGGAACCTTGGAAAAGACAAGGCAGATCCATAAGCTTGATCTTTTTATCATAGAACAGGTATGCAAGGATATTTCTGAAAGATTAAAAGACAAGCTCCCTACTGTACCTGTATCTGTAAATGTATCAAGGCTGGACTTTGAAGAAGCAGATATGCTAGAGGCAATAGAAGAATTTGTCGATAGGTATGATGTTCCAAGGGATTATATCCATATAGAAGTAACAGAGAGCATGATCGTATCTGATGCTGAGCTTATGGAGAGGATGATCGACAGCTTCAGAGAGGCTGGATACGAGGTCTGGATGGATGATTTTGGAAGTGGATACTCATCCCTTAATCTTCTTAAGGACTACAACTTTGATACCATCAAGCTGGATATGGAATTTTTAAGGAAGTTCACCGATAAGTCCAGGGCTATTATGACTTCCACCATTACCATGGTCAAGGATATCGGCATGTCAACCCTTGCTGAGGGTGTTGAGACTATTGAACAGGTTGATTTTCTTAGGAAAATAGGATGTGGAAGGCTTCAGGGCTATTATTATGGTAAGCCCATGCCAATTGATGAGTTCTTTGAGCATATAGAAAAACAGAACATTAAGATAGAAGAGCGAAAATGGCGGCATTTTTATGATGTTGCTTCTAAAGCTGCAAGGGTAACGGATGAGCCCCTTGAAATTATAGAGGACGATGGAAAAGAGTTCAGGACTCTTTTCATGAATGAGCAATACATGGCCCAGGTATTTGAAACTGCAACTACTCTTGCTGATGCAGATAAGCAGATCTATCACACAGCGTCTCCTCTTATCAAAAAGTACCGTGAGTTTGCCAATATCCTTGAAAGATCAAAAAATCAGGAGACTTTTTATTATACCGGTAATGGCAATATCTACAGATTTGTGGGACAGGTTCTTGCTGAAAATGAAGGAAAATACATTATCAAGGGGGCAATCCATAATATCTCTTCTGATAAATCCCTTCGCATGCAGCATAGCGTAGATAATAAGTTAAAAGAGCTTAACCACCTTTTTCATAATATTTTGCAGATCAATCCTACTGCAGATACGGCGATACCGCTTCTTGGAAGATCCACATTCCAGCAGGTTGACGGCACGAGTACGTTAAGTGAAGTGATAGCCAGCCTTAAAACTGAAGTTATATCATCTGCAGACCGGCAAAGGTTTGAAGAGTTTTCAGATCTCACCACTTTGAAAGAGAGAGTTAAAAATTCTGAAGCTGGCTATATAGAAAATGTCTTCAGGATGAAGCAAAATGATGGCTCATATAAGTGGGCAGCCACTGTGATAATGATCATTCCGGGAACCGGTGGCAGAGAGTTTATGGTCTGTATTAGAACTCTGCCGGAAAGAATAAAAGACACCATAGATGAATCTGGTGGAATGTTCAGGTTTGAGGATTATGGTCTTAAATCAGATGAGCTAGAGCTTTATTCCAAGCTGTTTATGAACTTTGTGGCCAATTCTTCCATCAAGTTTTTCTGGAAAGACAAGAACAGGAACTTTATCGGAGCAAGCCAGGCTTTCCTGGACTTTTTCGGAATAACTTCGGTGGATGATATTAAGGGAAAACCCTCAGAAAAGCAAAACTGGTCGGTTGATAAGGAAAGAAGTATAAAAGAAGACACTGCTATCCTCACAAAGGGAGAAACTGTGGACAATGCTCCGTCTCAATACATAATCAATGGAGTTATTCACAATACTATCTGCAATAAGGCACCTGTATATTCCAACGGTAAGATTGTGGGGATCATGGGGTACCTTGTAGATATCGGTGAAGAACTAAGTCGTATGGATTCTTTCTATCAGATCGATACCATTGACAAGGTGACAGGCCTTATGTCCATAAGAGCATTCTTAAGTTCCATGGTTGACTATTCTATCCAGTATACACAGAATGCTGCAGACTATGGAGTGATAATACTGAAGAACGTAAATCAGGAGCGGATAGAAGCTTCATATGGAAAAGAGTTTTCAGATAAAGTGCTAAAGGCAATCGCCGACAAGATTGTTGAGACTACAGGCTCAAGCTGTGCAATCTGCAGAGTAAGAAAGGCGGACTTTGCACTTATCACTCACGCAAGTGCCCTCAAGGAACTTGAGATCATCGCAGCTTCGTTGAAAAAGAGGATTGAAGCTGTTAAAGCAGTTGATGGAAACAGTGTGACTCTTAAAATGATAACCGCTGCGGCTCTGAGGTCAGAGGATGATATGGAAGCTGAAGGAGTATATCACACAGCGCTTACAAGGCTTAAATGAGCATGGCTTATTTAAACTCACTTGAATAATAGGGCACAATAATGCTGGTGCCAGCAAGGACTTGCCCACTTTCATCCAGGTGATTGGTATTTATGACTTCATTAATATAATGTTGTTTTTCATCACCAGAAGCCAGATATTTATCAGCGATGCTATCAAGGGTGTCTCCAGCCTTAACTTCTACCTGAGTGTAGTACTTGTAGGAAAACTCGCCCTTAGCCTGAGCGCTTGATAGAAGTGTCCAGAAGATAAATGCGATACAAAATACAATAGTAAAGATTATGAGCGCCAGTGCTATTCTCTGGCGCTTTACTATTTTAAGGCGCCTTGCCTTGTTCTCTTTTATCCGAAGTTCCCTGTATGCCATGTATGCTGCGTCCATATGCTACCTCCTTAGTAACTGTTTCTTATGCTTTTATTGTACTCATGAGGTGTCCGATTTATGCCTCTTAATACAGCCCCCTTGACGTTTCACAGTTTATGTGTTATTGTCATCGTGACAGTAGATTAGAAGTGAGCTTTCCGGAGCTCACTTTTCTTATGCCTAAGAGGTGATTTATGTCAAAGAAAAGCGAAATAGAAGCAAAAACAGAAGCTATGCTTAAGCCTATCGCAGATAAATGCGGGGTTGAGATCTATGACGTTGAGTACGTCAAGGAAGCTGGCGAGTGGTACCTTAGGGCTTACATCGACAAGGAAGGCGGAGTTAACATCAACGACTGCGTAGATGTAAACCATGCGCTGTCAGATGCCCTGGACGAGGATGATTTCATCGATGAAGCCTACACTCTTGAGGTTTCAAGCCCTGGACTTGGCAGACAGCTCAAAAAAGACAGACACTTAGAGAAGTCCATTGGCAAGGAGGTTGAGCTAAAGCTCTTTAAACCACAGGACGGAACCAAGGAGTTTGCCGGTCTACTTAAGGGATTTGATGAATCCACAGTAACCGTAACTATAAATGAAAAAGATGTAACTTTCATAAGAAAAGAGATATCAGTCATTAAACTTGCGCTGGACTTTTGATCCGGTCAAAAAAAGGAGATTACAATGAGTAAAGAATTAATGGATGCCCTTGAGCTGCTTGAGAAGGAAAAGAACATCAGCAAAGATTCTCTGTTTGATGCTATCGAGAATTCTCTTGTGACAGCCTGCAAGAACAACTTTGGAAAGGCGGAGAATGTCAGAGTTGAAGTTGACAGAGTAAACTGCGACTTCAAGTGCTATGCAGACAAGGAAGTTGTTGAGACTGCAGATGATGTTATGGATCCTCAGATTGAGATCAGTCTTGACGATGCCAAGAAGATCAGTAAAAAGGCTAAGGTTGGCGATACCGTAGCGGTTCCACTTAACTCCAAGGAGTTTGGAAGAATTGCTACACAGAATGCCAAGAACGTAATCCTTCAGAAGATCCGTGAGGAAGAGCGCGGCGCTATTTATAACGAATACTTTGAAAAAGAGCATGACATCGTAACAGGTGTTGTTCAGAGATTTATCGGCAAGAACATCAGCATCAACCTCGGAAGAGCAGATGCTATTCTCAATGAGAACGAGCAGGTTAAGGGCGAAGTTTACAGACCTACTCAGAGACTCAGAGTATATGTTCTTGAAGTTAAGAACGGCTCAAAGGGACCAAGGATCCTTGTATCCCGAACACATCCAGATCTTGTAAAGAGACTTTTCGAGCAGGAAGTTGCTGAGATCCAGGACGGAACTGTTGAGATCAAGTCAATCGCTAGAGAGGCTGGAAGCCGTACCAAGATCGCTGTTTACTCCAAAGATCCTAACGTAGATGCAGTTGGTGCATGCGTAGGTGTAAATGGTAACAGAGTTAACCTTATTGTAGATGAGCTGGGCGGCGAGAAGATCGACGTCATCAACTGGGATGATAACCCTGGTAACCTTATCCAGAACGCTCTTTCTCCGGCTAAGATTGTAGCAGTATTTGCTGATCCTGATGAGAAGAGTGCCAAGGTTGTAGTTCCTGACTATCAGCTTTCACTTGCTATTGGTAAGGAAGGTCAGAACGCAAGACTTGCAGCAAGACTTACAGGCTACAAGATCGATATCAAGGATGAGACTCATGCTAAGGATGCTCCTGGATTCCGTATGGAAGACTATATGGATGATGAGGATTACGATGAGGAGTATGAAGGCGAGTACGCGGGCGAGTATGAAGGCGAGTACGCGGAGTCTTCAGAGGAGCAGAATACTGAGGAGTAATTCTTAAATGCAAAAGAAAATTCCAATGAGAAAATGCGTTGGTTGCGGCGAGATGAAGGACAAAAAAGACCTCATCAGGATAATAAGAACAGGTGAGGGTGAGATTCTTTTGGACGCAACAGGAAAGGCCAACGGCCGCGGCGCATATATCTGCAAAAGTTCTGAGTGTCTTAAAAAGGCAGCAAGAAACAAGGGTCTTGAGAGATCACTTAAGGCGCAGGTTCCGGGAGAAGTTCTGGAACGTATAGAAAAGGAGCTTATATAAATTTTGGATGTAGGCAAAGTTTATTCCCTGATCAGCCTGTCAATGCGGGCTGGTAAGGTAAAAAGCGGAGAGTTTGCAACTATGGAAGCGATCCGCAATAAGACTGCTTGCCTTGTGATAGTTACTGAAGATGCTTCAGATAACACCATCAAGCAGTTTACAGATAAATGTAAGTATTATGATGTACCAATAGCTTTTTTTGGTGACAAGGAGAGCCTTGGACATGCAATAGGTAAGGGTGTTCGAACAAGTCTGGCAATTACGGACTTAGGGTTGTCAAAGTCACTTCGAAAGAACTTACTCACAGAAGAAACTGGCGGAGGGAATGTGAATGGCAAAAATTAAAATATCCGAACTTGCAAGCGAGATTGGATGCGAGTCAAAAGAGCTTATAGCTTTTTTGCAGGAGAATGGAATAGAAGCAAAGCGTTCTAATAGTTCTATCGAAGAGACAGACGCAGAAGTTGCTAGAAAGAACTTTGGCAAGAAGGCTGCAAAGGCAGAGGCTTCTGAGAAGCCTGCCAAGGAAGAAAAGCCTGAAAAGGCAAAGGAGGAAGCTGAACCTAAAAAGGAAGAGGCTCCTAAGGCAGAAGCACCTAAGGCTGATAAGGCACCAAAGGCAGAAGCACCTAAGGAAGAGGCTCCAAAGGCAGTAGATCCTTCAAAGGTTCCACCTAAAAAGAAAAAGAAAATCATTGTTGTAACTAACAGCAACATGGGAAGAAATGGCCAGGGTGGACAGCCTCAGGGTGGAAACAGAAACTTCGATAACCAGAGGCGTGACAACAGAAATAATGGTCAGAATGGTCAGGGACAGAGAAGAACCTTTGCCCAGTCTCAGAATGTATATCATCCTATCAAGCCTTTAACTGCACCATCACAGCTTGATAGCTACAATACACCTGTTAACAAGAGCGTGACACCAAAGCCAGCTGCTCCTAAGAAGGAAGCGCCTGTTCAGGCTCCTGTACAGGCTCAGGAGAAGCCACAGGTTCAGCAGCCTGCTCCACAGAGAGAAAACAGGGACAGCAGACCTGCTCCAGTGCAGAACGATAACAGAAATAACGACAGACCTGTAAGACCTGAGAGACAGGATAGAAATCAGGACAGAAATCAGGGAAGACCTGATAGAGGCGGTTTCGCAAGCAGAAACGACAGAGGACCATCTCAGGGACCTGACAGAAATAATCAGGGCGGCAATAAGTTTGCCGGCAAGAATGACAACAGATTTGGCGGAAACAAGTTTGACAGGAACGCTGGCGGCCGCGGCGGATTTGATGGACCAGCTGAAAAGCAGGGACCAGGACGCAGAGACGACGATCGCAGAAGAGCTGGCCAGGAAAAGGATAAGAGAAACAAGAAGGATCTTGCTTACGAGCAGGAAGAGATGATGCCAAGAAGTAAGAGGGTTGGCAGATTCATCAAGCCTGAAGTTAAGAAGGTGGAGGAGCCTGAGGAGCAGATCAAGGTTATCTCT